>AGIF02000001.1:608219-912329 GCA_000227505.4 gamma proteobacterium HIMB55 | reverse complement strand
ACTCATAAATAAGTAGCGCGGATTCACGGCAATAGAGAACGGCGCCTCGTTGAGTCCGAAGTGTTGGTGATACATAGATGCTCACTGCTCGCTGGTTGACAACATTATGCACGGGCAAAATGGTCATGAACACGAGGAATCATATCGTGTTTGCTTGCTGGCAAAAAAAACATACTGTAAGTTCAAATCCGAAAAATTTACGTCTGTCGCCACCGACAGCCAATCCAGCGTTATTTGGAGACTCACATGGCCGTACCAGCAATTCTCAAAGACAACCTATCGATCCCCGTGATTGGCTCACCGCTCTTCATCATCTCAAATCCCGATCTTGTGATCGCGCAATGTAAAGCGGGCGTGATTGGTTCCTTCCCGGCACTGAACGCGCGTCCGGAGCCTGTCCTTGAAGAGTGGCTCGATCGCATCACCTCTGAGCTCAAAGATCACGACAAAAACAACCCTGACAACAAGGCAGCGCCTTTCGCCGTTAACCAGATCGTGCACGGCTCAAACGCGCGCTTAAAGCACGACATGGACATGTGCGAGAAGTACGAAGTGCCTGTCGTCATCACGTCACTCGGTGCGAAGCAGTGGGTAAACGACCAGGTTCACGGCTGGGGCGGCATCGTGCTTCACGACATCATCAACAACCGTTTCGCAAAAAGTGCGATCAGTAAAGGCGCCGACGGCCTTATCGCAGTCGCGGCGGGTGCTGGCGGCCACGCGGGTCAGCTTTCACCGTTCGCCTTGATTCAGGAAATTCGTGAGTGGTTTGATGGCCCTCTTCTCCTATCAGGTTCTATGGCAACCGGCGACTCAGTCTTAGCTGCTCAAGCCATGGGCGCTGACATGGGCTACATCGGCTCTGCATTCATCGCGACGGAAGAGGCAAACGCCGACGAAGGCTACAAGCAGGCTATTGTTGACTGCGGCGCTGACGACATCATCTACAGTAACTTGTTCACCGGCGTTCACGGTAACTACCTAAAGCCTTCTATCGAGAACGCTGGTCTTGACCCCCATAACCTTCCCGAGAGCGATCCCACCAAAATGGACTTCGGCTCAGGCGGTAATACTGACGCGAAAGCATGGAAAGACATTTGGGGCTCTGGCCAGGGCATCGGTGCAGTAAAGGCCCGTGAGACCGCAGGCGAATACATCGCCACGTTGGTTGAGCAATACAACGCAGCTAAAGCACGGATTCTCTAACTATGAGCGACGAACGCGCACGGATCCCGCGCTCGCGCGAGGACGATTACAGCCCGGAAATCATCGCTGAACGTCAAGCGTTCATCGAAGCTCAGACCGGTGCCAAGTTAAACCACACCAAGCAGTTCTCGTATGACCCGCATGTTATGTCCGGAAACATCGAGAATATTTGGGGTGTTTCTCAGATACCGATCGGTATTGCCGGTCCGCTGTTAGTAGACGGTGAGTATGCCAAGGGCGAGTTCTTCGTACCCATGGCGACCGTAGAGGGCACCATGCTCGCGAGCTACAACCGCGGAATGAAGGTGATTCGCGAGTCGGGTGGCGTTAAGACCACCGTGTCTGCTGAGTCTATGCAACGCGCTCCGCTGTTCATTTTCAATGACGCCCGCGAAGCTCGTGATTTTCAGCTCTGGCTCCGAGCCAACTTCGAGGCTATCAAAGGACAGGCTGAAAGCACGACGTCCGTGGGTAAGCTTCTCGAAATCGAGAACTACCATACCCACAACTTTGTCGCCTGCCGTTTCGACTACTCAACCGGTGATGCTGCCGGTCAGAATATGACCAGCCGCGCCACGTTCTTTGCCTGTGAGTGGATTCGTAAGAACTACCCAGGCGCACTTAAGAACTACATGCTGTCAGGCAACTGGGATACGGAAAAGAAGACCTCTGCAGTCAATATGCTCAAAGGCCGTGGCCGACGCGTCACCGCTGAGGTCACCATCCCTCGCAAGGTACTGATGGATAACCTGCGCATTACGCCCGAGCAGATGCAGTACGGCTATCAAATCACCACGTTGTCTGCACTTACGACCTCAAGCTCGAACAACGCAAGCCACCCCGCTAACGGCTTGGCGGCCTTGTATGCAGCGACCGGTCAAGACCTTGCCAACATTGGCGAGTCCAATCAGTGCACCGTTTATCAGCGTATGACACGTGAGGGTGATCACTATTTCTCGATCACCCTGCCCTCGATCATCATGGCGAGCTACGGCGGAGGTACGAACCTGCCAACACAGCGCGAGTGCTTAGAGATGATGGATTGCTTCGGCAAAGACCGGGCGCTCAAGCTCTGTGAAATTGCGGCAGGTCTTGTGGTTGCGGGTGAGTTGTCGCTCGCGGCGGCAACGCGTGTCGACAAGGCAACGCGTACTAACGAGTGGGTTGATGCGCACGAGAGGTTGGGGCGTAACCGGTAAGGCATGTAACTGATCGAGAAGCCGGCCTCGTAAGACGCCGGCTTTTTTGTGGCCTTCTTTATGGCCGTCACGTTTGTCGCTGCAAATTCTAAAAGGCGCGCATAGCGTCGGCCCTAGGTGAAAACGATCTATACAAATTGCGTTAAGCCTGGGCTAGGCTAAAGGCATGGACGTTCTCGCAAAATCACGGGAAATGCTGACTGCTCTAACCACTTTCCCCTATTACGTGGTCATGCCGCCAGCTACGGGTCACGCCTCATGGCAAGAGGCCAGCGCCATCGCCTTTGCATTGGAATGCATCGGATCGAGTAGTTTAGACCTCCCCTCTCGGCTGGGTGCCACGCGGGTAACTGTCAACCCGAAAGCCTCCTCCGTCGAAGATGCTGTTACACGCTACAGTCGCACCACAATTGCATTGGAGCCTCACACCGACTCTAGTCAACAAAACCATCCGCATTCTATTGTTATTTTTGGTATGTCTCGGCCCGATGAAATGGGTGGCGAGACGCAAATGGTGGTTGTCGATGAGCTTATAGCGTCGCTCGACAGCGATACAACCGACCTTCTGCGCCAACCCGTCTGGCCCTTGGGTAAACAGCCGAAGCCCATTGTAGAGACCCGCCCCGATTCGGATGAAACTCGCATCAGTTATTACCGTAAACAGCTGGAGCGCAGTCTCGAGCTTGGCGCCTCACTGTCACAGCAGCAGTACGCTGCCTTATCGGCCTTCGACGCGACCATTACTCGTCTCGCCGCGAAGCGCTCGTTTCGTCTAGAGAAGGGTGAAACGCTACTGATCAATAATCATAAGGTGCTTCACGGCCGCACTGCGTTGGCTGAAGAAAGTAACCGGTTGATGATCCGCTATCGGTTGAGAGCAGATTTCGCTACCTGCAGCCAAGCCCTCATACCCGAGCGGTCACTGACGCCTAGTATTACCGAACGCCTAATTCGTGCCGCATCTCGTCTTGAAGAACAAGGCCGCAAAACCCAGGCACGTATTTTAAGGAGCGACAAGGAGCTATTTGGAGATATGACGGCGAGTGCAAAGTCTGAGTCCAAGCCTTTAAATCTCGCACCCTCGGGCTTGGCAACGTCGATGGCTGATGTAAGAAAGGCCTTAAGGGAGAAAAAATTCAGCGAAGCTCAACAAACGCTCGAGCAAATGGCACAAAAAAACGAGGATAGTTTTGATGTGCCGTATTTTTTGAGTGCACTTGCGACCAGACGAGAGGAAGATTCTAAAGCGGCGCAGGTTTTGGCCAGCGCCGCCGCTTCTCGCCCCTTCCTCAAGAAAAGCCGGCAACATATAAAACCCGTGGTCTTGAAAGTTCGCGCCTTTGAAGGAACCAAAGTGAAATTCCGATTCGCTGACGACGGCAGCGTCAAAACCCGGTTGGTAGGTGGGCAAATATCGACAAAATATTGGATTGACAAGGAGCGCTTCCACATCACGCTTGGTAACGCTGCAAATCACATCTTTGCCGAGGCTCAGGCACCCCATTTTGATGTACTTTTTAATGCCATCAGCGATATCGACGCGTCCCCTAATGCACTCATGGGGCTGGAGGCCTTTATCGCAAACAATGGTATCGAAAACGTTATCAATCGTCCGGATGCACTCAGGCGGACAACGCGCGATTCGATTGCGAGACTTGCCAATGTCTCGACTCATTTGCGATCAGGAAAAACACAGCGCTACTCTGGTATGGCTCTATTGGATATACCGACGCTCACCAGGCAAATTTTATCTGATTTAAGGTATCCGCTCCTCGTAAGGTCCGTCGGCACACACACGGGATCGACATTGAGTAAGTGTGACAACGAAAAGAGTTTGCGGAATGCGCTGCAAGGCCTGTCTAAAATGAGAGACCTCTATGTGACAGAGTTTATTGACGTCGCGGACGATTCAGGCGTATTCCAAAAAATACGTGCCTTTTACATCGACGGAGACCTCTACCCTATCCACTTGCTGCGAGGCGAGCATTGGGAGGTAGGACGGCGCGGCGATCGGCTGAAAATCATGCATGAACAGTCGTGGATGCGAGAGGACGAAGCTCATTGTCTGAATGATTTACCTGACTATCTGGGTGCAACCAACCACACCGCATTACTCGACTTCATGGCTGAAATAGGCCTCGACTTTTGCGGCGTCGACTTTGCTGTTGACCCCGACGGGACGCTCGTCATTTTTGAAGCGAATCCTGCCATGCGGCATCACTACGACCACGTAACCACAGCGCCCTATATCAAGCCGGCACACGACATAGCGGGTGCTGCGTTTAATCAGATGATTGCAATACGGAGCAAGACCCGCTCAGCCAACTAAGCCTAAAACCCTTAAAGGGCACTGAAACCATCGCAAACGTCACATTTTTGACACCGTTTGCTTGCTTCTGCGGCATAAACAGACACACTTTGTACATCTTCGATCAGTGCGTGCGCGGATGAAAAGAGACGCTTTAGTCGATACAAATCAACGAGGCTTTACGCTTTTAGAGCTGATGGTGGTCGTTGCCATTATTGCGATTCTGGCAAGCATCGCCGTCCCATCGTTTACCAGCTCCATCGAACAAGCGCGGCTTCGCCTTGTGGTGGAGACGATTGTCACGGACCTCAGACAGGCTCAGAGGGATGTACTTGCCATGGGCGCTACGGGGATCGCAACCATTGCATTTACGACAGGCGATCAGTGGTCAGTCGAGAAAGACCTTGAAGCAGATGGCACAAATGAATTATCGAGAAGCTACGCCGAATTTGCCAATGGCATTGAGCTATCAACCTCCTTTAACCCCGCAGAGCTTTCTTTGTCGCAGGCGAACCTCCGGCAATTTACCGACGCTACGACGGGGAGTATTGGTTTTTGCAATTCGGTTGGCATGGTCACTATTAGTCATAGCACCACCGGCATCTGGAGTATTGGAGCATTAGACTCGAGTGCCGCATGTTGATATCGACGAGACAAACAGGCCTCACCCTTACGGAGCTTATGGTGTCATTGGCGGTCAGTAGCTTTATCGTCCTTGCTGCAGCCACGCATTACACCATTACCTACCGGACAACCCTAAATGCGCAGACCAGTGCACTCAGAACACAACAGTTTGCAACCACCGAGCACATCGTCAGCTCCGCGATAAGGGAGTCGGGTTATTTAGGTTCACTGTCAAATGTAACGACGCACCTGACGACGACGGGAGGCTACAGTAATTCGTCAAGTCCCACGGCAGCGGCCTATGCGGCGGCGGTTCATCCAGACACATCACTTGACTGCGTCATTGTAGAGATAGGCACCGCTACCGGCGCCAATCCATCGACCATAAATGAGGCCTACTATCAGTACGGTTTTAGAATTAGTAACGACACGGTCCAATCAACGAGAGGAACTAGCGTGGCCTGCAATACCGGCACCTGGTCTGATCTTACCGTATCTGATGTTTTAGCGTTTAAGTCTCTAAAAGTGACGCAAGACGGTAGTGATGCGTTCGTTAATGCCGATAGCCCGACACTTTCCGCCTTAACCGAAGCAGATTGTTACAACTCAAGCCGGGCAAACAACTGTCTTATTGAACAATTGTGGCAGTTGGAGCTTTGCGCGCTGCCGCCAAGCTCCAGTGCTGCGACCTGCGACGACACCACCTCAGCCTACTTTAGCCAGACATTAGTGACACCACGAAACCCGCTCTTGACCGGAGCCACGCCGTGATGTCCTCGGATTCAGCGAACAACGACATGGCGGGAAATAAGAACTTTCCAGTCATCCAACGAGTCTCCACAAAAACGGGAAAAGACGATCCTCGAGAGGGTGTCGAGACTCAGATAATTGGACCCTTAAATTTCAAACATGCGCCATACAACGCAAAAACCAGTCGCCCCACCACCTACTCTTCTCAAGGTTACGTGACAACTGCTGTTGTGAGCATACTCGCGATCTTATCGCTGTTTGCGACGAGGAATATGATCATTGCAACGGTCGACAATTATCGATCAGCGGGCTACTCACAAGCATTAACAACATCTTTGTATGCAGCAGAGGTAGCACTGCAAGACGCAGTTACGGACATGGAAAATCGAGGTGGCCTCGATACGCAGTCAAACTGCTTCGAGATTTCGCTCAACAATGTGGTGATTGATACAGATCTTGAAGCCACCGCGAGTTATCGAGCTGAGCCACTCGGTGGCACAACCATAGGTAGCGAAACTCGTTACTTGTATCGAGTTTACGCTACAGCTCTCTATCGTCTAGCCTCAGCAACAGTATCGCAAATAGTAAGTGTCGAAGTAGACAGCACAAACGCCGTATATTTGTTGCCCGCCACTTGGACCGATCGCTTGGCGCCCTGTGCCCTCCCTTAATAGGAGTTTATTCAATGAGCAGACATATCCAGCGGTATTTAAAGTACGTCAGAGGCATGAGTTTGATCGAGACGCTCTTTGCGTCCGCCGCGCTGTCGGTAGTCGTCGTGACGGGTCTGACAGTTGCCACAGATACCATCAAGTCTAAGACGAAGGGAGATGCGAGGGTCGCAATGCTCTCTGAAAACGTCGCGTCTATAGAGAAGGCTAGACATGATAGATACGCTGACGGCGAAAGCTTCAACCTAACGACAGCCAATAACGAGGCGGGGCGTACTGTTGATCGGCAAAGACTACTTGATGCAGACAAGGCCAAGCTCACAGCGCTAAAAGCGATGTATGAACAGGACGGGGCAAAACTGTCGATTAAGACTAGCGGTAACTACGCGATTCTAGATGGCACTAACAAAATCGCCCTAAAGACCGCTATTGCAGGCAGCAACGAGGCCCTATCAGTATTCATGGGTACCGACGATTCGATCCCTGCCTGTACCACTGTGGCTTATACCGGTGGTGGCGGAAGCGGAAGCGGTAGCAATAGCAGTAGCAGTAGCAGTGCGTCTTGGGGTAGCAAGGGTAAAAAAGCAGAATTGAAAATCTACGGCACCGACATGACTTGCCCCAACAATGGACAGTTCGTTGCGACGGTATCCACTTCTTTTTGCGATTTTGAAAGGAAAAATAGTCGTGACTCCAAAGCAAAATGTAAGCGCGATAAGATCTCGCAAAACACAACAGCCGTTGTCACGTTAAACCCAACCAATATGTACTGCACGGGTAATGGCACAGCAAGCTCCGGGATGTGCTCGGTCACCTTCAATTTGACCGCTAGCGACTATAAGCAAAAATTCTATATTCAGCTAACCAGCGACGCGAGCCAGTGCACGCGAGGTCCATCATGGGACAAGAACGGTGGTGGCAGTAGCAGTAGCAACAGCAACAACAGTGGTGTCAGCAGTAAAAGCTGTAACTCGAGCAGTGGAGGGAGCAGTAGCAGTAGTAGCAGCAGCAGTAGCAGCAGTAGCAGCAGTAGTTAGAAACAATAGAGCCACCAACATGGCGCATCCGTCATATTCGGACCATATCGCTTGGCTTGGGTGCAGAAGTTACGCTAGGACCTGTGTAGCGACAGACGTATTTGCGACTCCAAACTCATAAGGTTTACCCACAATCCACGTAAAATGCATATGAAACCCGTCATTTCCAAAAATTCCTCGAGGACGCGCTGATAGTGCTCTATGGTATTCACTGATAAAGGCCTGCCCTCGAGGTCGATTACCCCGTTATCAACAAGCCCCTCGAAATAATCGAGACCCAAACCAATCGCGATAAAAAATCCACCCAACAGTATCCATCGGTGTGTTTCACGCACCGAAATATTGTTGAAGCCCCACAGCAAAATAAAAAACGCGAAGAACAGAAAAACCGGTAATACGAATATTTGCCACGAGTAAGTAGATGCTGCCTCCAGCACGGGCTGAAAAACAGTGAAAACGCCGTCGCCCTCCTCGGCAAGCTCTCGGAAAAAACTGCCTAGGCGCTCATGAATCTTTGCCCCGTCATCCATCGAAAGAAAGGTGAAAAAAGCCGGCAAACAACAACCATGGGACCGCATCTTGCTCTTCTACACGACGTCTTTGAATCGCATAGGTCATTGCGCAAGTAAGCGCAATACAGAATAAAAGTATCGAGGCATACCAGTTGGGGATGCTCTCCTCTCTCGTCATATCGAAAACGCGATTGAAAACGTAGTAGCCCGTAATATCGTGAAACGTGAGTACGGAATCGCAGATGACCAACCCACAACAAACTAACCACAGGTACCAGCTCAGCTTTTGAGGGAAGGATTCTGGGTTAACGGTGATGTTTACCATAACGACCTTTTCCCATGACCGGTTTCGGCGAGCCCAGTTACCTCTGATCTATTCAAAAAATGTGGCCTGATTAAGCATCACCAGCACGTTTGAGGAGCGCAACTACCCGAGTACAGTGGACCGTCTTGATTAATGCAAAAATAACTGGCGCAGTCACTATCACCAGCTTGTGTCGTTCCTGACTTTGGCGTGGCCGTTAACTGAAAAGCTGTCGCACTAGAGCTTACTACCGTAATGTCGTAATAGCCCTCGCTAGAGTCCACGGTGTCGGCGCCGCTGCCATTAATCGTTGATACGCTGGCGTAGCTCATATTATCGGCAAAATACCCTTCTTCGCGTAATTGCCAATCAAAGAGCGAGTTACGCGCATCTGCCCGTCTTGCCTTGATCACAGAATCGTTAAAAGACGGAATAGCAACGCTCGCCAAGATACCTATTATGGCAATCACAATCATGAGTTCTAAAAGCGTCATGCCTTGTTGACGACTCTTGCTAAAAGCCATTACCTACCCCCAACGGCGAAAACTAAAACTTCATCACAAAAGCACACTGCGTATGTAACAAGATAAAGGTAGCGCCTTTAAACTTCACTGTCATTGGCTTTTTATAGGCGCGTAACGTGGCTTCACAAGGCGTCATTTAATCAACCTTAATAAGCCTCTTGGTAAATGAAACCCTTTTAACAAAAACACTGGTAGACCTCCGCTACACTACCCCGCGAATATCAGTATATGCACAACGAAAATGTGTGGACGATGCTGAACGAATCCGCTTTAACGACCGTAGAAAGCAACATTAAGGAGTCTTATTTAATGAAACTACGTGCTCTACTGCTCGGCATACTTCTAACACTGTCAACCGCGAGTCACGGCGCAGGTGGCAACTCCGTTGTCAACGTCGACCCTCCCATACCGGCTCCCGACTGGACGCTTCCAGCGATTGAGAACGCTGAGGGCAATCTGTCGATGTCCGACTTCCGTGGAAAAATCACCTACGTCGATTTTTGGGCGTCTTGGTGTGGTCCCTGTCGTCTTTCACTCCCTGCCCTCAATTCCCTCAATGAGCAATTTGCTGAGGCGCCTGTTCAATTTCTAGCGATCAGTATCGATGTCGTTGAGGAGGATGCTTGGGATTTCTTGAAGCGCTACTCCGTTGATTATCCTGTTGTTATTGACACTGAGGGCGACATAGCCCGCATGTTTGCGGTCGATGGGATGCCTTCAGGTTATCTACTGGACGCCGAAGGACGCGTAAGGGAGATACACATCGGATTCAAGCGGGGTGATGAGCTGAAACTCGCCGAGAGCATCAAAAAAATGCTCGCAGAAATGGACGCGAGTTGAGCAAGCGCAGTTTTTATTCCCCTAGATGTCTAGCATTGTGGGACTCTAACGACCGGTAGTTTCCATGACGAAAGAAACGCTTTATTACGATGGCGCCTGCCCGCTGTGTGCGCGAGAAATGAAGCATCTCGCCAAGCTCAAGCGTGAGAGCCTCGACTTGGTCGATATTCACGGCCTTGAGATAACCGATGAGATGCCGAGTAAGGAAAACCTTCTATTAAATCTGCATCTCAAACGTGGCGAGGAATGGGTTGTCGGTGCGGATGCGAACGTCGCTGCCTGGCAACACACACGCTTCGGTGCACTCTGGGCGTGGTTACGCTGGCCCGTCATCAAGCAGATCGTCGACCCTGTCTATGCATTCTGGGCAAAGCGCCGCTATGAAGGGCTCTACGGAGACCTTCCGGCAAAATCAGACATCACGGACACCCAGACAGCCGAATGATCCTTCAAAAAGCAGAGATAGTGGCACTGCCTCAGCGTCAGCGCGCCGCCCTCATCAATAGCATTCCTGGCTACAAGCCCGTTGTTCTGGTGGGCACGGCGAGCAAAAAGGGGCAAACCAACCTTTCCGTTATTAACTCGTGTTTTCATATTGGTGCGGCACCGGCGCTGCTCGGGATGATCATCCGACCTGCTCCAGAGGGCACTGAGCGGCACACATTAGACAATATCCTCGAGACGGGCTGGTACACCCTGAACGCGATGACACCCGACATGACTCAGCGCGGTCATCACACATCAGCGCGGTTTACGCGGGAACAGTCTGAATTCGAAGAATGCGGCTTTGAAGCTCTGTGGCAGGCGCCAGTTAAGGCACCTTTCGTAGCGGAATCGCCACTAAAAATTGGGCTCAAACTTGCAGAGCACCATCCGCTTCAAATAAACGGCACGCAGCTTCTCATTGGCTCGGTTGAAACGCTCGAATTTAATGAGACAGCCTATCGGGAAGACGGCACCCTTGATTTACACGCGCTTGACCTCGTTGCTGCGGTAGGCCTCGACGCGTATCACAGCGTCGATGCGGGACAGCGCTACACCTACGCAAAACCCGACCACTCCCCAAAAGCCCTGTAAAACAGCCGGATATTTTCATTCCTGATATCGCCCCGGTGAACTTTCTTGGGTACCCTCTTGTCTACAAGAAAAACACGGGGGTAAACCAATGTCAGAAGATCCATCAGACTCAAAAGTTCAGCCAATTATCTTGGGTATCATTGTCGCCCTGTTATTGGCGACATTAGTTTTCATCCTTGCTACTGGCGACTACGGTGAGTCCACGCCAATGGACGATTTGACCGTTGTTCAGCCGGTAGAGATCGCTGAACCCGTGGTCATTGAGGCGGAGCCCGAACCCGAGCCTATTCCAGTATTTATTCCCGAACCCGTCGAGCCGCCGCCTCCGGTCGTAACCGAAGCGACTGCAGATAGCTACGCGCGGGAAATTATCGATTCCATCAACGGGGGTAAAGCCCTGAAGCAGTTCGTTGCTGGTAACTATGTGGTTGAGCGCACTGTAGCTATTGTCGATGCACTTCGTCGAGGCGAGGTTCCGTATAAATTACTGCCCGTTGGCAAACCCGCGAGCGCCTTTCCGATTTCAGATGATGGCCTGCGTGTAACCATGGATCCGGCAGGCTTTGCGCGCTACGACGCCTTCGCAAACTGGGTAAATAGCCTCGATATCGATGCCATCATCGCTGCTTTTAACGACTACGAGTCACTCGCCACGGCTGCCCTGGCAAATATGGGCGTCAATGACTTTGATATCCGTGGAGCCGCGCTTGCGGCAACAACGCAAATACTAGCCACCCCTAGCCTAACTGAAGGCACGGAGCTCATGCGCAACGAGGCGAATTGGGTGTATATGGACCCAGAACTGGAATCGTTGTCAGCACTTCAAAAACAAGTACTTCGCATGGGTCCAGAAAACGCAGAGCTCGTTCAACAGAAAGCGCGCGAATTGCGCGGTGCCCTTCTCGGTGATGGCGCTTGAATTAGACCAAGGCACTCTTCAATTAGCACCTACAAAATCAAGACCATATCCGACAGTGGGATCGGCAGAGTTCGCCGACCCGTGGGCTTATTCTTCGCTCGAAGCCTCTAGTAAGTGCATAAAGTGAGAAGGCGCAAATCCGCGTGAGGCCATAAAACGCCCGCGCTTGGCCCGCTCTTTCTGTCTTAAGTCCCACTCCTCTGGCATTGCCCTGGCACCGAACTTGCGGTCGAACACTTCTTCGGCGACAGCGAACCAATCGACACCATCGGGGAAAGCATCACTCAGGGCAACATCGGGGTCGCAGCCTTTTTGGCGAAGCTCGTAGGCTACTTTTGATGGGCCGCTCCCTCGATTCACCAGCTGGCGAGCCATCGATTCAGCGTAGCGCTCGTCGCTCAATAAGCCCTCGTTTACCAGCTGATCAACCACATCGTGGATGAGATCGTCGCCTTCAAGGCGCTTACCAAACCGGCGCTTGAGTTTAGTAACGATCTCTTTAGAGGAATGTTCACGCCTCGCGAGCAAATCCATGCCCGCGAGGCGAATATCTGAAGGCTTAACCTCCACCGAGTGGTTTACTCAGCCGTTGCTTCTTCAGCCGTTTCGGCAGGAGCTTCGAGCTCATCCGAAGGAATGTTCATTGTCTGGCGACGAATTTCACCTTCAATCTCATTCGCGATGGCCGGATTCTCGTCCAAGAACTTCGCAGCATTGGCCTTACCTTGACCGATCTTGTCGCCTTTGTAGGCATACCAAGCGCCTGATTTGTCGACGAGGTTCAGCTTAACGCCCCAGTCGAGTACTTCGCCCATATGGTAGATACCGGCGCCGTACATGATCTGAAACTCAGCCTGCTTGAAGGGTGGCGAGACCTTATTTTTCACCACCTTCACACGCGTCTCGTTACCGACGATTTCGTCGCCTTCTTTGATCGCACCAATTCGGCGGATATCGAGACGCACTGAAGAGTAGAACTTGAGTGCGTTACCGCCCGTTGTTGTCTCAGGGCTACCGAACATGACGCCGATCTTCATACGGATTTGGTTAATAAAGATGACAAGGCAGTTGGTTTGCTTGATCGCACCTGTCAATTTGCGCATTGCCTGGCTTAACAGACGCGCCTGCAGACCCACGTGCGAGTCTCCCATGTCGCCCTCGATCTCCGCCTTGGGGGTCAACGCTGCAACCGAGTCAACGACCAAGACGTCAACTGCACCCGAACGAACCAGCATCTCAGCAACCTCGAGCGCCTGCTCACCGGTGTCGGGCTGAGACACGATGAGGTCGTCCATTTGCACACCGAGCTTCTCAGCGTACTGCGGATCTAATGCGTGCTCTGCGTCCACAAACGCAGCTGTGCCACCCATCTTCTGGGCCTCTGCAATGACCTGTAGTGTCAGCGTGGTTTTACCGGAAGATTCGGGTCCGTAGATTTCAACAATACGGCCACGTGGAAGACCACCAATGCCCAAGGCAATATCGAGCCCCAACGATCCTGTTGAAATTGCAGGAATGGCAACGCGCTCTTGATCACCCATGCGCATGACGGTGCCCTTACCAAACTGGCGCTCGATTTGGGCCAGTGCCGCGTCTAATGCTTTTTGCTTATTAGGATCCATGAGTTTCTCCCTGTGGCACGCTTTGATGCCGTTTTTCACCGTTAGTAATGCCGTCAATAAAATACTGTATATATAATCAGTGTTTTATTCACTGAATGCAATCGAGTTTAGAGGGAAACCGACAAAAATAAACATCATTGCCTAACACCTGTCGTCATAGGCGACAGGCTCTGCGGAAGTTTTGCGGCAGAGGAAAGAAATTCGTCTCTCGGACCACTGACTGATTGATAGATTCAATAATCAGTCGTCGCCAAAAATGCCGATTACCTTTTCACCTGACGCATTAATACTCGCGCGGTACATCCCCGGAGTATTGAACGTGAGCGCAACGTTTCCTTCAGCATCAACCGCGATGATCCCGCCGTCGCCGCCTGCCTTCACCAGCGTGTCATGTACAACAACGTTGGCTGCTTCAGTCAGCGTCTCACCGGCGAGCTCCATACGGGCGCAGATATCTCTCGCAACGGTATACCGAATAAAGTATTCACCATGGCCCGTGGCTGATACGGCACAAGACGCATTGTTCGCATAGGTACCTGCACCAATGACGGGCGCGTCACCGATCCGGCCCCAGCGTTTGCCGGTCATACCGCCGGTTGATGTGCCTGCTGCGAGATTACCCTCGCTATCAAGGACGGCAACACCAACAGTCCCGTATTTGTAATCGGGATTAGTCGTGACACCTGCCTGTCGAGCGCGCTTATAAGCCTTCAATGATTTTTGCCGACGCTCGGTGTCGAAGTAGCCCTCGGGTACTTTTTCAAAGCCTCGCTCAGCCGCAAATCGCTCAGCCCCCTCTGACGCCAACATCACATGATGGGAGCGCTCCATAACGGCACGCGCCAGCGCAATAGGTGACTTAACCGTCCTAACGCCAGCTACTGCGCCTGCATCGAGCTCTCGGCCATCCATAATCGACGCATCGAGCTCATGATGGCCTTCCCATGTGTAGACCGAACCGTGACCTGCGTTGAACAGCGGCGAATCCTCCATGCGCTGAATGATGCTCACCACCACATCTAAGCCCGGCTCACCTGCTTTCAACTGGCGGTAGCCCTCTTCAATCGCAGCATCCAGAAACTTACGGTATATGAGTTCCTGCTCGCTCGTCATTCGCGCGCGCTCGATCGTGCCGGCACCGCCGTGCAACGCTATCGCGACTCGAGCCTCCTCCGCATTAACGGGTAGCGTTAACAGAACCGCCGCTAACAGACACACCCACGCTTTCATACGCCGTCATTCCGAAATACCGAGCCCGCCTTCATCACAAAATTGGGGCGCTCAAGAACCGTAACATCTTCGAGCGGGTTGTTATCAAAAGCAACGATATCGGCGTGGAAGCCCGGCGCAATCTGACCCAACTCGTCTTCTACACGAAGTAGCATGGCGGCGTTCACAGTCGCAGCTTGAATTGTCTCCATGATGGGCATGCCTGCCTCAACCATAAATCTAAATTCTTTACCGTTCGCACCGTGCGGTGAGACACCGGCATCCGTACCAAAAGCGATCTTGACACCTGCCTTGTAGGCTGCGCCGAACGTATCCTGAATCTGCGGGCCAATAGCAGCGGCCTTGGGACGAACAACGGGGGGTAGCTTGTCATCAAGCTCGGCGAGGTCACCCACCCACTTACCCGCTGAGATTGTAGGGACGTACCAAGTGCCCTGCTTACGCATAAGCCGCATAGCCTCGCTGTCCATATACGTGCCATGTTCAACGGAATCCACCCCTGCTCGAATCGCCCGCTTCATGCCCGTCGCTCCGTGTGCATGGACAGCCACAACAAAATCGTAGTCTTTCGCCGCGCTGACCACGGCCTCCAGCTCTGTGTCTGTGAACTGCGGGTTATCCCCGCTCTTGGCGAGCGAGAGAACGCCACCTGTCACAGTGAGCTTCACGACGTCACTGCCGTCCTTGTATCGCTGACGCACAGCTTTGTAAGCATCGTCGGGGCCGTTGATGACACCCTGTTTTGGACCGGGATCACCTCGTAAATCAGCCCGAATCCCGTTTGTAGGATCCGCGTGTCCGCCCGTCGTGGCCATAGCTTTACCCGCTGCAAAAATCCGAGGTCCGTCGATATACCCCTTTGCAATCGCATCTCGCAGCGCAAAGATTGCCTGAATGTCGCCCGCCCCAAGATCGCGCACAGTTGTAAAACCCGCGTCGAGGGTGCGCTTAGCGAATATGCTCGAGCGCAACGCAATGTCAGCGGAGTTCATGAAGAATTCTTCCGAGTAGCTCGCCGGTGGATTGAGTTCACCATCCAAGTGCACGTGCATGTCCATGAATCCAGGCGACACATAAGAACCGCTCAGATCAATGATGTCGTCTTCCTCACCACCGATAAAACCAGGCTCAACATTGGTGACACGCCCTGCCTCTATAACAACCGATTGCTTATCGAGTACTTTGCCGCTCGCAGTATCAAAAAGATGGCCTGCGTGAATCACTGTTGCGGCAGAAACAAGCTGCGCCGAGGTAAAACTAAAGACGAAAAAGAAGGCGCTCAAAGGCGCATGAAATTTGAGCATGGCGACACCACTTATAACTGTAATTGTCAGCGACGATAGCGATTATTGACCCCAATGGCTAGACGCACAAAAGGGTCTTTTAACTCGGGCTTTGACGCTCGAAAGAAACCTTGTCGATATTGCCTTTCGGGATTTAAAGCAGGCGCCTTTTGACCTATTCTCTCGCTTTGCGTTTTTGGCCCGACCGACGTTCATGTCTTCAGCATCAGATACAAGCCAGCACACCTCTGCTCAGCATACCCCCATGATGCGCCAGTTTTTGGCGATCAAGTCGGAGCATCCGGACGAGTTGTTGTTCTATCGGATGGGCGATTTTTACGAGCTTTTCTACAAAGATGCAGAGATAGCGGCGCCTGTGCTCGACATCACGTTGACCTCTCGTGGAAAGTCAGCGGGCGAGCCGATTCCTATGGCAGGCGTCCCGTTTCATGCGGCTGAGAGCTATCTCGCAAGATTAGTGCGCGCAGGTTTCTCAGTAGCCATAGCTGAGCAAATTGGTGACCCAGCGGAATCCAAGGGGCCTGTCGAGCGAAAAGTGGTGCGCATTGTCACACCGGGCACACTCACGGACGAATCCTTGCTCGACGCCAGCGGCGACTCGCTGATCGTTTCGGTCTATCGGCAGCAAATGAACTGCGGTGTCGCCTGGATGGATGTGAGCAGCGGCCGCTTTCTAGTGTCAGAGATGGCGGGCGAAGAAGCACTTGCGGCAGAACTCCAGCGACTCTCACCTGCCGAGGTGCTTGTTGCAGAAGATGCGACACTCCCGGCACTTGGCGATCACGTGGCGGTCAGGCGTCTCGCGGCTTGGCAGTTTGATGAGGAAAGTGCGCGTCGAGCACTCAACCAACAGTTTCAAACCCGTGATTTAAGTGGATTTGGCTGTGAGGATCTCGTGCTTGCAGTATCCGCCGCAGGTGCTTTATTGGACTATGTGAAAGATACGCAACGAAACGAGTTGCCTCACCTCGTCGCGATTCGGTACGAGCGACAGAGCGATGCTGTCGTCTTGGATGCAGCGACCCGTCGTAACCTCGAGATCGATAAGAATGTCCACGGTAACGAGGACAACACACTGTTCTCGGTCTACAACTCGACAGTTACGGCCATGGGCACCCGCCACTTAAAGCGGTGGTTCCATCGCCCCGTGCGTATCCGTGATGAGTTGGAAGCGCGCCTTGAGGCCGTTGAGGCACTGAAAAGCAATTACAACTACGAGGGAACACGACAGCATCTCAAGCCTATTTCCGATATGGAGCGTATCCTCGCACGCGTTGCCCTTCGCTCTGCGCGTCCGCGTGATCTTACTCGCTTGCGTGACAGTTTATGGGCGCTTCCTGCGTTAGTATCCGCAGTTCCTCGAGCGTCTGAGAAGCTCGAAGCGCTCGTAGCTGACATCGGTGAGTATCCGGCGTTGTGTGAGCTACTAAGTAAAGCGCTTATCGAGTCGCCACCCGTTGTCATTAGAGACGGTGGTGTCCTCGCCGCCGGCTATGACGACGAACTCGACGAACTGCGTGGTATTAGTGAGAACGCCGGGGAGTACCTCGTTGATATCGAACGGCGCGAGCGGGAGGCCACAGGTCTCTCAACCTTAAAAGTAGGCTATAACAGGGTTCACGGCTACTACATCGAAATCAGCCGCCAGCAATCAGATCAGGCGCCTGAAACCTACCAACGCCGGCAAACACTCAAGAACGTAGAGCGATTTATTACGCCAGAGCTCAAGCAGTTCGAGGACAAAGCGCTCTCGAGCCGGAGCCGAGCCTTGGCCCGCGAGAAACACTTGTACGACGCACTCGTTGAACGAGTAGCAGAGGATCTAATCGCACTTCAAAGAACCTCCAACGCGCTTTGTGATCTCGATGTGCTTGCTTGCTTTGCCGAGCGCGCTGATGCGCTGACGCTGACTCGACCCAACTTTAGCAACGAGGTGCAATTAGATATCACTGGGGGCCGACACCCAGTCGTTGAGCAAGTGAGCGATCGACCCTTCATCGCAAACAACACCTTGCTTAATGACACGCGTCGCATGCTGCTGATTACCGGTCCAAATATGGGCGGCAAATCGACCTACATGCGCCAAAACGCCCTTATCACACTGCTGGCGCACTGCGGTGCCTTCGTGCCGGCGCAAAGCGCCACCCTATCGCTGGTTGATCGTATTTTCACGCGCATTGGGTCATCGGACGACCTCGCAAGCGGGCTATCGACATTCATGGTTGAAATGACTGAGACCGCGAATATCCTCCACAATGCCACTGACCGAAGTTTGGTGTTGATGGATGAAGTAGGTCGCGGCACGAGCACGTTTGATGGTTTGAGTATCGCCTGGGCAGCGGCTGTAGCGCTAGCAGAGAGGGTCAGAGCACTCACCTTTTTCGCAACGCATTATTTCGAACTGACGGCGCTACCTGAAGATCACTCAGCCATGGCGAATGTGCACCTTGATGCAACCGAGCACGAAGACCATGTTGTGTTCATGCATCATATCCAAGAAGGACCCGCTAATCGCAGTTTTGGGCTGGAAGTTGCTAAACTAGCGGGTGTTCCCAGTGGCGTTTTACTCCATGCTCGACAGAAGCTCGCTGAGCTCGAAAGCCAGCAGGTTTCGCAGCCAGGAGAGAACTCCGGTGGACAAACAGATTTGTTCTCAGAGCCAACTCAGAAAAGCCCAGCGTTAGATGTATTGTCTGACATCGATCCTGATCAGATGACGCCAAAAGAGGCGCTGGATGCGCTTTATACACTGAAAACTTTACTAGACACATAGATCGACTTATTATTTTGACACTTACCGCGATAACTAACTGAAAAAGCGGGTATTTAGGGGAAGTACTATGACATTCGTCGTCGGCGAAGACTGCATTAAATGTAAACACACTGACTGTGTAGAAGTGTGTCCAGTAGACTGCTTTTACGAGGGCCCTAACTTCCTCGTGATTCATCCCGATGAGTGCATCGATTGCGCACTTTGCGAACCAGAGTGCCCTATTGACGCGATCTTCTCAGAAGATGAGCTTCCTGCTGATCAGGAAAACTTCCTAGAGCTCAACGCAGAGCTCGCGGAGATTTGGCCCAATATCACTGAGAAGAAGGACGCCCCTGCCGATGCGGCTGACTGGGAAGGCAAGCCTGGGAAGCTCGCACTGCTCGAGCGCTAAGCCACCCATACCTTGCACAATACGTATCATTCCAGTGGAGCCGTCCGGCTCCACTGTCGTTTGGCGCACCTGTCCTCTTAAGAGAAACTGAGCGAGCTCAGCAAGTTATAGTGCTCTAGGGCTGAAAGTATTAGCGCTTGGGTAAAAGCGTCAGGGGGTCGACAGGTTTCCCGAGCCGGCGCAGCTCGAAGTGCAGCTTGACCGCGTTGGTGCCGCTGCTCCCCATTGTGGCAATTTGCTGACCAACTTTCACAACGCTTCCTTCAGACACAAGCAACTGCTCGTTATGTCCGTAGGCGCTCAGGTACGTCTCGTTGTGCTTCACAATGATGAGTGAGCCGTAGCCTGTGACGCCCGCCCCTGCGTAAACAACCTTACCGGCAGCCGTTGCGGTGACGGGGTCCCCTCGATTGCCCGCGATATCAATCCCTTTGTGCACGTTAGAGGCGAAGGTTCTGACCACCTTCCCGCGAGACGGCCACCGCCATCGAGATACGGGACGATTGGGTTCGACCGATTTTTTCGAAGACGGTTTCGTGGAGGGCTGAGTTTTCTTGGCTACTCTAGTAGACGTGGTTGACGACTTAGTCGCCTTTCCAGAGGAAGACTTCGATTTAACCACCGAGGCTTTGGTTTTAGACGAAGCTGTACGGGTTGTTGTCGACTTCCCTGAGTCTGACGTCATAGATGATCTATTCGACGTTGATGCTTTCGGCTTTGACGTTTGGAGAACCTGGCCGACGTTGATCGTATAAGGCGCTCTGATACCGTTTCGAGCCGCCAACTCACGAAAATCCACGCCTAAGCGAAAGGCTATGGCATAGAGCGTATCCCCGCGTTTAACCGTATACGGTTTGCCAACAGCGAGCTTCGGACCGTAATCGGGTCTAGCAGAACCCATATCGGATGACGTATGTCGGCTGGTGGCGCTACCTGACGTTTTTTCCCACGGCTTTAAGTCGCGTGGCGCGGTTCCAGAGCATGCAACTAGCGAGACCAATAACAGCGCTACGGAGGTGTGCTTGAAGGAACACATTGCGCTGGAACCCTCTACGCGTGATCGTGCCGACGCGATATCGACATGAGCAATAACACCGCAACAGTGCCCCCAATGAAGCCCATGGCACTAAGGAGCAACATGGGATCTCCTACGTGTTCACCGTAGTGTCCGGGGGTAACAGGGAGTGTTTGAACAGCTCGCATCTCCCCATGGCGATCAAGCACACTGCTGACCGTGACTTGCCAGGGCCATAGGATGATCAGCGAGCCCAGCAAAAATCCAAACAGCGTTGCCATCGTCGACTGTTCTGCGACAGACAAAAGCCGTTGAAGCAAACGCGAGAATAGTAATATCCCTACCCCACAACCAAGTGCGAACAGCGCGAGCGTTGTAAATTCGAGGTTGACGATTGCGCTAATGACCACTTGGTACATACCCATTAGCAGCAACAGGAAACTGCCGGATATACCGGGCAATATCATCGCGCAAATTGCCACGCTGCCTGCCAAAAATATGCCCCATAGTGTCACGGGCATTTGAACCGCTTGCGTTAAACCAACAAAGACAGCTACGCCAATACCGATTAAAAACAGCGACCATTGTTGCGACGACCATAGCCGATAATTATCGCGAACCAATGACAATGCGCTCGCCAGAACCAACCCCGAGAAGGTGGCCCACAGCGGTAAAGGGTAATGCTGTAACAGCCAATCAAGAACGGCAGCCAAGCCGATAATGGCGGTCGCTATACCGGCGGCCAAGGTGAATAAAAACTGGCCATCTATGGCTTTCCAAGCTTCCACCAGCTTTCCACGCAGAAGCAAAGAAAGTGTGCTTGGGCCAATACTTGCGATGGCTGCAATAAGCCGCGCATAAATACCTGTAATCAGAGCAATCGTGCCACCTGAGACACCGGGAACCAGATCGGCCGCCCCCATCGCAATGCCTCGGAGATAAATCCCTAGACCGGAGAGTTTCATCGCTGCACACCTTCGAGCATGGGAACGAAAAACACGTCCTCGACGATAGTTTGCTCAAATCCCTCGGGGGTTAGTGTGACCTGAATCAGTTTTTGGGAGCTCCCGCCGACAGGTAAGAGAAGAACACCGCCTGGTGCCAGTTGATCGAGCAGGTTCTCGGGAACCGTCTCTGGCGCAGCCGCCCCAAGAATCACATCAAACGGTGCAAACTCAGACCAGCCCTCAAAGCCGTCGCCATGTTTACAGCGCACATTTCTTGCCTTCAGGGTTCTGAGCCGTTGACGTGCTTTATCGAGAAGCGGTTTGATTCGCTCGATGGAGTAAACCTCCGAGGCAACCCTCGATAAAACGGCGCTCTGGTAACCCGACCCCGTGCCTAACTCAAGCACCCTCCCCGGCTTTCCATTCTGTAAAGCAAGCTCAGTCATCCTCGCCACGATGTAAGGCTGACTGAGAGTCTGATTAAACCCAATGGGTAAAGCCGTATCTTCATAAGCACGATGAGCCAGCGCTTCATCGACAAAGAGATGGCGAGGTATCTCTCCAATCGCATCGAGCACCGTTTGATTAGTAATGCCCTGCGATCGCAGACGATCCAACAAGCGCATTCGCGTCCGCTGCGAAGTCATTCCGATACCGCGAAGATCTGTCACGACCGATTAATCTCGTTTAACAGCGCAACCGCGTGAACAGCAATGCCTTCCTCTCGACCAGCAAACCCCAGCTTCTCGGTCGTTGTCGCCTTGACGTTACAGTTTGAAGCATCTGTCTCAAGATCCGACGCAATATTGGCCCGCATAGCCTCAATGTGAGGCGCGAGTTTAGGCCGTTGAGCGATGATCGTGACGTCGACGTTGCCGACCGCGTAACCCTTGGCGTACATGTGCTCAACCACCTTTCGCAACAACACACGGCTGTCCACGCCCTTCAAGGCGGGATCATCGTCTGGGAAATGGTGTCCAATATCGCCTAAGCCCAAAGCGCCAAGGATGGCGTCACTGAGCGCATGGAGTGCGACATCGCCATCTGAATGTGCGAGCAACGCTTTGCTATGAGGGATCTGAACACCCCCTAAAACGATGCCATCTCCATCGCCAAAGGCGTGGACATCGTAACCATGACCAATTCGTATCCGTCCAGTCATACCCTTGACTCCTCACTGAGCTGCCGTAAAACGATCTCTGCGACTTCGAGATCAGCGGGCACTGTTATCTTTATGTTGGTCGAAGGTCCCTCGAGAATCGACACAGGATAACCGGCTAGCTCCATTGCCATAGACTCGTCAGTAATAGCGGTGCCGTTGGCGAGCGCCGATGACAATGCTGATGTTAGCTCAGTAAGCTTGAACATCTGTGGTGTCTGTGCCCGCCAAATCACTTTTCGATCCAGTGTTTCAACGACGCGGTTGTCATCGGCGATACGTTTCAATGTGTCAACCGAAGCCTGTGCCATGACAGTCCCAACACCTTCAGAGATGCAAGCGGTAATCAACGAATGCAAGACTGCGACCGAAATACACGGCCGCGCCGCATCGTGAACCAACACCCAATCGTGATCACCTGCATCAGGGGCTATCGCCTGTAAACCGGCCAATACGGAATCTGCACGTTCAGCGCCGCCGGCAGCAGTCGATACACGAGGGTCAGAGAGGCTGGGTATGGCATCGGCGCGCCGATCACTGGGATCAAGCACAACAACCACACCGCGGATATCTGGGCAGGCAAGTAAAGCTCTGAGCGTGTGCTCGAGTATTGGCACACCATTCAGTTTCAAATACTGCTTCGGAATCTCTGCGGCCATGCGACGCCCGCTTCCAGCAGCAGGCACCACAGCCCAAACACTACTCACGGCGATTTTTCCTCGCTCTTCTCATCAATGAAGAGGATAAATTCCTCTCCTTCGCGCACCAAGCCCAGATCTTCCCTAGCGACAGCCTCAAGCATTTCCTGGCCGTTTTGAAGCTCAATAACGCGGTCTGCCAGAGCTTCGTTTCGCTGCGTTAGTCGCTGATTCTCTGCGCTATCGTTGGCCACCTGTACTTCGAGCAATTGGCGCTCATTAATGCCACCCTCCCCAAACCACAAACGGTATTGCAGAAGCATTAGAAGCCCCAGCAGTGCGAACAGCATGGGGCGATGCACTTAGGCGCCTCGCTCTAACTCAGCACGTCCGCGGTAAGGCGCAGTCATGCCTAGCTCTGCTTCAATGCGAAGCAATCGGTTGTACTTCGCAACCCGGTCAGAGCGGCATAGCGAGCCTGTCTTGATTTGACCCGCGCCAGTGCCTACCGCAAGGTCCGCAATCGTTGCGTCCTCTGTCTCGCCGCTGCGATGTGAAATAACCGCCGTAAAGCCCGCATCTTGTGCCATCTTGATAGCGTCGAGCGTCTCGCTGAGCGAGCCGATCTGATTGAACTTAATCAGAATCGAATTCCCGATGTTTTCATCGATACCACGCTTCAAAATGCGCGTATTGGTGACAAATAAATCATCGCCAACCAGCTGCACTTTATCGCCAAGCTTGCGCGTCAAATAAGCCCATCCAGCCCAATCGGACTCATCTAAGCCGTCCTCGATAGAAACGATAGGATGTGATGCCGCTAACTCGGCCAGATAATCGGCAAAACCCTCGCTAGAGAAAGAACGCCCCTCACCCGACAGTTGATACTCACCATCGCGATAAAACTCTGAAGCCGCACAATCGAGCGCTAATGTGATGTCCTCGCCGAGCGAGTAACCCGCGTTGGCCACCGCTTCGGCAATAACTTCCAGTGCAGCCGCGTTTGACGGTAAATCAGGGGCAAATCCGCCCTCGTCTCCCACCGACGTTGCCAGGCCTCGTGCGCCCAAGACCTTCTTGAGGTGATGAAAGATCTCTGCACCCACTCTCAGCGCTTCGGCAAATGACTTTGCAGCCACGGGCTGAATCATGAATTCCTGAATATCAACGTTGTTATCGGCATGTTCACCACCATTGAGGATATTCATCATAGGCACAGGCATCGTGAGCTGATTCGTGCCTGCCAGGTTTGCAATATGCTGGTAAAGGGGCGTTTTGGAGGATTGTGCGGCAGCACGCGCTGTCGCCAGTGAGACCGCCAAAATGGCATTGGCCCCAAATTTCGCCTTATTGTCTGTACCGTCTGCCTCGATCATTCGCTGATCAACACCGCGTTGATCCATAGCATCGTGACCGATTAAACATTCACGAATGGGACCATTCACGTTAGCTACCGCATTCAGCACGCCCTTACCTAAGTACCGAGCTCCATCGCCATCGCGGAGTTCCAGCGCTTCCCTTGAACCCGTACTCGCACCCGACGGTGCGTAGGCAACTCCGACGGTGTCATCATCGAGCGTGACCTCTGCCATCACCGTGGGATTCCCACGCGAGTCCATAACTTCAAAAGCGCGGATATCTACAATTTCGCTCACTCGTCTCTCCAGCTGCTATTAATCAATATTTAAATTTGGCAGCGACTTAACCACGTCATCCACCGCTTTAACCTGCTCCAAGAACGGCTCTAATTGGACTAAAGGCAACGCACTTGGTCCATCGCACAGGGCTTTTGAAGGATCCGGGTGTGACTCCAAGAACAAGCCAGCGAGTCCGGTCGCCATGCCTGCTCGCGCTAACTCAGCCACTTGTGCGCGGCGCCCGCCAGAGGCGGCATCGCCAGGGTCTCTGCGCTGCAAGGCGTGTGTCACATCAAAAATAACGGGCACTTCATTAGTGGTTTTTCGCATTACACCAAACCCGAGCATATCGACGACTAAATTATCGTATCCAAAATTACTGCCGCGCTCGCACAAGATAAGCTTTTCATTCCCACACTCCTGGAACTTATGAACGATGTTATTCATCTGTTCAGGACTCAGAAATTGGGGCTTTTTGATGTTAATCACAGCACCGGTTTCCGCCATGGCACGCACAAGATCGGTCTGTCTCGCTAAGAAGGCCGGCAGCTGGATAATATCGACAACGCTAGCCGCGGGCGCCGCCTCTTCGGGCGTGTGGACGTCGGTAATGGTAGGCAGGCCCGTCGCCTTTTTTACCGCCTCAAATATGGCAAGGCCTTTCTCCAGCCCGGGACCACGAAAGGAATTGATGGAAGACCGATTAGCTTTGTCATAGGAGGCTTTGAAAACGAGCGGAATACCGAGTTTTTGGCAAACCTCCTGATAGACACCAGCAACATCGACTGCGAATTGTTCTGATTCGAGGACGTTGACGCCACCAACTAAAACAAACGGCCTATCGTTAGCAAAATCAATTCCGGCGACCGAAACAGTCTTGCAGCTCATCAAGACTGACCCTCAACCGCCGCATCGATGAAACTTGAGAACAGTGGATGTCCGCCGCGCGGGCGAGACGTGAATTCTGGGTGGAACTGGCAAGCGACAAACCAGGGGTGATCAGCGAGCTCGATCATCTCGACCAAGCCTTGATCCTGCGACCATCCCGAGATCGTCATACCTTTCGCTTCAAGCTGAGGCACCAGCGTATTGTTCACTTCGTAGCGGTGGCGGTGCCGTTCGCGAATCACATCACTACCGTAGATCTCCCGAGTCTTCGTGCCGTCGACGAGATGGCAGGGTTGCGAGCCGAGACGCATGGTTCCACCCATGTCAGAGTGCTCATCGCGCACTTCGATATCGCCCTCTTCGGTTTGCCACTCTGTGATAAGGCCAATCACCGGGTACGGTGTTTCGATATTCATCTCGGTTGAGTGTGCACCGGCCATGCCACAGACATTACGCGCAAACTCAATCATCGCCATGTGCATGCCAAGACAGATACCCAAATACGGAATCTTGTTTTCTCGCGCATAGGTAACAGCAGCGATCTTCCCCTCGATGCCGCGGTCTCCAAAGCCACCCGGCACCAAAATCGCGTCAAGTGACTCGAGGACGCCAATGCCTTGGGTCTCAAGATCCTCCGCATCGATGTATTCGATATCGACCTGCGTATTTGTTTGAAGCCCCGCGTGACCAAGTGCTTCATTGAGCGATTTGTAAGCATCTACAAGATCGGTGTATTTACCGACCATGCCCACCTTGACGGTTGCTCGTCGGGGCGCGAACTCTTTCGCGACCACATCATCCCACTCGCTGAAATCCACCTCACTTGGTGACATTCCAAAGCGCTCGAGGATGTAATCATCAAGCCCTTGCTCGTGAAGACGCTTGGGAATTTTGTAGATCGAATCTGCGTCGAGTACCGGAATTACTGCGCGCTCTTCAACGTTAGTAAAGAGCGAGATTTTGCGGCGCGCACTTTCATCGATATCTACCGAGCAACGGCAGAGCAACACGTCTGCCTGGAGGCCGATTGAGCGAAGTTCTTTCACCGAGTGCTGCGTGGGCTTCGTCTTAATCTCACCCGCGGTAGGAATGTAAGGGACAAGCGTTAAATGCATGAGCAGTGCTTTTGACGACCCCGCCTCAAGCTTTAACTGTCTCAGGGCTTCTAGGAATGGCTGGCTCTCGATATCACCAACGGTGCCGCCAACCTCAACGACGGCAACATCCGCACCTTCAGCACCGGCAATGACGCGTCGCTTAATTTCATCGGTAATATGCGGAATGACCTGGACCGTGCCACCGAGGTAATCGCCCCGTCGCTCCTTACGTAAAACCTCATCATAGACTTGCCCCGTGGTGAAGTTGTTGCGCTTGGACATCGTTGCACGCGTGAAGCGTTCGTAGTGGCCGAGATCTAAGTCTGTCTCGGCACCATCGTCAGTAACGAATACTTCTCCGTGCTGAAACGGGCTCATTGTACCGGGATCGACGTTAATGTAGGGGTCGAGTTTGAGCAGTGTGACTTTGAGGCCTCGGGCTTCAAGCACCGCAGCAAGGGATGCAGCGGCAATACCTTTCCCCAACGAGGAAACAACACCACCGGTAACAAATACGTATCGCGTCATGGACTCCACCAAAGCAATTGGAACTGTGGGGCGGCTAACAAGGTGTTGCCGATAGCATAGCTCCGATGGGCGTTCAGCTTAACAAAGAGTATCCCTAGGCTCAATTTCCAATGCGGATTTTTGGTGGTTTCCAGACCGGTACTAATCCCTCTGAATTACCATTGAAAAATAGCGCCTCATGGTCAGTGCAGCCAATACCGGGAACCGCTATCACCTGTCCTCCGCTACAAACAATCGGCACGCTGGCGCGCCAATATGGCGCTATGCTGGCTTCCTGCATGCAATCGCGAAGCGATCGATGTGGTCTTCCCAAAAATTTTACTTTCTCACCCGAGGTGATCGACCGAAGGCCAACCACAGCATCTGGTGCTAATCCTGTATCACTAGCCTCCCAGGTTAGACGTCCCCAGGGTCGGTCGATCGGGTCGCCGACTCGCACCTCTTCAGATTCAACGTCTGCTGCCACCGCTGAAATGAGCTGGACCCTATTTCGCCAGTAAACCAGTGCGTATGAGTTCACCTTTAAACTTGGCGTCTTGTCAGCGCGTGATTCGACGCACTGTCTACAAAACTCTTGCAGCGCGTCGTGCGCAGGCGCTTGAAGGCTTAGCGCGGCCAGCTTGCCACGAATCTGCGTGTGCAAAGCCTCTAGCCCCAGATCATTAACATCCAAGCTCAAGGCACCCAATGAGCACTCGTACCAGTGGCCTGAAGAGGTCGTATCGATAGCACCCATGATCCGACCCGTTCGGACAATGCCCGAGCGATAACCCGGCCAACGCTTTGCGATCAATGGCAGAACCTGGTGCCGTAAAAAATTACGATCGAGTGACGTATCCTCATTGCTGGGATCCTCGATACTCTCGAGCGAGAGTGCGGAAGCATAGTCCTTAATCTCGGATCGGCTAACCCCTAAAAGCGGCCTGAGAATTTTCCCAGTGCCAAGATCGCGTGATTCTGGGATACCACTGAGTCCCGCGGGGCCTGCTCCCCGAATCAGCCTGAAAATTATGGTTTCGACTTGATCGTCTAGATGATGTGCGAGCAACAGTAATGCGTCTTTCGCCATGTAGCGCTCAAAGGCGGCGTACCGGGCACTTCTGGCCTGCGCCTCCAGTGAAGCATCTGAGCCAACTACGACTGAATCAACCTTGATCTCCACGTTCAGTTCTTGCGCAACATCACGGCAATGCTGTTCCCATAAATCAGCATCTGGATGCAAGCCATGATTAACGTGGAGAGCGGTAATAGGCGGGAGCGCTGAGCGCTGCGATAGGGCCACTAGCGCATGAAGCAAGCTGTGGCTGTCTTTGCCACCGGAGAAACCCACGTAGAGATGACTGGCTCTACGAAGCGTTGCCGCATGCTCTTGTAGGGCTTCGAGCAACGGCAAGTTCATAGAATTAGTGACTACCGTAGGCCATCAGCCGCTGGTAACGCGCTTCGACCAACTCGTCCATATCTGTGCCACAGAGACGGTCCAGTTGACCTGAGACATGTTCTCGAATTCGCCGTGCCATTTCCTCAACGTCTCTGTGGGCGCCGCCCATCGGTTCTTGGATCGTCGTATCGACTATGCCGAGCTCCTCGAGCGTGGAGGACGTAACACCCATTGCCTCTGCTGCCTGCGGCGCAAACTCGCTGCTCTTCCAAATGATGTTGGCACATCCCTCGGGTGAAATGACGAAATACGTCGAGTACTGAAGCATTGCCAAATGATCGCCGACGCCAATACCCAGCGCACCACCCGATGATCCCTCGCCGATAACGATGCAGACAATGGGCGTTCTCAGGCGTGACATAACAGCGAGGTTCTGTGCAATCGCCTCAGAAATACCACGCTCCTCAGAATCGATACCAGGATAGGCACCGGGAGTATCGATAAGCGTAACTACCGGCATATTGAAACGCTCTGCCATTTCCATGAGACGAAGCGCTTTGCGATAGCCCTCGGGCTTCGGCATGCCAAAGTTACGGTGGACTTTGTCCTTTACCGCTCTGCCCTTTTCCTGACCAATGACCATTACTGGGCGTCCATTCAGGCGAGCGACACCACCGACAATCGCCTTGTCATCACCAAAGTGACGATCGCCGTGAAGCTCATCAAAGTCATCAAAGACCAGTGGAATGTAATCTAGCGAATAGGGGCGCAGCGGATGTCGTGCGACTCGCACGATGTCCCAAGGACTAAGCTCGCGATAAATCGACTGTGTCAGCTTATGGCTCTTAGATTTCAGGCGATCGATTTCGTCACTGATGTTGATTTCAGAGTCATCAACGACAGATTTTAGCTCTTCGATTTTCATCTCGAGCTCAGCGATCGGCTGCTCGAAATCCAAATAATTAGGATTCATTGTGACTTGCCCTATTACAAACGGCTAATATTGCGACGGACCACAGTCTACAAACGTAGAACGATCGCGTCATCTGTAAGATTTACGCTACGAGTTATCCCATTTTTACGGAACTTATGAGCAAATTAGTTATCGCCACACCAAGAATTCTGCTGGCGCCTATGGAAGGCGTCATGGAATCTGTCATGCGAGACATGCTGACTCGAATCGGTGGTTACGAGCGCTGTGTCACTGAATTTGTTCGTGTTTCCAGTACGGTACTCCCACCCAAAGTTTTTTATCGACTGTGTCCTGAGCTTAGAGAAGGCGGTAAAACGCCAGCCGGTACTCCGGTGTACGTTCAATTACTGGGTTCAGATCCTGCATTGATGGCATCAAATGCCAAAGTTGTCGCAAAGCTCGGCGCGCCGGGAATTGATCTTAACTTCGGATGCCCAGCAAAGACCGTTAATAAATCGCGCGGCGGCGCCACACTGCTGAAGACACCTGAGGCTGTTTTCGAGATTTGCGCAGCGGTTAGAGATGCGACGCCTCATTCTATTCCAGTCACCGCAAAAATACGCCTGGGTTTTGACTCTGATGCGCAGTTTGAGGAGATCGCAGCACAAGCATTACGGAGTGGAATCAGCGAGCTAACCGTCCATGCAAGGACGAAATCTCAAGCCTACAGACCTCCTGCACACTGGCAGAGACTTCGTGACATCGACAATCCCAGTCGAACCCCAATCATCGCCAATGGCGAGATTTGGACCCCGAGTGACCTATTCGATTGTCGCGCGCAAAGCGGTTGCGACGCCTTCATGCTGGCGCGTGGTGCGCTTTGCAGACCTGACTTGGCCCGCGCCATTAAGGCGCATTCCGAGGGCTTACAGCTAGAACCTATGAGCTGGGAAGAAATCACGGAATTGCTGCTCTATTTTTTTGAGGCTAATGGCGAGCTTTACCAACGCAAGTATGCAATCAATCCACTGAAGCAATGGTTAGTCTATCTTCAATATTGCTACCCGCAGGCTGCAGCACTATTTGCACAAGTGAAACGAATCCGCGATCCTGACGACATGCGTGTTGCGCTTCTGGGAGCAACCGCAGCACTCGCTGCTTGATGTCTATGCGCGTTTTACAAGGCGTGCGCAACGACGGGGCGAGAAAAACTGAGCGTCACAGGCTCATACATGACAAATAATAGGAAATACCATGACGTCACAGACGCTACCTTCTAGCCCCGAGTGGTTCGGCCACCCGCGAGGTCTCTTCGTATGCTTCGCCACCGAGATGTGGGAGCGTTTCTCGTTCTATGGAATGAAATACCTTCTGGTCCTCTTTCTTGTCCAACACCATTTATTCACAGACGGTGAGGCGCTGAGAATTCTCGGCGCCTATGCTGCATTGGTTTACGCGATGCCGCTGCTGGGTGGCATCGTTTCAGACCGCTATTTAGGGCAAACAAAAGCCGTAAAGTTAGGCGGAATCTTGCTGGTCCTTGGGCACTGCGCCATGGCTTTCGAGGGTGTGCCTGCGACCGAGGGTATCGCTGGCGAAGTCGTTCGCGACGAGCAAGCCATCAATGTTTTCTATTTCGCCCTCGCGCTTATCGTCGTGGGCGTCGGCCTCCTGAAACCTAATATTTCAACGGTTGTCGGCCGACTGTACGGCGAAAATGATCCCCGCCGTGATGGTGGATTCACCATTTTCTACATGGGAATCAACATCGGTGCTGCGAGCGCTTCACTGCTCTGCGGTTGGTTAGCGAGTGCCTACGGATGGGCCTATGGCTTTGGTGCCGCAGGCATAGGCATGCTCATCGGTTTGATCATTTTTTCTATGGGGCAACATTGGCTAGAGGGGCATGGTGATCCAAGTAACCCAGAGATCCTAAAACAGCCAGCCCCCGCAGCAATGGGCCTCCTGACCGTGGAGCGCACAATCGTCCTCTACAGCCTATTATCTATTCTGGCCGTGTGGGTCGTGCTTCAAAGCAGGGGAGGAGTAGGCCTCATGCTGCCTGTGGTGGCGGCACTGTTCCTCGCTTGGTTCATATGGTTACTCGCTACACAGTGCAATTCTGAAGAGCGCGGCAAAATGGGCGCTCTCTTCTTCCTCATTGTCATCAGTACCGTCTTTTGGTCAATGTTCGAGCAGTCAGGTGGATCGATGACTTTATTTGCCGACCGAGCAACTGACCTGACACTATTTGGTGCGAAACTCACTGCGGCACAATTTGGCTCCGCCAACGCAATATTTATTATCCTGCTCTCGCCCCTATTTGCTTTAATGTGGCCAGCCTTGCTATCAAATAATATCGAGCCATCAACGCCTGCTAAATTTGGCTTCGGTATTGTTCAGGTTGGCCTTGGATTTGGCGCCCTGCTCATTGGCTTAAACAACCCAGATTCAGCGGGACTTGTCTCCGCTTGGTGGCTGGTATTGGCCTACTTCCTGCACACTTCAGCGGAACTTTGCCTGAGCCCGATCGGCTTATCGGCAGTCACCAAACTCTCGATTGCTCGATATGTTGGCGTCATGATGGGTGCCTGGTTCCTGGCGAGTGCCTACGGGTCTTATCTCGCTTCTGAACTCGCTATTTTCTTCTCTAGCATTGATGGCACGGGCGATGGACGGCTGGGTCTAGACGGCTTTACCGCCCTCTTCACCGAGCTGTTGCTGTACGGCGTGGGCGTCGGCGTGGTGGTACTTGCTGTATCACCATTTGTAAGACGCATGATGCGGGATGTGCACTGATCTAGTGGTACTGCCACCACAGCACTTCTCAGAGGGCTCATTATGATCGCGAGGCCTCTGACACCAAAGAAGTGTTCTTGATCGAAAAGGTGTTGTAACGACGCCTACAGCGTCCAAGTCGAGCCGAAACACCGAGTTGAGCAGCTTTGATCAGCAAGCTGGATTTCCTTCGACAAGTTACCGCCTCGCACTAAAAGACGGTCACCGCGCTGGTTTGGATCGAGCCCTCGCGCGACTGGCTAACCTCCGCGAGTTCCTGGCTTGCTCGTTACCGTGAAAAGCGTGGCAAGCGCGGAAAGAAACCAGAAACGCCTTTTTTCATCCGTCCCCAATCATCACCTATTAGGTAAAGCGCAGGCACCAAGATCAAACTCACGAAGAAGGCAAAGAACACGCCAAACGCGAGCGATATCACCGAGGGCTTCAGGAAGGCTGCGGCCTGTGAGGTCTCAATAATGATGGGGAATAGCCCCACAAACGTGGTCAGTGTCGTGAGCAGTATTGGTCTGAACCGATTTTTTGCAGCGTTTATAATTGCCGTAAAGCGATCGTCGCCTTGTTCCTCGCGCTTGAGGATGTAGTCGATAAGCACCAAATTATCATTTACAACCACACCGGCAGCCGCCCCCATTCCAAAGAATGAGAACATATCAAGCGGAATGCCGAGCATCTGATGCCCGAAAATAGCGCCCATGTAAGCAAAGGGGATCGCCGACATGATGATGGTAGGCAGCGAGTAGGATCTAAACGCCACTGCGAGCAATGCGTATATGGTTAGCATTGCCAAGGTAAACAAGCGCGTGACCTCTGCAAAAAACTCTGCCTGCTGCTCTTCCCAACCACCTTTGATGATTTGAAGCGACGGATACCTTTCCTGGAGCTCAGGCATAAACTCGTCTCTCACCGTATCGTTGATGTCACCCATGGTGTCGGGTGTCACGACTGCATAGACCTCAAAAATGCGCTGACCGTCGCGTCGAACAATTTGCTGTGACGCCTTTCGAACCTCGATATCAGCCACCGTCGCGAGCGGGACGAGACGACCATCGTCGGTTCGAATATTGAGCTCGCGCAACGAATTTAACGACTCTCGATCGCTTTCCGGGTAACGAAGCATAACTTTCACGTCACCGTACTGGCGAGGCAGTCGCTGGACCTCCTCACCGTAATAGGACTGACGTATCTGACGGGATACATCTGCAAGAGATACGCCCAGGGTTTGAGCACCCGGCTTCAGTTGAATATTGAGCTCATCGATCTCACCGCGCTGATTATCGCGAACGAAAAAGACATCCTTAAAGGTCACCAGATAATTTCTAAGTTCAGCCGCCGCCTCCTTCAATCGTTCCTCACTTGAATGCGCCAAGACGAACGTAAGAATCGCCTCGCCTTGGTTCGCGGTGTACTGAACATTGATATTTTCCGCGTCGGGGATTTCTCCCATTGTCTCAAGATAGGTTTGTGCCACCTCCCGCATTGAAACGTTGCTCTCATCTGGCGGGGGCATTTGGATGTATTGCTCGAGCTCGTTCTCGTAAGCGAAGGTAAAGGACCCAATGACGGGATAATTATCCTTTAGGCCCTCACTCGTGCGATTGAGTTGATTCATAACCGCCTCAGTCCGATCAAAGGGCACACCTGTGGGTAGTCCCACGTTCACTACAAGTGTTTCACTTTCCAACTGAGGGAAGAAATAGAATCGCACCCAACCTGTTGTCGCCAGAGTCAGTGCGATTACGAAGCCCGCCAGGAAAACGGCACTCACGGTGTAGCGAATCTTGAGCGCCCGCTCTAAAAGAGGTGCGTAGGTGTTAGCCGCAAATGATGTGATGCCATTTGCAATCCTTCGCTGCAGCGCAAACCCTCTTGTTGCCTCCTGTCGAGCGGGCAGCTTCCGGAGGTGCGCGGGGAGGATAAAGAAAGCCTCGATGAGTGAGAAGGCCAGAGCAAAGGCGATAACTGCTGAAAGGTGACGCAAAAATTCGCTTTGTGGCCCTGTCAGAAAGGCCCAGGGCGCAAACGCAACGACAGTGGTCAGCACGGCAAAAATAACCGGCCTCGCAACCGAGGTAGCACCCCGAATAGCTGCCTCTTCCGCCGGCAGACCCAAGTCGTCGCGATGGTGGTGGATACTCTCCCCAACAACAATCGCGTCATCAACCACAATGCCCAACACCAACAAAAAGGCGAAAGTAGAGAGAAAGTTAATCGATACATCTGCCGCGGGAAGGAAGATGAACGCGCCGACGAAAGAGATTGCGATACCAACGGTAACCCACAGCGCTACTGTAAAGCGTAGCGTCAGAAGGAGGATTGCCATAACGAGCAAAAGTCCCATCCAAGCTGCGTCGAATATGAGAGACATACGCGAATCGTAGGCGTCTGCCATATCAGCAAGACTCATGATCTCGACGCCTTGCGGAAGCTCAGGTCGCTTCGACTCAATCCAATCATTCACCTGTTTTGACGTTTTCGTTATGAACAAACGGTCGGATGGCTCGATCTGCAACATGACCGCTGGAATTCCGTCGGTAGAAGCCGTGATGTCGAAATCCTCAAAACCATCGATAACCGTTGCCACATCGCCGAGCTTGAGTTGTGCACCGGTCGGTAACTCTCGGATAACGATGTCCTCGAAGTCGGTCTGATTGTCAGCCAGATTTTCAGCACGTAACTGAACTCGGCCCGTGGGCGTCTTCACATCACCCGACGACAAGTTGATCGATGAGGCACGGATCGCCGCCGATAGCTCGGCAAAGCTGAGTTGATAACGCTGCAAAGCCTCCTCGGAAACCTCGATGGTTACTTCCTCGTTGCGAGCGCCACTAATATCAACATCACTCACCTGACTGAGGCCGAGAAGTTCGTCACGAAACTCCTCCGCTAAGCGTCCCAGCTCACGCTCACCGACGTCACCCATCACGGTCAGGTAGTGGATCGTCTCTTTCCATTCAAGCAGCCGAATCCTTGGTGGCTCGAGGTCACGCGGGAATGAGTTGATAGCATCTACGGCGTCACGTACGTCTTCCTTGAACTTCGTCATATCAGCACGAGGCGCTGCCTCGAGCCTGACGCTCCCGAATCCCTCACTGGCGTTGGAGTTATAGCGACGGACGTTATCGAGGTTCTTAACGGCGGCTTCAACGCGCTGGATGACCTGCTGTTCAATCTCCTTCGGCGAAGCGCCTGGCCAGGTGAGAGACACTTGGACCAGCGGAAGTTTTACGATCGGCTGAACTTCTTTTTCAATCGTGCCCCAAGCAATTAAGCCGGAGACAAAAATAAAGGTCATCAGCAGATTAGCGGCAACCGCATTTCTAACCCACCACGCGATGATTCCATTCATGGCTTAACCCGCATTCAGCTGCACGGGATCCACAGCATCCTGAATAGCCGATAGCGCCATTCCAGGAACAGGGTTGCGAATCGGTGAGACGATGACCCGGTCACCTTCGCTGATACCACTGCTCAAATAGGCCATTTCGTTGGTTGCATGGGCAACGCGCACACTGCGGACCTCAAGCAAATTCTCATCGTTCATAATGAAAACTCGTCCACCTGCGCGAAGACCTGCTGCAGGAATTGCCAAGACATCCGTAAGTGATCGTCCCTCAACACTGGCCGAAACAAAAAGACCGGGCGCCATGGGCATCGCACCTTCGGAGTCAGCAAATGGCTCGCGCACCTCCGCCGTACCAAAGGTCGTGCGCGTTCGCGGATCGAGCGAGGCATCAAGCCGCACAAGCTGGCCCTGCCACTGACGAGTAGCACCTGCAACCTCAGCGTTGAGCCTGACTCGCAAGCCCTGCCCTTCCTCAGCTTCGTAACCAATCGGAATACCTAAAGCGGCGATATCGGTGTCAGTAAACGGCAAACGCACCTCAGCGATATCGGTTGAGAATACAGAGGCAATGGTTCGACCTAGCCCTAGATACTGACCTTCATCGACAGATGTCTGCGTGATCCGTGCATCAAAGGGGAGTGTTATCTGCGTTCGCTCAAGATCTGACTGCGCCCGCTCGAGACCAATTTCAGCAGCCTCCAGTGCGGCGCGAGCCTGAGCAATCTGCGGCAGCTTGAGTGCGAGATCTGAAGGGTTTTTCTCGTTGGCCAGCTGCTTTTTCGCCACATCGGCGTCAGCTAACGCCTGCGCAAGTTCCAACTTCCTGGCGGCGACACGTGCCTTGGCTTCCGATACGGCAACGAGGTAATCACGCTGCTCAATAACAATAAGCGGTTCTCCGGCTGAAATACTTCCGCCTTCGGCGAAACTTGGAGATACGGCAGTGATTCGCCCGGCGACTTCGCTTATAACGTCGATCTGAACTCTCGGCCGAACCTCACCGTACACCGTCACCTCGGCAGAGGCACCCGTACGTGTTGCCGATTCGGTGTAGACGCCGATGCGCACGGTTTCAGGCTCACCCACCTCCGGCTGGGGCGCGTTTTTCACCAGCACACCCACCATTAGCGCAGTGAGCGCAATAACTACGAAAGGCCCAATCATCCGCTTGAGAACCGAAACCACTATCAACCCCCTGTGTGACGGATTTCTAATGGCGAAAGACTACCACATTGCTGGGATCCAACGTGATTAATACCCGCCATTTTTCGTCACACTGCTACACTCACTCTACAAACAAGGGGGCTTTATGAACGATAGCGACTACAGTGAATTTGATATGAGCGAGAACACACAGCGAGACTTCGATATTGTGGTCTATGGTGCTACTGGATTTACCGGAGCGCTGGTTGCAGAGTATTTGCACGAGAATCAATCGGGGCTTTCGTGGGCGATAGCTGGAAGATCTCAGACAAAGCTCGATGACTTAAAAAGAACGCTCAATGCACCTGATTTGGCTACCCTTGTCGCGGACAGCAGCAGTGCAGATGATATGCGGCGACTAGCCGCCTCCGCGAGAGTCATTATTAGCACCGTCGGCCCCTATGCGCGTTTCGGAACACCGTTGGTTGAAGCCTGCGCCGCAGAAGGAACCCACTACTGCGACCTTACGGGCGAACCCCAGTGGATGGCTTCGATTTTCGAAAAAGTGAGTGCGACGGCAGAGGAAACGGGTGCACGCCTGGTCCATTGCTGTGGATTCGACAGCATACCCTCAGATCTTGGGGTCTTCATTGCCCAACAAACCATGATGAATAAACACGGAGTATTTGCGACCAAGGTAAGTGGCCGAATGGGCAAGTCTAAAGGTGCTGTTAGCGGCGGTACGGTTGCGAGCATGCTGCTTGCGGTTGAGCAAGGTATTACTGATCCGGTCGCCCGAAAAGTGCTTAATGATCCCTACGGCCTCTACCCCTCAGAACTGAGCCCCGGGCCTGACGGTCCAGATCAACGGGGTGTTCGCTGGGACGAGAACTTTGAGAGTTGGACGGGACCCTTTGTGATGGCGGCCATTAACGGCAAGGTCGTGCGTCGCTCGAATGCCCTGGCCAGTCTGGTCTACGGAGCGGACTTTTCTTATGACGAGTCGATGCTTGTTGAGAATCGACGATCGGGCTTATTGCTATCGGGAAGTATGTCACTAGGAATGATTGCCTTGGCAATTGGGCCTTTACGCAGATTTATTTCCAAGCGCCTGCCTCAGCCTGGCGACGGCCCTTCTCTCTCAGAGCGTGAGAATGGCTTCTTCGAATTCTTTGTTCACGCGCATCATCCAACTGATCGCGAGAACGACGTTCGTATCTGCGTGAAGGGAAAGCGCGATCCCGGCTATGGCGCCACGTCGAGAATGTTAGCTCAAGCGGGGCTTTCTCTGGCCTTTGACGAACTTGACGTTGAGGGGGGCATATGGACGCCCGCTTCAGCCTTGGGTCAGCATTTGGTTGACCGTCTTGCTCAGGTCGATATCACGTTTGATGAAATAGCGCTCTGATCCCTAGAGCCCTTAATCATCATGCGGTGGCGCTCGTCCACCAGCGCTGACCTTGGGATTAAACGTGCTAAGCGGCGAAGGCGGCCATTGTGATCCCTTGCGCCCCGTTTTTCCCCGACGCTTGTAAAACGCTAACAGCGAACTAGCTCGTAGCAGAGACACCTAAAAGAAAGCCCTCGACTGAGGGCTGTTCACCGAAAAAGGACTCGAGACGTTTAGCAAGAGGTCATTAAAGAGGCTCGTAGCTGAACCTTTGACCACCAATTGACACCTCGACCATGAAACCACCTTGAGACAGTGTGAACACCGCCATACCGTCGACGAAGCCAGCGCTGTCCACTTCCGTGCTCTCACCGTTGGCTGCAGTGACAGAAACACGTCCACCGCCACCGGTGCTAATCTCTGCGGAAGCACCAGAATTCAGTGCCACAGCTGCTGCCTGACCACTAAACTCAAAATCTCCTGACGTAAACTCTCGCATCGAGCGGGCGTCTTCAAAGAACACGATTTGCTTGTATACCTGACCACCGAACTGAATGCCCAAGCTGACTTGCGTCATCGTAGACTTACCGATCATGGTGCCCTCACGGTAGACCGCGCCCTTACCGTGCGCGCCGCCCACAAGCAAGCCTGCTTTGCCGATACTGGGGAATACCGCATAGCCATAGGAGGCATCTATATACGAACCCGCACCCGCATCCCGAAATGCCTGAATCGCGACCTCATTTTTATCGGCAGCGAGAGACGACGACGACGAAATTAGCGCGATGACCAAGAAAAACCATGAAAAACGTGTCAACATATCTTTACACCCATTACACCTATGCAAAACATCTACAAACGCAAACAAAATTCAAATTACGACTTGGCGGTAGCATCCGCGTCCAAAACACTACCGTACCAAGTTTACACCTAATTTAAGGACAACGGACGATGCATCAAGTTCAAACTAAAGCAAAGACTACGACGCTGCCGGGCTCCCTCTCTGATGAGGCGATCGCTGTGCGCGGGGCGCTGCTTGAGCGCGGTCTTGAAACTCCGATGGTAGTAAACAACCTCTCGCGAGATCAGAAATATGATCGTATTCGCGAATCGTTCGAGACCATCATGAACACATTGGGTCTTGACCTCAGCGATGACAGCCTCGAAGAAACCCCACACAGAATCGCAAAGATGTATGTCGATGAGATTTTTTCGGGACTCGATTATTCCAAATTTCCCAAGATCACCGTTATCGACAATAAAATGAACGTCGAAGAGATGGTCTGCGTCGACAAGATTGATCTCACAAGTACCTGCGAGCACCACTTCGTGACGATCGATGGCTTCGCGAAAGTCGCTTACATTCCCAACGAAAAAGTGATTGGCCTCTCTAAGATCAACCGTCTTGTGCGCTTCTTCGCGCAGCGCCCACAAGTTCAGGAACGTCTCACTCAGCAAATCTTAGTGGCTCTCCAGACGCTGTTGGGCACAGACGACGTCGCGGTGACGATGACCGCTGTGCATTACTGCGTGAAAGCGCGCGGCGTTAAAGATGGTAATTCCTCGACTCGCACAACCTCCCTTGGGGGCGTATTCAAGACGGACCCAGCCTCTCGTGCTGAATTTTTGGCCTGAGTCTCTTCACACTAAAACAAGCCTGCTCGATTGTTCGGTCGGGCTAGCTTGGTTCTTAAAGTCCCTCAACAGGCTTGCCACCTGACTATTCCGTTTACCAATCGATCGGTTCGCCAGCCCAATCCAAGTAAGAGAGTTCCCCATCGGGGATCGCCGAACTCATAAGCCCTTCGAGTTGTTGGGCCGAAAACTCAGGGGTAAATAACTTTCCCTCAGGCACCGATCGTTGAAAAGGTTTTGATAAGGGCGAGTCAACAGTCCCTGGGTGATAGGCAATGAGTTTGGCGTTCTTGTTTACTCGCTTGGCCTCAATGGCGGCACATTTAAGCATCATGTTTAAGGCAGCCTTGCTCGCACGGTAGCTATACCAACCACCCAGACCGTTGTCCGACAAGCTGCCGACACGTGCCGTCAACGCAGCTATGCGTGGCTGATCTGATTTACGTATGAGCCCCCAGAACGCTGAGAGCACTAGCATTGGCGTCAGCGCATTCACATTCATAACGTGATGCCATGCGGACGCTTTGATATCACCGACTTTGCGCTCGGGACCAAAGTCCTCGCCCGACAACACGCCGTTGGTGATGACGAGACGTTCGAGATTTGTGCCTCGTGTGGCCACCGACGCGGCAACCTGAGCGAGAGAGGTTTCGCTGTAGTCGGTTATCAATGACTGTACGTTTTCGATATCGCAGTGCACACGCCCAATCGCAACCACGTCGTAGCGACCCGACTGAGTCCAAAGGTCGAGGAGCGAACGTGCAATCGCACCGCCACTCCCCACCACAATGGCAAGCGGTCGCGTTTCAGTAGCCAACGACAGTGCCGTCCTTACGCATTTCCGTGGCACCCGTCAGAACACCGGTCTCAAGGTCACGACTAATAGCCTGATAGCCGCCAAACTTTCCTGCGGTATCGTCAACTTCGACAATGTGACCCATCTTCATGAGCGCATTTACCGTGCTCTCTGGCACACCCGGTTCAACAAATAGCGTCCCGTAGTCAGTCGCAATACCCTCATCAGGACTCGAACCACCGTCGTGGAGGAATCGAGCCGCATCGCCCGCTTCCTGAAGGTTCATTCCAAAATCGGCGATGTTAACCAGAACCTGCACGTGACCCTGCGGCTGCATACCGCCTCCCATCAGTCCGTAGCTCATGAACGGCTTTCCGTCTTTGAACAAAAAGGCCGGAATGATGGTGTGGAAAGGTCGTTTACCCGGGGCGTAGACATTGGGATGCCCCTCCTCCAAGGAGAACAACTCGCCACGATCTTGCAGCATAAAACCAAGGCCAGTAGGGACGAGTCCGGATCCCATACCGCGGTAGTTAGACTGAATAAGCGACACCATCATCCCCTCGCCGTCGACAACGGTTAGGTAGGTTGTATCGCCCTCACCCTCTAACTCGACCGCTAACTGCGCTGGTGAAATAACGCCTTCACTCGTAATACGAGCAAACTGACGCCGCGCAAACTTCTCACTGAGTAGCTCGTCGATAGGGATATCTGCAAACGCCGGATCCGCAAAAGTGCCCGCCATCGCCTCGAACGCTAGCCGTTTCGCCTCAACCATGTAGTGAAAAATCTCGGGCGACCCTCGGTCAAAATCGCGCAAGTCAACGTTCTTCAAAATGTTGAGCATCATCAGCGCCGCGAATCCCTGTCCGTTAGGCGGTAGTTCAAACAGCGTATAGCCGTGATACTCGACACCTCGCGGCTCAACCCACTCGCCCGTGTGATCCTGTAAATCTTCGAGTGTCAGATCCGCGCCAACCTCTTCAAAATAGGCAGCCATTTTCTGAGCGACACTGCCGCTGTAAAAAGCCTTGCGCCCATCTTTTGCGATCGCGGCGAGTGTTGATCCGAGATCTGGATTCTTAAAGACGTCGCCAGCTCTCGGCGCGACACCACCTGCAAAATAGGTGGCATTAGCATTAGCCTGCTCTTCGATCATGGGCGCAACACTTTGGAAACGGCGCTGATTAGCCGCAAAACCTGCTGCGATAACAGGCGACAGGGGAAAACCCTCATTCGCGTAGCGTATGGGTTGTTCGAGAACTTCGCCAATCGTTAATCGCCCCCAACGCTCGTGCAGTGCAAACCAGCCATCGACAGCACCTGGCACTGTCACAGACAAAGATCCGTGCGAGGGTATACCTACGTAGTCCGCGGCCAGCACTCCCTTTTGTTTCATCGCAGCAATTGCGCTTTTTAGCTGGGCCAATGACCGTCCCTTAGGCGATCGCCCCGATCCGTTGTAGCCATAAAGTTGTTTTGATTTTGGATCCCAGACGATCGCAAACAAATCACCGCCGATCCCGTTGCCGGTAGGTTCCATCAATCCGAGAGCCGCATTGGCAGCAATCGCGGCATCCACCGCCGAGCCGCCCTGTTTAAGAACATCAACGGCAATAGAAGACGCGAGTGGCTGTGCAGTCGCTGCCATGCCATTGACGGCCATTACGGGACTGCGCGACCAGTTCTCACCGACGGGCCGCGCACCGGGACCTAAGTCCTGTGCAGCGACACTTAGCGCCAAAATAGTGGTCGATAACGTTGCGAGGCATCGCCTTATCATTGTTTTCATGGTCAACTCACTCTCGAAATAGTTCTAAAACAGTGCATCAGGAAACATCCCATGTCGAGTCAGCAAAAAGTTGCCTTTATCGGGCTTGGTGCCATGGGCTACCCCATGGCCGGACACCTGCAGCGCAACGGCTTTGACGTCTGCGTTTACAACCGTACCGAAGCCAAAGCATTTGCCTGGGTCGACGAGTTCGGCGGCACTTCAGCACCGACACCTGCCGAGGCCGCTGTTGACGCCAGTGTTGTGTTTCTATGCGTAGGCAATGATAGCGATGTACGGGCAGTCGCGTCCGACTCTGAAGGTGTTTTGTCCACGATGACGCAGGGTGCCACTCTGGTGGACCACACAACCACATCGAGAGAGCTTGCGGTCGAACTCGACAACGCCTGCGATGCGATTGGTGTCCAGTTCTTGGATGCGCCCGTATCAGGGGGGCAAGCCGGCGCCGAGAACGGTGTTCTGACGGTCATGGTAGGTGGTAAGCAAGCGCATTTTGATTGCGTCGAACCCATCATGCGCTCGTTTGCGAAGCACGTTCAGCTAATGGGCGACGTCGGCAGCGGACAGACCACGAAGATGGTGAATCAATTGGCCATTGCAGGCATTCTCGGGGGTCTATCTGAGGCACTGCATTTTGCCGAGTGTGCCGGGCTCGATATTGATGAAGTCACAAAGGCAATTCAGGGCGGTGCCGCGCAATCATGGCAGATGAATAACCGCGCATCGACAATGGCAAAGCGAGCGTATGACTTTGGCTTTGCCATCGACTGGATGCGCAAGGATCTCGGTTTTGCGCTCGACGTCGCCGAGCGGCTTGGTCTTCATCTACCAATCGCGACAATGGTCGATGCTCAGTACGCCAATGTGCAAGAAAACGGCGGTGGTCGATGGGATACTTCGGGGCTGATTGAGCAGATCCGTATCAGAGGCGAGAAAGTCGCGGCGTCGAAAGACGTGCCCCGTGTAACCCACACTGGAGGATGCCATTGCGGTAGCGTCGAATGGACCGTCGAAGCCCCTGCTGTGCTGGATACGCACACCTGTAACTGCAGCATCTGCAACATCAATCACTATCAACACCTACTCGTGCCCGAGAGTCGGTTCTCGTTAACCAAGGGCCAAGACTCGCTGTCGCTCTATACCTTCGGTAGTGGCCTCGCAAAGCATTATTTCTGCAAGCAATGCGGCGTTAAGTCGTTTTATGTCCCACGGTCTAACCCCGATGGCGTAAGCGTCAATGCGCGTTGCATCAAACCAGAGACAATCGAAACGGTTTATGACAAGCCCTTTGATGGCCGAAATTGGGAGAAAAATGCAGGTTCGTTGGCGCATCTTTCAAAGGTGAATGAATAAGCTATCTCAAGTCGGCAAAAGGTAGCGACCAGCAGGAAAAACTGAGAGGGAAAAGACAGTGTCACGCAGCGCTGAATACTGGAACACAACACCCTTGGGTGATTTGAGTCACGACGAGTGGGAAATGCTATGCGACGGATGTGGGAAGTGCTGCTTACATAAACTGCAAGACGAAGATACCGACGAGGTCTTTTACACACGAGTCGCCTGCGAACTCCTCGATCTCAAAGGGGGCAGCTGTCGAGATTATAAAAATCGATTCGAACGTGTGCGGGATTGCATGGATGTCTCGACCATGACCAGCGATCAAATGAAGTGGCTTCCAGCCTCCTGCGCCTACCGACTGCGAGCCGAGGATAAAGCGCTACCGGTCTGGCATCCGCTTATAACAGGGCATGTCTCGTCCGTTAAAAAAGACCCTCGGGGCGTCAGAGGCAAGGTAATTTCAGAGACCAAAGTAAATCCTGAAGATCTGGAGGATTACATCATCCGCTGGATCGACGCCTGAGTTGGCACATCGGCTCTGGAAAGAGAAAAAGCACCTCTGGGCTCAATCGCCTCGGGCCTCATTGAGGTGGTGTGTAGTAGCCCAGAAGCCGAGGGTATCCATTTTTTGTGCGTCGACTGAAGCGAGAATCCCACGAATCCCATACTGTGCCATCACGGACAGCCATCATATGCCGAGGGATCACCGCGATATGATCTCCCTCTCTCGGAATATCGGTGAGATACGTACCCTTGGTCAGTGTGAGTTCCCAGCCCTTGCTTGTTAAGTAGAGGTAGTGAACGGGTGTCATGACCCCGTCAGCAATCGATGGGTATAGCCCGCCAGTCATCTTCTTTTGTAAGTAGGAGAGGTCTTGCCTTACGTGGGTATAGGACTCGCCGGTGATAAGGCATATGGCCCGAACGACGCAGTCAGCCCTGCCCCGAAATCCAGCATCTTCTCGCCCCCCGTCGTGTTGCAGATAATCCAACACTGCACGCGCCCCACCGTGTGTATTAGTCTTAGTTCGAAATATCATTGCAACCGGATCAATCCTGACATCGTTCAAGCGTACGCAAGATTGCTCCCATTAGTAGCTGAGGACAACTCGTGACCATCACCTTGAACGACATACAGCGTGCTTATCAACGCATTGAGGGAAAAATCGCGAGAACGCCGCTACTCAACTCGCCCAGACTCGATGCAATCGCAGATCGAAAGCTCTGGATTAAAGCCGAGCCACTGCAAGTGACTGGAAGTTTCAAATTCAGAGGCGCATGTTCGGCGATTAGCGCTCTACCCAATGAAGCCCTTAAACGTGGCGTTGTGGCGTATTCATCGGGAAATCACGCACAAGGGGTAGCGCTGGCTGCCAAAGTTTTTGGTACACAAGCGACGATCATCATGCCGCACGACGCACCGGCCAATAAAGTTGCCAACACCAAGGCCTATGGCGCGACAGTGGTTCATTACAAGCGCGGTGTCGAGAGTCGCGAGGCGATTGGTGAGCGGTTGGCGCAGGCGCATGGACTGCACCTCATCAAGCCCTACGACGATGCAAACGTTATTGCGGGACAGGGCACCGTGGGCTTGGAGCTCGCCGAGCAAATGACGGACGTGGGTGCGCGAGCCACGGCGTTACTTTGCTGTTGTGGAGGCGGCGGTTTGAGTTCGGGGATCGCTGTGGCGCTCAGCGAGTTACGACCCGAGATCAGAGTTCATACCGTAGAGCCTGACGGCTTCGACGATACGGCTAGGTCATTGGCGCTCGGTGAGCGCATCAGCAACCCGACGGAGCAAGGCTCGATCTGTGATGCCATTGTCACGCCCACACCCGGCAAATTGACCTTTCCCCTACTACAAAAGCACGCTGGCCCTGGCTTCGCCGTATCTGATGACTCAGTCCTGGATGCCATGAAAACCGCCTTCGACACACTCAAAGTGGTAGTTGAACCCGGCGGTGCAGTCGCACTTGCCGCTGCGCTAGATCCTCAAAACCTACCCGATGAAAAAGAACTCATCGTCATTCTTTCCGGCGGCAACGTCGATCAGGCGTTATTCCAACAGGCACTCATAATTTCATAGCTAAATACTCGCCATATGGCATGTGGCAAATTACCAATTTCAGTGATCTAGCACCTACCGACAAACGTACCTTGGGCGTAATCAAGCGGTGGGGAGAACCGGGGTTCCGGTGCTTGTTAGCAAACGCGATCGGAGTGCAAAACGCATTTCGCTCAGACGCGTGCTAAGTCAGCCTCCTCCGTCAACGATTTTTCGACAGGGAGAACAGCATGAGCGATGACCGTACCTGGGGCGTATTAGCGTCACAGTCCGATGAGGATGCGCTTAGAGGTAACATTACAGCCGCCGCCGATCAGTTCCACGCTGACGTTGCGTCACGTGAGATTCATTGGCAGAACCCGTCCAGCGGTGCATGGCTCGCTAGAGGCAGCGACGACGACTGGGTGGGCTGGGACTCTCGCGGCGGGAATGCATCACTCGAGGGCGGCGAATGGACTCCATGGTCAACTGTTCTTGATCAATCCGCAGCACCCTACTACCGCTGGTTCACAGGTGGTCAAACCAATGCTTGCTTCAACCTTGTAGACCGGCACCTTCTCCAAGGCCGCGCCGATAAGACTGCGATCATCTTCGAGGGGGATCGTTGGGATCCCTCCAAAAACGATGGGCGCGGTGGTCCGGTAACCGAGCAGCATTTCAGCTACCGCGTGCTGTTTCAGGAAGTTGTGGCACGCATGCAGGTACTCAAAGACCTCGGTCTGGTGACAGGCGACCGCATCGCGTTCAACCTTCCGAACATCCCAGAGCAAATTTTCTACATGCTGGCTGCACAGCGTATGGGCGTTGTTTACACGCCGGTTTTTGGCGGTTTCTCAGCGAAGACCCTGTCAGACCGCATCCACGACGCAGGCGCCAAGTTGGTCATCACAGCGGACGGCGGCTACCGAAATGCCGAAGTTGTCGCCTACAAGGGTACTTACGCAGATCCTGCGCTCGATAACTACATTCCAAGAGAAACAGCCCTCGAGACGCTCAAAGCAGTGCTCGCCACTTATGACTTGGGTGACTTGGCCGACACACTCTATGGCGATGTCTCTGAAGCACTCGCAGGCGAAATAACGCTCGAGCGTTCAGACGTCATGCGCGAGCTGGGTGCCTCATTAGCACGCCAAAATGCGATCGCTGCAGAAATGACGGCCGAACTGCGCACCGCAGTAGCGCGCCAGCTAGCAGATGCTAAGCACAACGTTGAAAACGTGATTGTCGTTGAGTACACCGGTCAGGAGATTGTCGAGCATAGCCGAGATAAGTGGTCGAACGACTTAGTTGATGCTGCAAAAGCAACGATTGCAGGTCATTTAGGACTTTCGTCATTTGATGATTTGTCTACCGATAGCGCAACCGATGTTTGGTCCAAGCTTAATGCAGTGCTACCCGTGGTGAGCGTCGATTCCAACTTCCCGCTTTTCATCATTTACACCTCCGGCTCCACCGGCAAGCCCAAGGGCGTGGTCCACACCCACGGTAGCTGGTTAAGCGGCGTGAGCCACACAATGCGAACCGTCTTCAACGCGACCGAAGATGACACTCTTTACGTAATCGGCGATCCCGGTTGGATCACCGGACAGAGCTATCTCATTGCCGCACCGCTCGTGCAAGGTATGACGACTGTGATTGCCGAGGGATCACCGCTATTCCCCCATGCGGGTCGCTTCTCGTCGATTATCGAACGGTACAAGGTCACGCTCTTCAAGGCGGGATCGACTTTCCTGAAGGCTGTGATGACAGATCCAGCCAGTGCGCGCGAAATGGCTGACTTTGATATGTCGACCCTTCGCGTCGGAACCTTCTGTGCAGAACCTGTATCGCCTGCTGTTCAACAGTTCGCGATGGATAACATCTGCAAGCATTACATCAACTCGTACTGGGCGACGGAACACGGCGGCATCGTGTTCAGTTGTCCTTGGGGTGGTTACAAGCCGCTTGCTGCTGACGCAAAGACCTGGCCACTTCCCTGGGTGCAGGCGGAAGTGCGTGTTGCTGAGACAACAGCTGCCGACGGCACAGTGACTCAGTGGCGCACAGCGGACTCGGGCGAAAAAGGCGAGCTGGTCATCACCCAGCCCTACCCTTATCTCGCACGAACACTGTGGGGCGACGCAAGCAACTTATTTGAGGACAGCTGGCGCGGCGATATCGAGCGTTTCAGTGAAGTCTATTTTAATCGATGGGATGGCGAGCTGACCTACACACAGGGCGATTACGCCCGTCAGCACGATGATGGCGCGTTTACGCTGCACGGCCGCTCCGATGACGTTATCAATGTTTCAGGTCACCGAATCGGTACCGAAGAAATCGAGGGCGCCATCTTGCGCGACAAGACACTGCGCGAGGACTCCCCGGTCGGTAACGTTGTTGTCGTCGGTGCACCGCACGATGAAAAAGGCGAAACGCCGGTCGCATTCTTGGTCGCGGCTGCGGGGCGCAAGCTTTCTGATGACGATCTTGCAAGACTGCAGTCTTTGGTGCGATCAGAGAAAGGCGCAACCGCTGTACCTTCTGACTTCCTCGTTGTCTCTGCTTTCCCCGAGACCCGATCAGGTAAGTACATGCGACGGACCTTGCGATCGATCCTTCTCGATCAGCCTCTCGGTGATATCTCGACACTCAAGAATCCCGAATCCGTAGAGGAAATCCGTAACGCTGTCGCACAGTGGAAAGACTTTGGTCGCTTAACCGAAGCGCGTCGCGTTGTTCAGACATGGCGGTACCTAAGGGTTGAGACACACGAAATCGCACCGGGACACCTTGTTGCGCTCGTCGTGATATCAAGCCCACCCGTAAACGCACTCAGTGAGCGTACGCTCGATGAGCTACACACAGCACTGACCCAGCTAGCGCACCAGGACGACCTGTCTGCGATGGTCGTAACAGGCGCACGAAACACGTTTGTTGCCGGTGCTGACGTTAAAGAGCTTCTGAAAATCGGTGAGAAAGGCGATCTTGAGTCGGCTCAAACTCTGCCAAACGCCGCTCAGACAGCATTTGCAACGCTTGAAAATCTCGATATTCCCATTATCGCAGCGGTTAACGGCCCTGCACTGGGTGGTGGTAACGAGCTGGTACTCGCTTGCTCGCATGTTATCGCAGCAAAACACGCCGAATTCGGCCAGCCAGAGATCAATCTGAATCTTCTCCCCGGTTACGGTGGAACACAGCGCCTCACACGAAAGTTGTTCGACGCTCACGGTACCGATGGCGCTGCGGAAGCGCTGCGAATGATGCTCGATGGTCGCACCATCGACGCAGAGAAAGCGCTTGAAATCGGCTTGATCGACGACATTGTCAACACCGAAGGTCTCTCAACCGTAGAGGCGGCTATGGCTGCGTTGAGAGATCACTTTGCAGGGGGCGACTCGCTGAAAGTGTCAATGGCGCGCAGGAAGAAGCTCAAACAGCAGCGTGAACAAGCCGTTGCCATCGATGAATCTCTGCTGTCTCATCCTGGTGTGGCTTCAGCACTCGCGCAAATTCGTGCTAGCGGCCGAAACAAGCCGGTCGACTTCATCATCGACGCCATGCTCACAGGCGCCCGCGACGGTCAGGCGGCTGGCTTGCGACGTGAGGCTGAGCTATTCGCTCAAGGTGTTTGCGACCCAGAATGTGGTCCTGACGGCATCTCGGCCTTCCTCGAAAAGCGAAGTGCACCTCTCCCACCGAAGCCAAAATCGGTACAACCCGACGCATCAGCAGAGGAGCGTGCAACGCTTATTGGTGAGGGCAAACTATTGCCAATGGGCGCGAGCTTCTTCCCGGGTATTACCCCAATTCCCGAGTACCAATTGGGTTATGGCGTGATGCGATCGCATGACGACGGTACTCCACTTCACGGTGACCCAGAAGTGGCTGAGAAGGAACTGGTATTCCCCACACCTTCGCCCAGTGCAAACGAAGCGCTGGTTTACATCCTCGCGTCAGAGATGAACTTCAACGACATCTGGGCGATTACAGGCATTCCAGTATCGCCGTTCGATGCACGCGATGCGGACGTTCAGGTCACAGGCTCGGGCGGTGTCGGTATTGTTGCTCAGCTCGGCCAAGATTTGGTCCGTGAAGGTCGACTCTCTGTCGGCGACATCGTCACTATTTACTCAGGACAAAGCGAGCTCATGGCTCCTGATCAAGGTCTCGACCCGATGGCCGCGGATTTCCGTATTCAAGGTTACGAGCGTAACGACGGAAGCCACGCTCAGTTCCTTACAGTTCAAGGCCCACAGCTACACGCAAAATTGCCAGGGATCAGCATCGAAGAGGCAGGCTCTTACGGCCTGACCATGGGTACCATTCACCGAGCACTCTACAACACGCTCGCAATCGAGCCCGGTAAGCGACTCTTTGTGGAGGGTGCGTCTACCGGTACCGGTTACGACTGTTTGCGAAGCGCCCTATCCTCCAGCTGTGCAGCGTTGGGTATGGTGTCGAGCGCGGATCGCGGTGAACGCGTTGAGGCAGTAGGTGGCCATGCGATCAACCGAAAGGACAGCCGCTGGGCCGATATATTCACCGCAGTCCCCGACGACCCCAACGAGTGGGCCGCATGGGAAGCAGCCGGCGAACCTTTTGTTGCCGAAGCTGAAAAGCAAGTCGGCGGACAAATTGACTACTCGGTCTCGCACGCTGGCGAAACAGCGTTCCCTCGCTCATTCCAGCTACTCGGTGAGAACGGCGTACTCACTTTCTACGGCGCCTCATCGGGATATCGCTTTACCTTCATGGGTAAGGCTGGTGCTTCTTCGCCCGCTGCACAATTCTCCAAGGCAGGCCTGCGCGCAGGTCAATCGCTTCTTGTGGTCTATGGCCCAGGCGCTGAAGACGGCATTGTCGATCCTGTTGCCATTGAAGCCATCGAAGTGGGCTGTCAACGCGGCGCGCAGGTAGCGGTACTCGTCGACACCGTATCCCAGCGTGAGTTTGTTACCTCGCTCGGTTTCGGGGCGCAGATGAAAGGCGTGGTCAGCCTCGAGGAAATCGAGCGTCGACTGGGTGATGAATTCGATCCACCTGGCCCCTTCCAAAAGATGCCTAACCCATTCACGGAGTCAGCGGCGTTCAAAGAATCGGTTCGAGCTTTCTCAGATCGCACATTGAAGCCCATCGGCTCAGCTATCGCACCTCTTCTGCGCAACACCTTGGATAAGCGAGGACTTCCCGATGTTGTCTTTGAACGCGCAGGGCGCGACGGTTTGGCCTTGGCGACCTCTTTGGTTAAGCCTAACGTCGGCAAGATCGTGTACTCCGAGGATCTGAAAGGTGCACGTTTCAGCTTCTACGCACCGCAGGTTTGGATGCGTCAGCGACGCATTCTGATGCCAACGGCTGAGATTCGCGGAACACACCTCAATACAGCGCGCGAGTTTGCTGAGATGCAGGAGCGCATCGCGGCAGGACATATCAGTGTATTGCCACCCACCATCATTCCGATGGAAGGCGTACCTGAGGCGCACCAAGCAATGTGGGAGAACCGTCATGCAGGCGCAAATTACGTTGCCATGCACGCCCTTCCACGCACCAACCTCAAGTCTCGCGATGAACTCTATCGCGCTTGGGCTATTCGCGACGCGATGGAGCGTGGCGAGACACTCACAAAAGTAGATACAGGATCAGCAGGAGCACTCCAATGAATGACATGAGCGATATTCCCCAGGATCTGCTAACGCAGTCCATCGCTGGGCGTCGACTCGACAACAAATGCATCATCCTTACGGGTGCTGCAGGCTCAATTGGTAGCTTTATCACGCGCCAACTTCTCAGAGAAGGTGCTCGTGTCATGCTGACTGGTCGAGATCAGAGCAAACTCGATGATTTCATAGGTGACCTGGTCAGCGAAGGTTTCGAGGAAACCTTCATGGTCAGCGCGACCGGTGACTGTGCCGACCCTGAGGTCTGTCGAGAGATCGTTGCGAAAACTGTCGCCGCATTCGGTCCGATCGACGTCTTAGTGAACAATGCAGGTGCGGCTGGTCCCAAATTCACGCTGAGAGACATTCCGTTCACAGAAGCAGAGCAGCGCGCTGCGGATTCTGATCAGACCATGTTCGACTCTGCGATGAACCTACTCGGTGCTCCCTGGAATATGGCGAGAGCCGCCGCGCCGCACATGTCTGCGGGCGCCAGCATCATCAACGTTTCCACGATTTTCTCCCGAACACACTACTACGGCCGTATCCCATACGTTGTGCCAAAGTCGGGCCTCAACGCGCTGGGTAAAGGCCTGGCACTCGAGTTGGGTGAGAAGCAAGGTATTCGTGTGAACACCCTCTTCCCTGGTCCCATCGAGTCTGAGCGCATCGAGAGCGTATTTGCGCGAATGGACGAGCTACAGGGTGTTGAGCCCGGGAGCACAGGTAAAGAATTCCGCGATCTTATGATTACCACGCGCACTTCTGATGGAGGCCTTGAGTACAAGTACCCAACCCCGACTGACGTCGCCTCCGGTATCGTCTGGTTAGCCTCAGACGAATCGTCTGCCCTGTCTGGTCACCACATCGAGGTCACCAACGGCATGCAGGTGCCAGCGCAGAGTCGCTCACAGCTGGTGTCATGGCCCGATAAGCGTCTAGAGGATCTGTCAGGTCAGGTCGTTTTGATTCTCGGCGGTGACGACTACCAAGAGGCAGTCACCTTTGCAGAACGTCAGATTCAAAGTGGCGCGCGAGTCATGCTCGCTTTCCGCAATTTGAATACGGTCGGTCATGCACGCTCACTAGTGCAGTCGCGCAATCTTGGCGACGTACAGCTATCGCATCTTGATCCACTCCGTCGTGAGTCCGTTGATCGTTCAATGCAACTCATCGCTGATCATTTTGGTCGTCTCGATGGGGTTATTTTGCTCCCACAGAAGCCAAACGGTGAGTACGGCTACTCGCTGACCACGGCAAATGATGAGGACGTGGCCAACTTTGTGCGCGACGAAGTCGTTGCGCCTGTTGCCTTCGCATCGGCCTTTGCTCGAAACATGGATCAACTGTTCGCCGAGGGCGAGCCGCCAGCCATCGTCTACGTCACCAACCCATCAGACCGCCATGGCAACCTGATGAACGAAATCATTCGTGCCTCGGTCGAAGCCCTAATTCGTGGCTGGCGTCACGAAGATGAGACTTTGGCGAATACCGGCGAACTTCCATGGGCAGTACAGCCCAACCAGATGGTGCGCTACGACACAGAGGATCGCGAGGCTCTCACCTTCGCCGCTGACTGGGCGGCAACACTGACTAACCGCGTCCGAAAGATGGACTCGATCAACCTTTGGCTACCCCGAAGCATCAAGCGATCAACGGGTAAGAGCTCGATGCCCTCCTCTATTTCGCGTGTACTTCCGGGTCTGCACAAAGGGCGAACTGCGGTTATCACAGGCGGCAGCTTGGGCATCGGCCTTCAATTGGGTCGCTTCCTCGCGATCGCCGGCGCACGTGTTCTCTTGAGCGCGCGAAGCGAAGGCAAGCTTGCCGAGGCTCGTGACGAGATCGTCGATGAGTTGCGCAATATTGGCTACCCACGTCCCGAGTCACGAGTCACCATTCTCGGCGGTATCGACGTTGGTGATCCCGACGCGCTTGACCGTCTCCACGACCATGCAGTTGCTGAATTAGGTCATGTTGACTTCCTCATCAACAACGCCGGTATCTCTGGTGCTGAAGAGATGGTGGTTGATATGACGCGTGCGGACTGGGATCGCACCATGGAAGCCAACCTGATCTCGAACTACTCGCTTATCCGCAAATTCAGTCCTGCGATGAAAGCGGGCGGCAAGGGCTCTATTTTGAACGTATCAAGCTACTTCGGTGGCGAAAAATACGTCGCTGTGGCCTACCCCAACCGTGCTGACTACGCAGTCTCTAAAGCGGGGCAGCGTGTATTGGCCGAAATTCTGTCTCGCCATCTTGGTCCGGAAATTCAGATTAACGCTCTAGCTCCCGGCCCTGTGGACGGTGCGCGCTTGAGGGGCTCAGCCGAAGCGCCTGGACTCTTCGATCGTCGCGGCCGCCTGGTACTTGAAAACAAGCGTTTGAACGAAGTTCACAAGGCAATCTTGGCTGGAATGTCATCAGGCTTTGATGCTGACGGCGTTATGTCGCTTGCGAGCAATGCTGTCGACAGTATCGACATCGATTCGCTACCCAAGCCGGTTGCACGTCTCGTGCTCAAGATCCGGGACTCAGGTGGCATGGGTAACTCATCGCATTACCTAATGCATATGGGTATCGCAGCGAAGCTCATGACCCGTCTTGTGCGTGCCGGAATCCTGAGCGATGAGCAGCGCGAGCAATTCTTGGGAACCTTTATTGACGCCCCAGCCCCCTTCTTTGATTTCTCAGAGACGTCAAAGCAGGCTGAGCAGATTGAAACGGGCATTCTTAACCGCCTCCACCTTCACAAGATGCCAACTGACGAGCAGGTCGGACTCTCAACCGTCTTCCACCTCGCCGATGACATTGTGAGTGGTGAGACCTTCCACCCATCCGGTGGTCTCAAGTTCGATCGTTCAGTCACCGAGGGTGAGCTTCTACTACCACCCAACGAGACAGAGGTTGCAAAGCTTAAGGGCAAGCGCATTGTTTTGATCGGTGACTCGATGCGTAATGAGCTGACGCATATCGCCAATGGCTTCCTCGCGCAAAACGTTGAGAAACTGTGGGTACTCACCAAGACCGAGGACTCCGCTAATGCGATGACGCACAGTGTGGATAATCCTCATGGTATCGATATCGAGTGCCGTGCGATTGGTGATGATCTCGAGAGCAGCTTAGACGACATCCTCCGCAACGATGGCGGATACGATGTTGTGGTGAGCAGCCCATTCGAACGTCTCCCGTTGAATGCACTCGCTGCCAACGCTAATGAGCCATGGGATCGGGTACTGAGTGATCACGAGTTCAGAAAGCTTGTTCACGATCAACTTACACACCACTTCCGCGTTGCACGCACATCGGCACTGGTGCCGAACTGTCAGATCGTATTGATCACGCCTGACACATCATTGGCATCAACGCGGGAAGAGTTTGCACTGGCACTCTTCGTAAAGAACTCACTCCACGCCTTCACAGTGACACTGGGTGTAGAGGGTGAGCGACTTCCAACCGTGCCAGCCATCAACCAGGTGCAGCTGACGCGTCGCGCTCACACAGAGGAGCCTTCTAATGATCAGGAACTCGAGGAAGAAATGACTCGTCTGGTTCACGCGGTCCTTCAGTGCTCGGTGCCCGCACCGGCACCCTCGGACAGCCGCTACCTCTCGAAGATCTTCCGCGGGAACGCAGTTACGGTGTAACTCAGGGCAGGGTGATCACCAAAACCGGGGCTATGCCCCGGTTTTTTTTGTCCATTTTTTGCTTGTCACATTTCTTTGCACCGCAAGCGCTTTGTGAGTAGTCTCAAGTGACACTAATAAAAAAGAAATAACGAATGACAGAAGGCGGTTCAGCACTCCCCTTTAGCACCAAATTCTTGTACGGCTTCGGTTCGATAGCCTACGGAATCAAAGACAACGCATTCGCCTACTTTCTCTTATTCGTCTATGTCCAGGTCTTCGGTCTGGCGCCAGATCTTGCCGGCCTCGCGATTCTGATCATGCTGATTTTCGATGCGATTTCTGATCCTCTGATCGGATATCTATCGGATAACACGCGCTCACGCTGGGGGCGACGTCACCCTTTCATTTACGGCTCTGCCATTCCCGTGGCGCTAACCTTCTTCCTCATTTGGGATCCACCCGCAGGAATCAGTGATCAGGGACTATTCTGGTATCTGCTGTTAATGGGTATTGGGATCCGCACCACCATTACTCTCTACGAGATTCCTAGCACCGCGCTAGGTCCAGAGCTCACACAAGACTATGTTGAGCGCAGCTCGCTCATCGCCTTTCGTATGTGGTTTGGCTGGTGGGGCGGCTTGGTGATGTGGAATCTACTCTGGCTTTTCGTGGTTTACAGCAGTATCAATGGTACCGAGGACGCGCGCTATAACGCTGAGACCTGGGTGGTCTACGGTATCGCCTGTGGCATTGTCATGGTCATCGCAATCCTAGTTACAGGGATTGGTACGCACCGCCACATACCCGATCTGCACATGCCAGAGCTGGCCAAGCCTGACAGTAAACGATCAGCGGTGATGGATGTCTTGAGGGATATCTGGACGACACTCAACGTCAGCCAGAACTACCGCATCTTGTTCATCGCCTATATCGTTTGCAAGGCTGCGTCAGGACTCTTCACTAATCTGACCTTGTTCTACTACAGCTACTACTGGGAGTTCGAACCCTCAGACATCCTTACTATTGGTATGACGCTGTTCATTGCACCCGTTTTGGGGCTCAAGCTGGCGCCGATGTGCACGCGCCTATTTGGTAAACGCGACACTGCGATTGGCTTTTTCGCGCTTGCGATGGTGCTCGAAAATGTGCTTATTTCGCTGCGGGTACTAGATCTATTGCCCTCGAATGAATCACCCATCATTTTGGGCTCAGTCTTGTTCTGCCACCTCGCTGCGATCTGCAGCATCATCGTTGCAAGTACTGCAGTTGGATCAATGGTGTTCGATACCGTTGAAGAAGTTGAAGCCGCTACGCAAAAGCGCATGGAAGGTACCCTCCTAGCGGCACGCTCGTTTGCTGAAAAATGTATGGCAGGTGTGGGAGCCTTCTCCGCAGGTCTTATCCTGAGCTTCGCGGCTTGGCCCGAGGACGCGAAGCCGGGGCTGGTATCTCAGGAAACGCTCGATACCGTAGGGATCTATACCGTACTGGCCTCAGCCACGCTTTGGCTCCTTGGCCTATATTTTATCGCCAAGGTACGAGAAAACCGGGAAGCGCATGCGGAGCGTCTGTCTGGCCTGACATCCAAAGCGCAAGAAGCCTGAGGTCAAAATAAGCAATAACTGCACTCAGGCTCATTTGGTCTAATATGAGCTCAACGTAGCTTTCATCAATAAATGCAAAAGCAATAAACGCAAAGGCAATAACCGTAAGGAAATAGGCCATGTTCCGCTTCGAAAAACAGCTTTTCTTGGGGCTCCTAGCCCTTCTGACGACCGAGCTTACGGTCGCGCTTCCCGCTGACCTAGACGCTAGAATCGAGAAAGTCCTCCCCAGTGTCGTAGCATGGCGACGGGACTTTCATCAACATCCAGAACTCAGCAATCAAGAGTTCCGCACGGCCAAAATCGTCGCTGATCATCTGAGATCACTGGGTATGGAAGTAGAGACTGAAGTTGCGCATACAGGCGTTGTCGGTACCTTGCGAGGTGGTGATGGTCCTGTTGTGGCGCTTCGAGCCGATATGGACGCGCTGCCTGTAACAGAGCTCGTAGACCTACCGTTTGCATCAAAAGCAAAGGGCACTTACCAAGGGCGTGAGGTCGGCGTTATGCACGCCTGCGGTCATGACAACCACGTCGCCATCTTGATGGGGGTAGCCGAAGTCCTTGCGGGCATGGGTGATGAGCTTCCGGGAACCGTTAAGTTTATTTTCCAGCCTGCTGAGGAAGGAACACCCGATGGCTCCGTTGGCGGTGCAGAGCTTATGCTGATGGAAGGCGCCTTTGAAAATCCGCGCCCAGACGTGGTCTTTGGGTTGCATGTCTTCCCCTTCCCCGCCGGCACCATCGCCACCCGCCCGGGCGGTCTTATGGCGTCCTCGGATCGCCATCAAATCACCATCAAGGGTAAGCAGACACACGGTGCGGTGCCCTGGGCTGGCGTTGACCCAATCGTTACTGCCAGCCAAGTGGTGCTCGGGCTGCAAACAATTGTCTCGCGACAACTGGATGCGACGCTCACCCCCTCGATTGTGACTGTGGGACGCATCGAAGGTGGGGTTAGAAATAACATCATCCCCGAGTCGGTTGAGCTAGAGGGGACGATCAGAACCTTCGATGCAGCTACGCGCACTGACATCCACAAGCGAATTAGACGTACTGCGGAGAACATTGCAGAAGCCGCAGGGGCAACAGCAGATGTTGTTATTGACCAAGGCTATGGTGTGACGCGCAACGATCCGAGCCTGTACCGACAGATGGCGCCAACGCTGGAAGTGGTTGCCGGCGATCGTTTCATCGAAGCGACCCAGACAACGACCGCAGAAGATTTCTCGTATTTTGCCAACGAGGTGCCAGGCTTATTTCTATTTTTGGGGGTCGCGCCAGAGGACCCCAGTCTGATCCACCCGAACCACTCGCCTAGGTTTTACGCCGACGAGAGGGCACTTCCCGTGGGTGTTGAAGCACTAACCTCGATGACGCTCGACTATATGGTGTCTAACCCCTAGCTCGAGGTTGAGCCTTCAGTTCGGGCGCCAGCGTCTCGCTCGCGCCTCACGTCAGAGCTCACGGCCTTCCCTGAGCTCGTTGCCCTTCCCTTAGCTAGCGGCGTTCCCCTCAGCTCGAGCTTTAGAAAGTGTCTCGAAGCTGACGTTTGAGGATCTTCCCAATGTCGCTTCGAGGCAGCTCATCCATGAAGGTAACGCCAGCAATCGCTTGAATAGGACTCAGCGCGCCGTTAGCTGCCAGCCGAATATCTTCCTCACTGAGCTCACTCTCAGATCTTTTAACCACAAACGCCCAGGGTGTCTCCCCCCAATGGTCTGAGGGTTTTGCCACCACAGCCGATTCAATTATCTCGGGCATAGCGTTCAATGCCTGCTCAAGATCAGTGGCGTAAATATTCTGGCCACCCGAGAGAATCATATCCTTGATCCGATCACTCAGGAAAAGCCAACCGTCTTCATCGAGATAGCCCACGTCACCGGAGCGATAGAATAATTGCCCCTCCTCGTCGAACCAATGCATGGCCTTGGTCGCTTCTTCGCGGTTCAGGTAGCCGTCACTCATGATGCCCGTACGACCGACAATTTCACCCGGCTCATTCGGACCCAAGAGCTCACCATCCTCCCCTAAAATGCGGAGCTCACCACCGGGCTGGACCTGCCCTACTGAGCCCAGCTTGCCCAATTCCGCAGCCTTGCGAGCCACTAATGTTGTAGCAACACCGCCCTCTGTAAGCCCATAAAACTCCAATAGCTGCGCATCGGTATCTCGCAGAATCTTCTCCTTCATTACCGCTGAGAGCGGCGCGCTGGTTGAGAACAGCCATTGAACACTCGCCCATTTATCGGGACTGTGATTATTGGCGGCCCACATGCGCTGATACTGCACAGGCACAAGCATTGCGTGCGAAATGCCATATTCCGCGATCAGATCATTAGCGCGTTCTGCATTGAACTTACGCATGATCACTTGGGTGGCCCCCATCCAGACTGACGGCCACCAAGTAGTAATTGTGGTATTCGAGTAAAGCGGTGTACTGGTGAGCACGATAGCTTCATCAAACGCCATCGTTTGGGTACCAGAAATCAAAAGATTACGCGCAAGGTGACTGTGGATGATGCCTTTAGGTGTGCCCGTCGTCCCGGAGCTGTAGAGAATGTCGTATTCCTCATCCAGCGACATATGAATATCGGGAGATTCAACGGAGAACTGCGCAGCCCAGATTACATGGTCGGCAAACTGATCACACGGCGTCTCTAGAGCAAAACGCAGGTCATCTCTTATCGTCGGCAAGTCAGAAAAGTGGGTAAGCGCTGCCTCTCGATACTGATCAGATACAAACAGTCCCTTAACACCACTGTCTAGCAGCATGTTCCGCTGCGCTTCAGGCGTTGCGGTGTTGGGTACGGGAACCATACTTGCGCCAGAACATAGGATGCCTGTCATTGCCTCTGCACATTCAACGCTGTTACGCGATAACACCGCCACACGATCGCCCTTCCCAATACCTGCTGCGATCAAGCCGTTAGCAATCCGAAATACATGATCGATGCTTGCTTTATTACTACGCTCAACACCGTCGATGATGTAGGCAAGCTTATTGGGCTTCGACTGACGACGACTTTCTAGGCGCTCACAGAGTGAAATGGTCACGATTGATCTTCCTCGAGGGCTTAAGTGGTTTTATTTTTCAAAGAGACCATATCAGAGCTTTGGCGCTAGGTGATCGCACAAACTGATTTTCCTTTATTTGAACGGTTGTGGCTGTTTTCTCGTACCAAAAGGGTTGCAGCAGTAACTGGGGAGCATGTTGTGAGTACATCAAACGAAGAACCGAAAGTTAATGACACGCCCAAGTTTGTGGATCGTTTTGACGATGTCGTATTGGGACTCTTCGCCTTTGCCGAGCGCGGGCTACTGCTACTAATCGGGGGCCTGGCGATTGTCGCTGTCGGCTTTGAACTTGCAGACTTTATGACAACGGGCGATATCAATCTTGCAGACCTGCTGCTGCTGTTTATCTACCTAGAAGTGCTGGGTATGGCCTACGCCTACTACTCAACGCACAGTGTCCCAGTAACGCTGCCGGTACTCATTGCCATCACAGGCATTACGCGACTCATCCTACTCAGCAAAGATTCAGAGCCTACCAAGCTTATGTTTGAAGCTGGCGCGGTCTTACTCCTGGCGGTTGCCTACGGCGTTTTGAGTTGGTCTGCCAATAAATTCAAGAGCAACCGAAAGCACTAAGTCGTCTAACGGCGAATTAAAAACGCACCTTTATACTCCTCAGTCCTTGAATAAAATCAGCTAGACTGAGGCAACAATTTAATTTGCCCTACAGGTCCCATGTTCCGCTTTCAATTCAGAGCGCTCATCGCCTTCGTTTTTTGTGCCCTCAACAATGCAATGGCGTCACCGGTATCCTTCTCTGAAGTCCTAGACCTTAGCGTTGAGGCTGATCGTGTTTTACTGCCTTATGGTGCGCAGAATCAGCAAACACTGGTTCACTTTCCTGTGGGCGCCACCGATGCTGACTCTGTCCTAGTCATTCATGGAGGGTGCTGGTCGAATGCCTACAGTGTGAATCACTCACTACCAATGGCAGCCGCGCTTTCCGGTATCGGGCTTGATGTATGGGCCGCCGAGTATCGGCGCGTTGGTGATGAAGGCGGAGGTTGGCCGGGTAGTTTGGAAGATGTTAAGTCGGTTGCGCGCTACGTCACCCAAATCACGGGTAAGGCTCCCTTATTGGTAGGCCACTCAGCAGGTGGACACCTTGCTCTCAAGGCCGCTGAAGATCCTAATTTGTCGATAAGCGGTGTTGTCGCCCTTGCGCCTATCACCGACCTTGTCAGCTACGGAGCAGAAACAGGAAGCTGCCAATCTATGGTGCCAAAGTTCATGGGCGACGATAGCTACGGCCCTAGCGATGCCTATCGGGAGGCCTCGGTCAGGATCGAAGATATCACCGTCCCGATCAAAGTCGTTATCGGCGATGCAGATCCAATTGTGGGCGCCAATCAGGTGGAATCGTTTTCTTTAAACCAGCTTCGGACCATCCCAGAAGCCGGTCATTTCGATCTGATTCACCCCGAAACCATCGCTTTCGACGTCGTTAAATCAACCGTTGAACAGTTGCTTGAAGAAACCATCAGCGGTCCGGAGGCGGCACGAGATGAGTGATGCTCTCTTCGACCAGCTCAGGGCGCAATTCCAGTTACCTGAGGGCAAAATCTATCTCGATGGCAACTCGCTGGGTGCGCTACCAAAGACTACTCTTCCTACCGTAGCCGACACTGTTGAAAAACAGTGGGGAAAAGACTTAATCGCCAGCTGGAATACGCATGACTGGATCGACCTTCCACTCGCCGTTGGTAACCAAATTGGCAAGCTTATTGGCGCAGCCGACGACACCGTCGTGTGTTGCGACAACCTTTCGGTCAACCTCTACAAAGCGATACTCGCAGCCCTTGAGTTAAATCCGACACGCACATCCATATGCGTGGAAAAACAGCAATTTCCTAGCGACAACTACATCGCCGCAGGGATTTCAGGGCTACTTGGAAACGACAGATGCTCGATAAACGCGTTGAGCATTGAGCATATAACGCCCGAACAGTTGAGTGATGCGGCAGTAGTTGTGCTCTCCCATGTCGATTACAAAACCGGCAGCTTGAGAGACATGGCGCAAATCACCGCAAATGCGCATGCTGCAGGGGCCCTCGTCGTTTGGGATTTAGCCCACAGCGCAGGCGTTGTTGATATCGATCTGACTGCCTGTGAAGTCGATTTGGCAGTCGGCTGTACCTATAAATTTCTCAATGGCGGCCCGGGCGCTCCGGGTTATCTATATGTTGACCCCAAGCATCAGTCAGCAAGCAATGCGATACCCGGTTGGATGGGCCATGCGGCGATGTTCGACTTCGAGTCGTCCTACAGACCCGCGCAGGGAATTCGGAGATTTCTTACCGGGACACAGAGTGTGATCTCACTCAGCGCTGTTAGCTCAGGGCTTGCAGTCTTCGATGCAGTCGCTGTAAGCGACATAAGAGCACGAAGCCTCCTATTAACCCGACAATTCATCGACTGCTTAGATGAAAGCTCGGTCGCATCAGCGATCGCAGTCATCACACCCAGATCTGACCACGAGCGTGGTTCTCAGGTTAGTGTGACGCTTGAGCATGCATTTCCTATAAGCCAAGCACTGATCGATAGCGGCGTTATTGTAGATTTTCGAGCCCCAAATATTATTCGTTTTGGATTTTCGCCGCTGTACAACACTCAGGCAGAGGCAATAGCTGCGGTTCAAGTCCTCGAGGATATTGTGAGAGAAAAGCGGTACGAAGATCCAAAGTACAACGTGAAATCCAAGGTTACATGAGCACAAATTCCGAGCAACTAGCGATCATCGACAGTCATATTCGGGACATCCCTGACTTCCCCAAGCCGGGCATCATCTTCAAAGACATTACTCCTTTGTTGTCGAACGCTGCCGCATTTACCCTCGCAGTCGATATGCTGGCCGAACGCCTTCGTGATTCTGACATTGACTTCATCGCCTGCCCTGAAGCACGCGGTTTTATTTGGGCGGCACCGCTTGCTTACCGACTCGGTGCTGGGATCACGTTGATACGTAAACCAGGCAAACTGCCTGCAGACACCATCAAGCACACCTTTGATCTCGAGTACGGCAGCGATGCGTTGAGCATCCATGTCGATGCCTTCGCTGGTAAACCCAATCCAAACGTTCTTATTGTCGACGACGTGCTCGCCACGGGCGGCACAGCAAGAGCAACGGCTGAACTGATAAGCGCCGCTGGCGGCAAGGCGATAGGTGTTGCGGTATTAATCGAATTGAATTTCCTCGATGGCCGATCTCGGCTTGCTGGTTTGCCCGTTACCTCTCTACTTAATTACTAACAACACGAGCAGCCCTGTGCTCATCAAATGAAATCCGTGTAACTAGCATCATGAGACATGACTATGCAGGACTCACGCCCCATGGATCAGTGTCTCCGCAAACCATGAAAGACCCGCTAACCTCGAAAAGCCTCATGCAAATTGAAGGGGGTCACCCTGCCCGATGACAACAAATGATGGTCTCAATCACACAGTGAGGCTCCATCGCGTCAAACTACCCCAAAGTCGTTAGTCAAAAAGCTGAAAATTAATATTCTGCGTAAAGGGTTTCATATACGTTTGCACCGAAAAATAAGGGGCGAAGAATGCAAGGTTTCGCTTTAAACGACATATTCAAAATCGGCATAGGTCCGTCGTCGAGTCATACGATGGGACCCATGTATGCTGCGCAGCATTTTCTCTCACAACTCGAGTCACGAGCCGAGCCTGGTCCTTTCAAAGTGCAGGTCACTCTGCACGGCTCATTGGCCGCCACCGGTGATGGACACGGAACACCCGGAGCAATCACAGCAGGCTTAATGGGTCATCACTACGAGACGGTAACGCTTCCCGATATCGAGGCCGCTTGGATAAAGTCCGCCACCGACGGTCATTTGGTGTCGCTTTCCGGCTGCGTTGTTGAATTTAATGGTGAGAAAGAATTGATTCGGGATACCGTCCCGCTGGCGGGACATCCGAACGGGATGACCTTCGTCGCTTGGAAAGGCAATGAGCAGATCGCTCATGCGCAGTACTTCTCCGTAGGCGGAGGGATGGTTGAGGATCATAATCGCGTGTCTCTGGCGACAGCTTATGTCGCTGACGGCCCTGCTCCCTTCCCTTACAAATCGATGGATGAGTTGGTAGCGCTCTGCGAGCGAGAGCAATTATCAATCGCAGAACTCCAAGCGAGGAATGAGCACCTTTGCTTGCGGCGTGAAGAATTTGATCCGATGTCGGACAAACTGTGGAGCGTGATGAGCGATTGTATCGATCGCGGCCTCTCCGCAGGGGGTGAGCTACCCGGCGGCCTCAAGGTAAAACGACGGGCAGCCACATTATGGCAGCGGCTTTTGAATAACTCTCATGGTGACAAGGCGCCAGCCAATGCGGCACAGCGCGCTATGGTCTACGCGATGGCGGTCAACGAGGAAAACGCCGCCGGCGGTCGATTGGTGACAGCACCGACCAATGGCGCAGCAGGTATTGTCCCTGCGGTACTTCGCGCACATTTGGACGAATACAAGCTCAATGAAGCGGGTGTTAACCGGCACGTAAGCCGTTTCTTGCGAACGGCGACGGCCATCGGCGGCTTATTCAAGATGAATGCGTCGATCTCGGGCGCTGAGGTAGGTTGCCAGGGTGAAGTGGGTGCCGCGGCATCGATGGCCGCTGCGGGGCTCACCGCCGCTATGGGCGGAAGCCCACGTCAAATCGAGAATGCTGCCGAGATTGCGGTCGAGCATTGCCTTGGACTGACCTGTGACCCGATTGGTGGCCTAGTGCAAGTACCCTGCATTGAGCGCAATGGCATGGGCGCCGTAAAAGCCATAGCCGCATCAGATCTCGCCCTCGCCGGGGATGGCCAATTTATGATTTCGCTCGATCAAGTCATCGATACCGTCCGCGAGACAGGTAAAGACATGGATAGCCGTTACAAGGAAACAGCTCGCGGTGGCCTCGCCATTCATGGCCTCAAAATCCCTGTCACCGCCGTTGAGTGCTGAGTGCTGAGTGCTGAGTGCTGAGGAAGATGCTTACTCGCGAGACGACACCTGCAAGTCCATGGACGCTCATTTAGCGATCGTTAAGAGCTACTGGCACCAAGTAGAAACAAAAAAGCATCCTTAAGTGACGTCTAAGCAGCACTTTCCGAGGATACCTGCTCCAACCACGTTTCCATATGGCTGAAGTCTTGAGGCATCTCCGACTGAATCGTCAAAATCTCCTGTGTATTGGGGTGGCTAAACGCTAACGAATAAGCGTGCAGCCACAGCCGCTTCACACCGACTCGCGCCTCGATGAAGCGGTTATGTGTTCCCTTGCCGTACCGAACATCGCCCAAAATGGGGTGAGAGATGTGTTTCATATGTCGCCTCAATTGGCGATATCGCCCGGTGATAGGCTTGAGCTGAACTTTGGAATAACGCGCTTCTGGATAGCGATCGACAGGTTCCGGTATTGTCCAGGCAGCTAGCGTTGTCAGCTCCGTTGCGGCCTCCCTAACTACGCCTTTTTTGGTTTTTCGCCCCTTACTGTCGACTTCATCACGCAGCGGATGGTCAATGCTCAGACTCGGAGATGTGTGGCCTCTCACAAATGCGAGATAGGATTTATCTACCACCCCTCGCTCAAACATAAGCGACAGTTCGTGCGCGATCTCGGAACTCAATGCAAATATGACGAGGCCTGATGTTGGCTTATCGAGTCGATGAATAGGAAACACGTGCTGCCCCAATTGATCTCGTAGGGTTTGCATCAAAAAGACGGTCTCCCGTGCATCAATGCCGCTTCGGTGTACCAGCATGCCCGCTGGCTTATTAACAACCACCAGCACGTCATCGAGGTAACAAATCTCAAGCTCGGGCGCCCCAGTCATTGAATCGAAATCACAGGAAATCAACGTATCCAAATCAGCCCGATCTTCAGTCATCGCGTTTATCACCCTTGAAATACGAGGTTAAAGGATGATTGTCCGTCCTCATGGAACGACCACGTCACACCAAGGCACCTGCCCACCTCCAAACGCAGTAAGTGTAGCGCCCCAATCACGCTGAGGTGTTGTTTTTTACAATGTATTCCCAAGACTTAAGCCTTTAGTATGGCGACACAAAATAAGCCAAAAAGTTAAGTCCATACTTAACCCGCGCAGCCGCGTAAGGACAAAGCCATGAGCGACCAAAACAAGCTTTACATCAACGGAGAGTGGATTCAGACCGAAGCCTCGGTGGCTAATGTCAGCCCTTCGGACACCAACGACGTTATTGGGCAGTATGCACAAGCTTCTGCGGCTCAAGTCCAAGCGGCAATTGCTGCGGCAAACACGGCAGTTGCCGAGTGGGGTCAGTCTGCTCTCGAAACGCGATACACCCTGTTAATGGATATCGGCAATGAGCTCATTACGCGCAGCGGCGAATTGGGCGAACTGCTCGCCCGCGAAGAGGGAAAAACGCGCGCTGAGGGTGTTGGTGAGGTCTATCGATCTGGACAGTTCTTCCACTACTTTGCTGCTGAGGTCCACCGTCAGATCGACGATCGCGCGGAGTCTGTGCGACCTGGCATTGAAATCGACACACGCCGGGAGCCGGTCGGTGTGGTTGCTATCATCAGCCCATGGAACTTTCCCATGGCAACTGCCGTCTGGAAAATCGCGCCTGCCCTCGCCTTTGGTAACTCGGTAATCTTCAAGCCCGCGAATCTAGTGCCTGCCAGTGCCTGGGCACTGACTGAAATCATTTCGCGTCAAAGCGCCCTGCCTGCCGGAACATTTAACTTGGTAATGGGCTCGGGCGGTGCCGTCGGAGATGCGATCATCAACAGTCCTGACATCCATGCGGTATCGTTCACAGGGTCGCTCCCAGTCGGTCGGGAGGTTGCTAAAGCAACTGCAGCAAACTTGGTGAAATGCCAGCTTGAGATGGGATCAAAGAACGCCTTGATCGTTGCGGGGGACGCCGATCTCGATGTTGCCGTAAACGCTGCGTTTGTCGGTGCTTATAGCGGTACGGGACAAAAATGCACGGCGTCATCTCGACTCATTGTCGATGCCAGCGTACACGATGAATTTGTAGCAAAGCTCATAGCTAAGCTCGAGACAGTAACCGTCGGTCACGCACTCGGTGAGGGCGTTGATATCGGCCCGGTTGCCTCCGAAGTCCAGCTTAATGAAAACTTGGCCTGGATTGAGAAAGGCAAAGCAGAAGGCGCAACGCTAGCCTTTGGCGGGAACCGTATCGACGCCGCAACCGATGGGTATTACATGGAGCCAACGCTTTTTGTTGATACCAGTAATGAGATGAGCATCAACCGTGAGGAGCTATTCGCGCCAATAGCCTGTGTGATTAAAGCTGATAATTACGAGCATGCGCTTTCGATACTGAATGACACTGAGTTTGGCCTAACGGCTGGCATTATCACTCAAAGCCTCAAAACCGCGTCAGACTTTAAGCAGCGGGCAGTAGCGGGCTGCGTCATGGTTAACCTGCCTACCGCGGGTACCGACTATCACGTCCCGTTTGGTGGCCGTAAAAACTCCAGCTTTGGCCCGCGAGAACAAGGTCAATACGCAAGAGAGTTCTACACAACCGTCAAAACCAGCTACGTACAGGCCTAAATCGGAGCGACACCGTGAATTCAGAGTGGACAGTCATTGACGGGCTTCAGTATTCAGCCTGGTCTAGGGAGATATTCGAGCAGATGCATGCGGGTGGTCTCAACTGCGTGCACGTCACCATTGCCTATCACGAGAACACCCGTGAAACGTTGACGCGAATTGGCGAATGGAACCAGCGATTCGAGTCGATGCCAGACCTTATCCGTCCTGTCTTCGAACCCAGCGATATAGCCAAGGCAAAAGCTGAGGGCCGGATTGGTATCATTTTCGGGGCACAGAACTGCTCACCGATAGAAGATGAGATTCGGTTGGTCGAGGTCATGCGTCGCCTTGGCCTTATGATCATGCAGCTCACCTATAACAACCAGAGTCTCCTCGCCTGTGGCTGTTATGAGGACGAAGACAGCGGGCTCACTCGCTTTGGCAAGCAGGTCATCAAAGAGATGAACCGCGTTGGCATGGTGATCGACATGTCGCACAGTGCTGAGCGCTCGACCCTAGAAGCCATAGATTATTCAGAGCGCCCTGTGATCGTTTCGCACGCGAACCCGAGCCACTTCCACCCAGCGCTTCGAAACAAGTCCAACAAGGTGATCGACGCGGTAGCAGCCAATGAGGGCATTCTTGGCTTCTCGCTCTACCCCTTCCATCTCAAAAATGGGCCCAAGTGCACGCTCGATGATTTTTGTGACATGGTCGTTTGGACCGCAGAGCGTATGGGCATTGATCGTATTGGTCTCGGTTCAGACCTTTGTCAGAGCCAGCCACAGAGTGTCTTGGAGTGGATGCGAACTGGCCGGTGGTCCAAAGTTATGGATTACGGCGAGGGTTCGTCAGACAACGCGGGCTGGCCCGATAGCCTGACCTGGTTTGCTGACAATCGTGACTTTCCCGGTATTGCACGGGCCCTATCTCAGCGTGGGTTTTCCGACGCTGAATTGGGTAAAATCATGGGCGGAAATTGGGTTGATCTACTCGAGCGCACAGCGGTCCCGCAAAGCACCTAGCAAGCGCATAGTTCTTGACCCGTTAACAGCGAAAGCACCCGGATAGAGTCTTAAACGCATCATGACCATTGCAGCAAACAATACGGCCGTTGCAGGCAGACCGCCCGAGGTCGTGATGAACCTCGAGCGCCTTGGTTCGCTATCGCCAAGTCGCTTGAGCTTTGCCAGAACGCTTCTACGACATATGCGAGAAGAACAGTGGTCAGTTGAACGAGTAGAGTTCAACCTCGACGCTCATGGGCACGGTGAAACCATCTATCGAATCACCACACCCACCCGGCATTACCATGTGGTTATTTTTGCTCAGGCGTTGGACGACGAGCTTCGCTCTGATCGCGTTATTGCCGAGGCATGGGATGTCACCTTTTGCTTAATCGAGGGTGATGTTACTGATGAGCTTCGCCGATCAATGGCGCTGAATGTTCCACTCCAAGAAGCAGGTCGTCAGCACCCCAACCTGTTGGTGATTTCGCGTGCAAATAAAAGCGTTAGAAACTTCGATCACTTCATCGACGCGCTCTCATCGGGAAACCAGCCTGATGTGAATTATCTGAAGCGCGCGGGCTATATCTATCGAACCACAGCGGTCTACGGTAACGGTAAATTCGGTATTGCTGATTACGGTCGCATTAAGTCCAATCCTGACTTTGGCCGACCGTTTTCTGCGCAAATGGCGGCGGTCTATGTCCTGCGGCAGTTTTCAATTGATCAAGCAGAGCATATTGCTCATCGAAGGGCTCCTGACACTGCAGTTAATCTCGATAAATCGATAAAACGCTATCTTGGGATAGGCAACTCCACGGGGTTGGGGATGGCGCCCTTTTTGATATTGCACCCACAGCTGATCGATCGCTGGGTACAGCAGCGCGAGCAGGCACTCGCCCTAGCGCTATCGGAGAGTCCTACCGAGACGTCCATACGCCAGCTATCACTCTCTCTGAAAAGAGCGCGGCAGTACTTTGAGGAGACGTGGATCGAGAATGCCGGGCAAGCCGCGCGCAACAAAACGGTGGTTTCCGAACTTGATGATTGCCTCACTTTTCTCGAAGCGTCCGGCCAAACTTGTAGCGACTGGGGGGAACTCACCTCATATCTCGCTAACCATGCATCCTTGGAGGCCCAAGAGCTTATTAACGGACTGCTCATTGATCTGCACCCCAGTTCAACGATGGGTCTAGAAGATGCGATGTCCGTAGATGAGCAAATGATACTCGTCCCAGAAATGTCCTTGGACGACCTTACATCGCTGCTCGAAACGCGATACGCGTGGGCGCTCTCTGAAGACTACGAATCGCCTCAAGCCCAGCATTGGTTTTGGTACAAGTCGGCTGAGAAAGAAGAGCCGCGCCTCGGCAGACGCGGCGTCGACTCGGGATTGGAAAAAGAGCTGCCGCTCGCCATTGGCCCGTCGCTCAAGCGGTTGCACGAGTCACTGGTCCAGTTTGCTGTGTCGAACCCAAGTTCGACGGTTATCGACTTCCTGTTAGAGCACCCTGCGCTTATGGCCACGGTTCGGCGCGCACAAACAATGGCGGATACGAACTACGGAGAAATCCGCAGTAATTTATGGGCAGAGTCGATGAAACCCATGCACTTACTGCGGGCAAAACTGTCTTTTTTGGGTGCGAACCGTTTTGACCCGAAGGGCGACCTCTGGGTACGGGTTACCTTCTTCCAGGGGTCCCCGCTTATTGAGGATCTTCGCCAAGACATGGCTCAGGACCCAAGTCAGGATACATCTCAGCGTTCAACTGAGGGCCGTGATTCAAGCTGGACTGATGACTGGAGCTTCGCGCTCGCTCCGAAACAAACGCCTCGTGAAAGTCTCGGCTAACGAACTCCAAGCACAACTCAACAAAGCCTTTTTAGGGCTCGGTCTGAGTACTGCCGCGGCCGCAGATTCCAGTGACATGATTTGCTGGTTAGAACTCCATGGTTTCGACGTCATCCCCCTGTTGCCTCAAACACTCGAGTTGCTGACAACGCGAGACCAGACCGACCTGAGTGATGCCTCACCACTGTCGTACTTACACTGGCAACCCGAGGAGAAAACGCTGGTTTGCGATGCTCGAGGCTCCAGCACTCTCTCCTACAGCAATTTATGGCTCGAGTATGCGCGATCACTCAGTGCGCAACACGGAGCGATCACAGTCGATGTGAGAAAAGCACCCGACGCATTTTTGGCAGTGGGTTACTTAGCCAAATTCGTGAGCGCAGGTATTTACGTCTGTGGCTATGCGCAACGTCCCAACGAATCCACGGCAATGGTTTTCAAATTCGACGCGTCAAAAGCTGTAACAGAGGCATGGTCTGTCGCACGACCTCCATCAGAGTCCACGCTCCAATTGGTATTGAGCCCAGTTGGTCAGGGCTCATTTGAAAAAGTTTTTGAGGAATTTGACGTTAAAATTGCGGCGGCGATCTACCACAAAACAAGCGAGGATCTTCTGAAATCTCACGACGAACATTTATCCAGTGGGATCGAGATAAGCCGTGAGTTATGGGAAGAACTTAAGCATCACGGGACGGCAACACTGGTTGAAGCTGATGAGCAATCTCGATCCGGCGCGGGGCCCTCAGATTAATTGCCATCTGGACTAAAAATGACTGCCACCAAGCGGCGTAATTCTGCTAGCTTTCGCCACTGGCTAACACAATAAAAATACGCGCAAGGATATCGGCAGGCAGCAGTTTTCTGTATCCGACGAACCACCCGTTGACACGGTGGACGCGACAAACAGCGAGAGACGGTTTTCATGCCATTGGGTCTACTGAAATACGGGTTATCGAAGGACTTCCCCTTTGAAAATGAAGCGGACTTACCTGCGCCCAAAGACCTGAAACGTCACTACGATGTGGTGATCATTGGTGGCGGCGGTCATGGCGTTGCTACGGCCTACTACCTTGCCAAATACCATGGCATCACCAACGTCGCTGTATTGGAGAAGGGTTACTTGGGTGGCGGCAATACAGCGAGGAATACCGCTGTTATTCGTTCGAACTATTTAACGCCTGAGGGCGTTAAGTTCTACAGCGCCTCGGTCAAGTTGTATGAGGACCTCTCCAACGAATTTGATTTCAACATTATGTATTCGCAGCGAGGACAACTGACCCTCGCGCATACCGACGCTACCGTTAGAGCCTTCCGGCAACGCGCAGAGGTCAACAAGCATTTTGGTGGGCGAACCGAGCTTATCGATCCGTCTGATATTGCCGAGCTCGTCCCAACGCTAAATCTAAACCCGGCGAACTTACCCGTGCTCGCGGGTCTATGGCACAAGGACGGTGCGACAGCGCGACACGACGCAGTTGCCTGGGGCTATGCTAAAGGCGCGACGCAACGTGGCGTAGAACTCCATCAACTCACGGAAGTAACCGATGTTGTGGTTAGCGAGGGTCGAGTGACGGGGGTAAAAACCAATCGCGGCAACGTAGAGGCTGGCGTTGTTATCCAAGCTGTTGCGGGACACAGCGCTCCCACGGCGCGTAAAGCGGGATTCGAATTACCACTTGTCGCCTACCCTCTCCAGGCCATGGTGACGCTGCCTGTCAAACCCTTCCTCACGCCCTTGGTCAGCTCCTCAGCGCTCCATTGCTATGTTCAGCAAACATCGCGTGGTGAGATCGTAATCGGTGGTGGTTCAGATCCCTACCCGCTCTACAACAGCCGCGCCTCTCTCCCATTAAAAGAGAGCCTGATATCGAGTGCGGTTGAGATGTTCCCTTTCTTGAGCGAAATGCGGCTCCTTCGCCAATGGGCGGGCATCACCGATATGACGACGGATTACAGCCCTATCATGGGCTTGAGCCCAATAAAGAATTATTACATCGACGCGGGATGGGGCACTTGGGGCTTCAAAGCCACCCCCATTTGCGGCAAGACCATGGCCGAACTGGTTGCCAGTGGCGGCAAAGTCCCCGAACTCATTCAACCTTTCGAGCTCGCCCGTTTTGATCGCTTTAAGCAGGTCAATGAAATGGGCGCAACAGCAGCGAGTCATTGAGGTAGCGCATGAAGATCATGAACTGCCCATTAAACGGGCCTCGAAATATCAGCGAATTTGTCTACGGTGGTCAGGTGAAAACCATGCCTGACATTAACAGCGTGTCGGACGAAGCCTGGGCAAATTACGTGTTTTACGAACAAAACGATATTGGGGTCGTCCTGGAGTGGTGGCTACATAGCCCAAGTAGCTATTGGTTCATTGCCGAGCGTCACAACGCCAGCGACGAGATCCTTCGGACCTACCCTGCCGATGAGCTATTCAAAGAGCGGATTGATTTCGCTGCCAGCGAGGCTGACGGATGAAACGTGTCAGTAATGAATACTTCGGCCAATGGGTGAACGCTGACGAAAAAGTGCGCTTCACCTTTGAAGGTAAAAAGATAAATGGGCTCGCAGGAGACTCAGTAGCCTCCGCCTTAGTCGCCAACAATCAATGGTTGCAGTCACGGTCTTTTAAATACCACCGTCCTAGAGGCCCACTCACGCTCTGTGGCCATGACGCAAACACCCTTATTCAGACACCAACTACACCCAATCTTCTGGCCGATCACCTTCGGGCGGAAGATCACCTCGCCGTATCAGCACAAAACTACACGGGCAGCCTGAATTTTGACCTTTCTAGAGTGCTCGACTGGTTTGGACGCTTCTTACCCGTCGGCTTCTATTACAAAGCGTTCTTCAAACCACGAGGTATCTGGGCCTATTGGGAGCCTATTGTCAGAAAAGCGGCGGGGTTGGGAGTTAGTAACCTCAACGTAAAGGCGCCCTATAACGATAAAACCTATGTTTTTTGTGATATCGCTGTCGTCGGTGCTGGGCCTGCAGGATTAAACGCAGCGCTGCATGCTGCCAATTCGGGTGCAAAAGTGGTCTTGATCGAACGAGAACCGCACTTGGGGGGATCCCTTAACTACCACGGGTTTGGATATTCATTATCGGCAGGTGCCACCACGCTCAATGACGAAAATTCTGCCGCTAGTATGAAATCCGAAATAGCCGAACCGTTCTCGACCGCAGCAGCACAGCGCAACAGTCTCGTGAACGCTATCGAGTCGCACCCGAACATCCGTGTTCTTCGCTCTGCCACCTGCAATGCATGGTTTACCGACCACTATCTACCGGTCTTACAAGGCACGCGACTCATCAAGCTTCGAGCGAGACAAACCATTCTTGCTACTGGATCCAGCGAGCAACACGTTGTCTTTCGCAACAATGATCTTCCGGGCGTGGTTATGTGCAGCGCACTAGATCGCCTTACGCGCCTCTACGGAGTCATTCCCTCAACTCCCGTTGTCGTGCTCGCCGGTAACGATCATGCGTATCGTACCGCGCTCAGTAGCCACGATGGCGGCGCAAACGTTACGGCAATCATCGACCTGCGTGATCGCTGTGATGACCCTGCGCTGTCTGGCGCCGCGCAGGCAAGAGGCATCACCCTATACGCAGGTTGTACGGTTTATGAAGCCACGAGTAGTGCCACAGGGCATGCACTGTCGAAGGTCATTGTCCACCGCTTTGATAGCGACGGTGAAGCAAGTGAGAAAGTCGCAACACTCGAGTGTGGTGTGCTCGCAATGTCGGCCGGATTCATGCCCGCCTATCAACTAGCCTGCCAAGCGGGAGCGGTCTTGAGTTATGACGATGAGACGGCCCAATTCCAGCTGTCCAACCTCCCCGCGGGCATGCACCTCGCAGGCAGTGTCGATAGTGTTTTCTCCTTCGCTTCGGTCGAAGCCAGCGGACGAAATGCTGCACGCCAAGCATTGAGTAACCTTGATGCCGAGATCGCTAAAGACAAAGCCGAAAACGTCACCTGCAATGAGCAGGTCAATCATCCCTGGCCCTTTGTTAAGCACCCCAAAGGTCGTGAGTTTGTCGATTTTGACGAAGATCTTCAGATAAAGGACATCGTAAACGCCACCCGAATGGGTTACCGAGACATTCAATTGGTCAAGCGTTTTTCTACGGTAGGCATGGGGCCATCACAAGGGCGTCACTCAGCGCTACCAACAGCGCGTTTAGTGGCCAAAGCCACTAATAGATCCGTCAATGAGACCGGTGTCACTACGGCTCGTCCACCGTTGACACCCGAACCCATGGGACTCCTTGCTGGCAGAAGATTCCATCCACTGCGGCGCACGCCCCTACACGATCGACATTTAGGACTGAACGCACAGATGATGCCTGCAGGTAATTGGCAGCGACCCGCGTTTTATGGCCCCCAAGAGCAGCGAGCTACCGCAATTCAGGCGGAGGTCAACGCAGTGCGAACAGAGGTGGGCATTATCGACGTCAGCACGCTCGGCGGCATTGAGCTGCGCGGGCCTGACGCAGCAGAATTCATGAATAGGTTGTATACCTTCGGCTTTGCCAAACAACCCATTGGAAAAACGCGATACGCCGTGCTGACAAACGAACTAGGGGTGGTTGCCGACGACGGCGTGGCCGCCAGGATTGGCGAAAATCATTACTATGTGACCGCCACCACCAGCGGCGTTGATCGCGTTTATCGCGACATGCTCAAGTGGAATGCGCAGTGGCGACTCGATGTAGATATCGCCAACGTGACTAGCGCCTTTAGTGCAGTGAATATCGCAGGCCCGAAGTCACGTGATGTCCTCACAGCGCTGGGTTGTGATATCAGTCTGGAGGCCGATGATTTTCCTTATCTCGCCTATCGCGAAGCGATACTTGTCGGCGTACCCGCGCGTATGATGCGTGTAGGTTTTGTCGGTGAGCTTGGCTACGAATTACACGTCCCGTCCCCTTTTATCGGGGTCCTTTGGGATCGACTGATGGAAGCGGGTCAAGGATTTGGAATACGCGCTTTTGGCGTGGAAGCGCAACGGCTTCTGCGGCTAGAAAAAGGTCACATCATCGTAGGACAGGATACTGACGGAATGACGCAACCCGATGAGGTTTCTCTGCGCTGGGCGATCGCCAAAAAGAAACCGTTCTTCGTCGGTGCGAAAAGCGTGGAAATACTCTCCAAAGCACCGCTTGAGCGCAAGCTCGTTGGATTTGAACTTGGGGCGAGCGCCCCGCAACCCAAAGAGGGCCATCTCGTCATTCGAGACGGCGACATTGTCGGCTCCGTCACCTCCTGCGAGTACTCACCAACCCTTAATAAAATTATTGGCTTAGCTTACGTTCACCCTGCTGATTCAGCATCAGGCGCGGAAGTCCTAATACGGACGGATAATGCGGTACATGTGCATGCTCACGTTGCAGATACGCCGTTTTACGATCCCGAAAATACGAGGCAAGCGCTATGAGCGGGCAAAGCGATAACCTCTTTGAATCACCTTTAGACGGCGCGACCTACGAAGGTGCGATTTCGATAAAGGATTACACAAACAAACAGCGATGGGGCTTTAGAGGTAAAGACGCAGCTGCTGCTCTTAGAGCCGAGGGTTGGAGGCTGCCGGACGCGCCCAATCAAGTTGTTTTGGCCAGTGAACAAACGCTTGTCATGACTCTTAGCCAACGTGAGTTTTGGTTTCTTGATGCGCGTACAGAGGCGCTATCTAAAGACGCGAGGGATGATGTCTTTACCGACGGAATGTATCCGCTCTTCTGCCAGAGCAGCCATGCCTGGTTTGTTGTGAATGGCGATCAAAAGTCTGAAATGATGGCGAAACTCTGCGGTGTGGACTTATCGTCCGATGCCTTCAAAGTTGGGGATGTCGCACAAACCCAAATGGCACTGATCAACTGTATCGTCACGCGACATGAACTCGATGGAGAAGACGTATTCTCTCTCCTCGTAGATCAGTCATACGCTGAGTATGCGCTTGAAGCGCTATTGGATGCGCGAACGGAATATCTATGAGCCACTGTGCGACTCTAGAAAGTCGCTGACTCAGGAGTATCGATGGTTATGAGGACAGCTCAGCAATCTGCGCGAGAAGACTGTCAGGCACCTCAACACCCTGCGCTTCGTGTAAGCGCCGCAATTCAGCTCGGCGCTCACCCGGTATTCTCACCTCATTGTCTCTCGTTAAATCGGTGAACATGGATTCTAAGTGCGCCACAAAGCCACCACTGAAGAATGCAGGATCCATGGCGATAATGGTTTGACCGACGTTGGGCGGGCCCCCTTCGGTTGTGGCAAACATTGATGCCTCGTACGAGCAATTACTACCTGTAAGCACGCCGCCAAGCACATCGACCATGAGTCCAAGACCAAAACCCTTAGGCCCACCAACAGGCAGCTGAGCGCCTTTCAATCCCGCTGCGGGATCAGTCGTTGGATTACCATCCACATCGATGGCGTGTCCCGGTTCAATTTCACGGCCCTCTGCAGCCGCTTTGACTAAATTGACCCTTGCTGTGGATGCGGTGGCCATATCGACAACCAGCGGCTCTTCTGTTGCTCGGGGCGCGCCGAACGCAAAGGGGTTGGTTCCGAAAAAGGGCACCTTGCCTCCGTGTGCTGCAACGGCCTTGGAGCTGTTGGCAAACATGAGCGAGACCAATCCCTGCTTTGCCAGCCTACGGACAAACCACCCCAGAACGCCCGCTGATGAGGATTGATGAATCGACATAAGCCCCACTCCTTGATCGCGAGTGCTCTCGATAAGGCGCGACTCTCCAATCATGTAGGCGTGGTGACAAAACCCGAAATCAGCGTCGATAACGGTCGTTGAGGAGGACGTCTTCACTATCTTGGGTGAGGCACCTGGCTTTACCTTCCCGACCTTTAAGTGCTTGAGGTAGAGATGCATGTACCCCAGCCCGACATTCCTAATCCCCTCAGCTTCTGCGTCAGCGATTTCAGCGGCAACAATGTCCGCCTGTTCAGCGCTGGCACCCACGTTTAAAAGTGCCGTGCGGCAAACAGATTCGATTTCTGACAAGCTCATTACGGGCATGGGGCGTACTCCTAGTATCGTTATCTCTGCACGTTAGTCACAGTCTCCACTAGGAGCAAGCTTATCGAGCTCTGAGTAGAAAAATGTTTAATAAGCTTCTTGCCAGAGCTGAAATTTACGGTTTTAAACACACCGCAGGCTTGAAAATCAGAAGCTCTGGAGTATGATGCACCCCTTCGCGCCCGTAGCTCAGCTGGATAGAGTACCTGACTACGAATCAGGCGGTCGTACGTTCGAATCGTACCGGGCGCGCCACATACATAAAGAGCCTCATCCAACGGATGGGGCTTTTTTGTATCCGGTGGGTCCAGTCGAGGCGACGTACTCGTTCGACTCACTGCGCAGCAGTGAGCACCGAGTCGTGAAACGACGAGCCCAGAGGGTTAAAGCGCCGGAAGCAACGGCGCTTTTAGTCATCGTACCGGGCGCGCCACATATAAAAAGAGCCTCATCCAACGGATGGGGCTTTTTTTTTATCCGGTGGGTCCAGTCGAGGCGACGTACCCGTTCGATCAGCTGCTCTCGGAAAAATTCAGCTCAACGCCCAAGCCAATTGGGTCGTGTAAGAAAAGCTGCGTGACATTGAACCCGGGTATCACCTTTTTCTTATAAACCTGACCAAGCTCAATGAGCCTCGACTCTACGGCGGTTAGGTCAGCCGCAGTCAAAGCGATGTGATCGAGGTGTCCTGTCGTCGAGCTTATGCCGCCGTCATCTGTATCAGAGCCTTCCTCTGAAACCATTAGATGAAGAATCGGCGCAGCTCCCGCATAAAGCCAATGACCATCAAAATCAAAGTCGGGACGCCACCCTTCGCTGAGCCCTATCACGTCAACATAAAAGTCGCGCACCTCGTCGATAAGTGATTGCGAGCCCATGATATTGAAATGGTTGAGTCCTGCGATTGCCATAGCACCACCTTAGCGTCGATTAAAAATGTGAAAGGCTTACAAGCCTACTACCCTCGGAAACTGCTAGAAAAATTGAGCGCGCTTGCATCAGTAAATCCCTAGCGCGCTCCGAATATCAGCAGCACAGCGAACAAAAATACCGTCCATACTGCTAAACCTAGATAACCGCGCAACCAAGCTGGACAAAAGCCCGCTTTACGATAGAACGCTTTGCTCCATACCAAGTTCTCATCAATTGTACGTTCATCAGGACGAGCACTGAGCGCAATCCCGACCAAGATCGTCACACTCAAGCCTATGACGTTCCACCAGAGCCAAGACACACCCGGCGCCCACTTCCAGAGCACCGCATTTATCAAAAGCCCGGCGACAAAGCCCCATCGTGCGCCGCCACCGGTTGTGCTTTTTGTGAACAGACCGAGCATAAACACGCCAAGAATCGGTCCATTAATCAGTGAGCCCACCTTATTGACCGCCACGATCACCGTCGATGCGATGTCGTCGACATAAAATGCGGTTAGAAGCGCAAACAGACCCCAGAAAATGGTGAGTGCCCTTCCCCATTGCAGCTCTTGCTCTGGCGTCACAATTCGATGCGCCATCATGGGCTTAATGAAATCTTTGAGTGTCGTTGCAGACAAGCTGTTGATGACCGAGTCGAGCGAGGACATAGCCGCCGCGAGTAAAGCGACAACGGCCAGTCCTACCAAGCCTGGCGGTAATTCACGACTGATCAGCGCGGGCAGAGCCATATTGTAATTAGGCGCCTCGTTAACCACGGGCAGCGAGCCAATGAAATCAGGCTCAGATATCGCGTAAACCGCGAGACCTGCACCAATCAAGCAATAGAGCAAAACGAGTGGAAACCTCAAGAAACCGTTGATCAGTAGAACCTTTTGTGCGTCATCCTGAGAAGCCGCACACAACTGACGCTGGACCTGACTCTGGTCACAGCCGTAATAAGCCACATACAAGAAGAAACCACCGATCAACATCGGCAAGAACGCAAAATCATGGCCATCACCAAGGCCGTGGTGGTTGAAAGACAAGGCAGCGGTCCGATCATTGGGTAACTGCGACAACATCTCACTCAGACCACCGGCACTACCGATTAACAGGTAAGCGAGATAGGCAAGGACACTTGTCAAAATCACCATTTGAGCAACATCACTAATAATCACCGCCCTGATGCCACCCAGCACGTCATAGACAATGGTTATCGCGCCAAAGAGCAGCACCGATTGCGCAAAGGAGAGTCCAGTAACGATCGAGACCATACTTGCGACACCGTAAACCGTGATTCCAGCTACGGCTGCCCTCGAAAGTTGAAACATGCCGCTGATAAGCCACTGCGTTTTATCGTCAAAGCGTCGACCGAGATAGAGATACACAGAGACCAGGCGCTGTTGATGGAAAACGGGGATCAAAAATACCGCAATAAAGATCATGGCCAGCGGTAGAGCGAGCTCGTACTGAAGCCAAACCAATCCGCCACCTACAACGAACGCAACAAAGGCTGGGGCTCCCAGAATACTGTTGGTCGAGCATTGAGTCGCCATCACCGACAAAGCAATACTGAAGGCGTTTCCACTGTTGGAAGCGACGAAGTAGTCCTCGGCGGATCGCTGTTGCCGGGATAGATACACACTCACCGCCACCAGACCGAGGAGGTAGAGCGTTACTACAGCCCAATCAATGGTCGATAACAATGAACGATACTCCCGCTGGCTTCATCGGCTTTGCACTAAAAGCATATGAAGACAGTCATAATTGAAAAAATTTTCAGTAACAACTTCACAAGGCCGGCGAACCCCGTATGTGAACACCCTATCGAGGCGCGAGATTCACATGTCATCCGCGATCAACGGTGGCTGAGACAGCCACTGGTGCAACTGCTGACGATTAACAACTTTCCCCCCTTTCAACACAAGCTCAACCGCGCGGGTATTGGCGATATTCTCGAGCGGATTCGCCGAAAGCAAAATGAGATCGGCCGTGTAACCTGGACGAATACGCCCAAGTTTATCCTCGATAGAGAAAAACTCAGCCGGGCGCAAAGTTGCCGAATCGAGTGCCTCTTGCGGGCTCAAACCTGCAGCTACCAAACGCTCGAGTTCTGTGTGCAAACTGTAACCGGGAATGCTAAGCCCTATCGGCGTGTCAGTACCTGCCGCAATAGGGGCTCCCGCTCTGTGAAGCTCTCCAGTGCGCCGCAGACTCCAATCGGTCATCGTGGTGTCTGGCTGCTGCGTTTCGTTATTGAGAGAGGCAATCAGCATCAGCCATTCTTCGCGAACCCTTGGGGGTATAAGCGAGAGCGCCGGTTCAAAGTCCGCACGTTGCATAGGTGGCATGGTTCGCAACGTATTGAGTCGGAGTGTTGGGACCGACATCGTGTTTGTCAGGGCTTCAGTACTTTGAGCGCAGACATTAGTATCCTCTGCCTCGATGGAGGCGATGCGTTGAAGTCCGTGCAGCTGTGATCGCAAATTCGCGCCGGGTGTGTCACCTGCGTTTTGCATGATGCTGACCCGCTCATTTCTCTTGGCTTCAAGGTCAGTAATACAGTCGAGTTCATAATTGCGGAGGTGCTCTAGCGACTGAACGTTGAGCGCAACCTCCCGAGCCAACATTGTCAGCGGAACATGGGCGTCGATTGGCAAGTTACGCTGGCTCGCCTCCTCGACAATGGCCGCAAAAATGTCTGGAGACACCATCTCGTAGATTTTAAGAAAGCTCGCACCGGCCGCGTGTATCTCAGCAATATTCGCTCGAGCCTCGGCGGGTGTTGCGTTGGCAATTCCGAGCCCGGGTCTATGGTCGCCGTCATACACCACGCTTGGGCCATCCAATAGCGGCCCTGAAAACCACACGTCAGGACTAGCACGACTGTTGTTACGAAGCTCATCGACGACGGGTAGGAGCTCGTCTAACAGACCGCCGGTATCACGCACGCTGGTAATGCCGTGATACAAAAAGAGATCGCCCATGCTGTCGGAAAATCGTCCATCGTAGGTGAAGTGAACGTGGAAATCCCAAAGCCCTGGGATGAGGTACTTGCCAGCACCATCGATATGGCGTTCAGCTCGATCAATCAAGAATTGAGTAGTCGGGCTATCAGCAACCTCACGAGGTATAACATCGACGATTTCTCCATGATCAACCAGCACGCTGGCGACCTGAGGCCCAGTTGCACTGTCGATAACCGTGACGTTCGATACCAGTAAATCGACATCCTCAGGTTGTGGTGATGTCGTAGAGCGTGAGCAGGCCATCATCCCCAACAGGCAGAAACTCAGCATGATTGCTAATAAGTACTTCAGTCTCAACATCGCTCCGCACCCCTCTCTTTTGCTCTCGCTTCTAGGCTCACTTTTACGCTCACCTGTACTCTCGCTTTTGCGCTCACTCTTGCTCGCTTGCCATCTGGTCCCTACTTACTTCCTTTCTCGTCCGAGCTGACTGCGCTCCACGATCAGATGCAGGTCGAAAACCCTGTCCCAGTGTGATAACAATTCAGTTCTAACATCAAATATAAATAGGGTTTAAACCTATGTCGAAATCACTGTCCTCTCGTTCACTTTTGGCTGCTTCAATATTCGTTGCGGGCGCCGCTTATTCAGGCCTGAGTTATGCCGCTGACGAGGCAATGGAAACTGAGGTGTGGGATGTTTCTGCGCCGGACTACTCGGTCGAGGCGCAAACCATTCCGTTGAGCGTTAACGAGGGGACCTGGATGAACCTTGATGTCTCTCCCGACGGGAGTCGAATTGCCTTCGACCTACTGGGAGACATCTATGAAATACCGATCACTGGCGGCAAAGCATCTCCCCTATTGAGCGGTCACGCTTGGGAGATCCAGCCCCAATACAGCCCTGACGGACGCTTCCTCGCCTTTACATCCGATAGAAACGGCGCAGATAACATCTGGGTGATGGAACTCGCGAATCCGGACAACAAGCAGCAAATCACCCACGAGACATTTCGCTTACTTAACAACCCTAGCTGGCATCCATCGGGTGACTACCTCGTCGCGAAAAAGCACTTCACCACGTCGCGATCGCTTGGCACCGGGGAAGTTTGGCTTTATGACGCCAATCTCGACGCGAATGTGGCCCGCGCAAATCTCTCCGGGTCAGTGTTGGTCGAGCGCCCCAGTCCCGCCTTCCAAAAGGAGTTGGGCGAACCCACGTTCAGCGCCGACGGCAAATCTGTTTTCTACATTCAGAACACAACCCCCGGTAATACCTTCATTTACCACGAGGACAGCAACGGAGAGGTCATGGCCATCAAACGCTATGACTTAGAGCAAGGTGAAATCAGCAAAGTCGTTGGTGGCGCTGGCGGTGCCGTAAGGCCAACACCCTCCCCCGACGGCAAGTCCCTCGCCTTTGTGAAACGGGTGAGAGCCGCATCGCGCCTCTTTGTTTTGAACCTCGAATCGGGTGAGCAAACCATGCTGGTCGATGATCTCGATCCGGATATGCAGGAGACATGGGCAGTTCAAGGCGCCTACCCCACAATGGCCTGGCTGCCTGACAGTAGCGAAATCGTTTACTGGTCCAAGGGTAAGATCTGGCGCGTCAACGTCGACACCAAGGTATCTGTAAACATTCCTTTCAAGGTCGTCGACGAGCGCTCTGCTTACCCTGCGGTTCAAGTCGCGGTAGACGTCGCACCTGACACGCTGAAGACGTCAATGCCTCGCTTTGCAACTGCGAGCCCAACGGGAAATACCATTGTTTTTGAGTCGATGGGTAAGCTGTATCGAAAAACTGCCGACGGTGCAGCAAAACGCCTAACACGCGATAAGGGCGACAACCGCGAATACTCGCCCGCCTTTTCACCCGATGGCAAAAGTGTTTTCTTTATTTCGTGGACCGATTCCGGCCTTGGCTCAATTCGCAAAGTCAGTGCTTCGGGTGGCCGCTCTAAAGCCGTAGTGAGCACACCCGGTCACTATGTGGATTTGAGCGTTTCCAGCGATGGACAAACCCTCCTTTTCGCGAAGCTGAGTGGTAGCTCTCTGACAAATCCCTATTGGGGCAAAAAACCAGGTATTTACACCTATACCTTGGCCGAAGCGGCAGCAAAATTTGTCAGTAAACGTGGACGATCTCCACATTTCGGACCTGAGGGCCGCATCTACGCGACAGAGCGCGTCAGCTCTGCCGTGGGTCGTGGCAGTGACGACGCCTCTAGCGCCTTGATCTCAATGAATCGAGCGGGTGAAGACGTTAAACAACACGCTAGTAGCCCACTCGCTACCGTGATTCTGATCTCTCCCGACGGACAGCATGTAGCCTATCGAGAAGCAGGACGCTTGTACGTTGCGGCCCTGCCAATGACAGGACGATCAATCGATTTATCGAGTATCGCGAACAACGCATCTGGAGCCGCAGCCTATGCCACCGAGCGTGTCAGCGCGCCGGGCGGTGAATTTATTAGCTGGAGCGCCGACAGTACCCAGGTTTCATGGAGCGTGGGACCCAAGCTCATGTCCTACAAAGTTGATGAGTCACTGGGCACCAGCACTAACCAGGCCATGGAAGTGGCAGACCTAAGCCTGTCAGTTGAATCCGATCGCCCCGACGGCACGATTGCATTCACCAACGCGCATGTTGTGACGATGAATGGCGCCCGTGAAACCATTGAGAATGGTGTAGTGATTGTCACCGAGAACCGCATCACGGCAGTGGGCGAAATGGGCAGCGTTTCGATACCCGAGGGTGCGAAGGTTGTCGATCTCACAGGAAAAACGTTGTTGCCAGGCTATATCGACGCGCACGCACACGGACCCTACGCGCGCGACGATATCATCCCCCAAAACAACTGGTCGCTCCTCGCGCACTTAGCCCTGGGCGTAACGACAGTGCACAATCCATCCAGCCGAGCCGCACAGGTCTTTCCAGCGGCCGAGTACCAGCGTGCAGGTGTAACGCTTGGCCCTAGGATTTTTTCGACCGGCGAGATCATTTACGGGGCAAAAAGCACAGGTTTTGACCCTATCGAATCGCTCGATGATGCAAAGGCTGTGGTCGAAAGGCTGAAAGCCCAAGGGGCCATCAGTGTTAAGAACTACAACCAACCACGTCGTGCGCAACGTCAGATGGTCATCGAAGCCGCACGCGATGCGGGTATGCTCGTCGTTGCAGAGGGTGGCTCGCTATACAACCTGGATATGAACCTCGTTGCCGACGGATCAACAGGCATCGAGCACAATATCCCCACCCTCACAATCTACGATGATGTCCGTGATTTTTGGTCGCAGACCAACGTGGGATACACGCCCACCTTGGTGGTTACGTATGGTGGACTCACATCAGAGGATCGCTTTTATCGAGATACTGAGGTCTGGAAGCACCCCCTCCTCTCACAGTTTGTGCCACCAACGGTTCTTCAGCCTCGGTCTGTGCGTCGTGTGACATCACCTGAGCCAGACTTCAGGGATGACGACGCGGCCGCGGCAGCAAAAGAGCTCATGGAGCTTGGCGTCATTGTAAATACCGGCGCTCATGGTCAGCGCGAGGGTTTGGCGACTCACTGGGAGATGTGGAGCTTTGCGGAGGGTGGCATGAGTCCCATGCAAATGCTTTCAACGGCGACCATTAACCCTGCCAAATACCTGGGTATGGATAAAGACCTGGGCTCGATTGAGATCGGCAAGCTAGCCGACCTACAGGTTGTTGACGGGAACCCGCTCAAGGACGTTAAAGCCACCGACCAAATTACGCACGTTATGGTCAACGGACGTCTCTATCGCGCAGGCGACCTCTCTGAGGAAGTGACAGGCGATGCGCCTGCCCCCAAACTTTGGTGGCACGGTCAACCACAACACGAAATTCGATAAGCAGGGATGCCCTTCATGACTTCATTCAAAAACATTCTCGCCAGTGCGGTTTTGCTCGCTACGTCTTTTGGCGTATCCGCCCAAGGCTTGCAACTCTCCGAAAACGAAAAAGCCATGGTTGCGTGGGTTGATGCGCATCAGGACGAGGCCATCGCGTTGCTTGAGAAGACCGTCAATATTGGCAGCGGCACCATGAATCATGCCGGTGTTCGTGCGGTTGGCGATGTGATGGCTGGGGAGCTCGATGCGTTGGGGCTGGAGACGCGCTGGATTGACATGCCCAAGGAAATGAATCGTGCGGGGCATTTATTCGCCACTAAGAAAGGCCAAGGTCAGCGTTTCTTACTGATTGGCCATCTCGACACCGTGTTCGAGGCTGACGACGACTTCCAAGCTTTCACCCGCGACGGGAACATCGCCACCGGCCCCGGTATTGCCGACATGAAAGACGGCAACGCGGTCATCGTCTATGCCCTAAAAGCACTTCAGCACATTGGTGCGCTCGATGGCATTCCCATCACTGTGGCTTACACGGGTGACGAGGAGAAATCGGGACGACCTTTGTCGATCAGCCGTCGGGACCTTATCGAGGCTGGCAAATGGGCTGATATCGCACTTGGGTTCGAAGGCGCTATTACCTCTGAGGGCTTCGACTGGGCGACCGTGGCACGACGCAGCTCAAGTAGTTGGATGCTCGAGGTTGAGGGTAAGCAAGCGCACTCTTCGAGTATTTTCAGCGAATCAACCGGCGCAGGTGCCATCAACGAGGCCTCGCGTATTCTGAGTGAGTTCTACACTGACGTTCGGGGCGATTACGGACTGACGTTCAATGCTGGGACCATCCAAGGTGGTACAGCCGTCAACTACGACCCGGGCCAGAACCGAGGCACCACCTTCGGAAAGACCAACGTTGTGCCCAACACAGCAGTGGTACACGGTGGCATTCGCGCGTTGTCGGTCGAACAATTGGCGCGAGCAAAAGCCAAGATGCATACCATTGTTGCCAATCACTTACCGCAAACGTCGGCGTCGATCAGTTTCGCTGATAGCTATCCACCCATGGCTCCCTCAGCGGGTAATCGTTCTCTCGCAGATGAACTATCGGAGGTGAACCAGGCACTAGGTCGTGGCGCTATGAAAACATGGGATCCCTTGCGACGCGGTGCAGCGGATATTTCATTTGTTGCGCCCTACACCGATGCCCTCGCCGGCATGGGCGCTCTCGGAAAAGGTGGCCATACGCCTAACGAAAGTCTTGAGCTTGATTCGATGGCGCTCGCTATCAAACGTGCGGCGATCCTCATTTATCGCCTTTCGGGGAAGGCAGCGCTAGAGCAATAAAATTCTGCAGCCAGTGCTCCTTACTGCGCATGCGTTCAGCGCGCCTCGGCTAGGCCGACGTCCTACGTGACGGCGCGATCAACCAGTCTCGCTGTCGTTGTTGATGAATCGTAAGTCGCCTGCGAGACCAGATACATCAATGCGCCGCTAACCAACAAACCGCCGATAATGGGCTCCAAAAAAGAAGGCAATTTACCTGCCCCTTGAAGACCATACAAAATCACTACGGAGACACCGCCTCCTAGAGAAGCTGCCGTTGCGCCCTTTGTTGTGGCCTTTGACCAGAACAAGGCACACATCGTGGGAATAAAAATACCGCTGACATAAACCGCCATAGTCAATAATAGGAGGTCAAAAACGCCTTGGGCATTCAAAGCGATATACACACCCAAAAGCGCGACCAGAGCAACGCCCAAGCGCGTCACAAGTAGCGTCTCTTTATCAGAGGCCACAGGCTTGATGACTTTGAAAAGCTCAAACCCTGCCGTTGTGCCCGCCACCAACATTGCAGTCGCTGCCGTCGAAATGATGACCGCGACCAAAGCGGCAAAAGCCAAGCCCAGGAGCACCGGCGGCATGTAATTGAATAGCAGTGAGGGGAGCGCACCGTCAGCGCTCATGCCTGCTTCGATGAGACCAGGGTCGAGACGTTTCGCGAGAACCCCATAAGCAGCAGAGAGTGTGCCCCACACAATGAATGCCAGTCCGGTAATGATCACTGCACGCCTAATATGCCCAGCATTTTGTGCAGCCCCCGTTTTCTGCCAGAGGCTGGCGTCGATCAGCACGATGGGGATATCAATAAGAAATAGCGATACCAGAAACACGACGGACATACCCCCCAACCAGTCTCCGTCCAAAGGCGCTAATGCCTTTACGGCAGAGACAGGCCCTCCCATCTCCCCCATGAGGACAACCGGAAGAACAACGCCAATCATCACCACAATGATGACTACTTGGAATAAATCTGCAGCGGCAACCGACTTCATGCCACCCGTGAGCGTATAAGCGGTCATCAGCAATGCCGAAATCATCACAGCATGTGTAAAGCTGACCTCGATTGACTCGCTCATAAACGTCGCCGTGACACCAAAGGCCATCAACTGACTAGCAAAAACCCCTATAACGCAGATGTAGATGATGAGTGCGGAAAGAAAACGAAAGGTCTGACCATATCGTGCACCCAAAGCATCGGGCACGCTCCAAAACTGTATTCGCTTGATAACAGGCGCCAACTTGCCAAAGGCGAGCAATCCCAAACCATAGGCCACCCCTGATAGTGCTATGAGGATGCCCACCTCGTAGGCTTTTCCCGCCCGTCCAATGGTGGCAGATGCACCTACCACTGCAGCGATGAGTGTTCCCAGCAAGAGCGGAAAACTGAGTCCCTGCCCGGCGACCGCGAAGTCTTGGCTACTGCTAACACCTCGGCTTGCACGAAGTCCGACCGCCAGGATGCCCATTAGATAGAGCACTACAATCCAATTATCGACAGCAGTCATAGCGACTGGGCCTTTCCTTATTATTCTAAAGCTTCTGGACTGGGCATTTTTGTCAACCCAGCAGGAGCGTTAGCCCCTTAGTCACTTGTGATGTTTGTTGTTATTTAGACGTCACGGTCATTGCAATCTGACCATGTTCCCGCAGTGCGATTTAGCTCGCAAGCAGTTACTTCAAATTAGCTATTTCGGGACTGGACCTCGCACTGATTACTGTCATAATTCCCATATGACAAAAACGAATACCGTTATTGCTTATCTAATTGCAGCACTTTTTGCCGTATACCTGCAGCAGGCGGCAGTAGCGCTATTTCTGGGTATTGGGCTCGCACTTACGCTTGGGCCTGCGCCTATACAGAATGCCTCGAAGCTGTCGCGTGGCGCGCTGCAAAGCGGGGTTGTCATTCTCGGGCTTGCTTTACCCTTCCGCGAGGTTGTCACTCTGGGATCGAGTAACGGCATGATCGTCTCGGTCATGGTTCTTGCGACGCTAATCTTGGGCTATGTGCTCCTAAAACTAGTTCGGACCGATGACACAAGCGGTAAGCTCTTAACGACTGGGACGGCTGTTTGCGGCGGAACAGCTGTCGCCACCATGGCGCCAGTGATCAAAGCGCAAGACTCGCAGGTCGCGCAAACACTGACGATCATCTTTGTATTAAACGGGATTGCCATCCTCTTGTTCCCCGCGATCGGTGAACAGCTAAGCATGACCCAGCAACAGTTTGGTATGTGGGCAGCAATGGCTATCCATGACACCTCGTCTGTGGTCGGAGCGGCTGCAATTTATGGAGACGAAGCCCTGACAACCGCGGCCACGCTCAAAGTGCTGCGCATACTTTGGCTCATCCCAGTCATTATTCTCGCCAGCTACTCAATGAAGCGCATCACGGCAAACGAGGTACGAGTGCCGCTCTTCGTAACACTGTTTTTTGTTGCCAGTGTCATCGGCGGTTATTTTCAGTTCGAGAGCGAAATCACGAGCGGATTTTCCATGGTGAGCAAAAGTCTTTTTGCACTTGCCCTGTTCCTGATCGGCTCACAAATGTCCCTGCAATCACTCAAGGCAATCTGCCCAAGGCTCATCGCGATGGCGCTTGTGCTTTGGGGCGCTTTGAGTACTGCCAGTCTGCTCTGGATTCTCAACCTTTAGTTCAGCTTTTTTCCACTTTAAGCCAGGCAGTAGTCCCAGCAGCAGATGACTGTTGATTGCAATTTAGGCACACTGCGCAGCGTTTGGCAGGCTTGTCGCAAAACTCTACGTATTAAAAGGAATTTTCATGGCCCAGTGGGAATGCATTGTTTGTGGACTCATTTACGATGAGAAAGAAGGATGGCCGGACGACGGTATTGCACCTGGCACAAAATGGGCTGATGTTCCTGATGATTGGACCTGCCCTGACTGTGGCGTCGGTAAGGAAGACTTCGAACTGATTCCAGGCACCGAAGATGCAGAGGAAGAAGCCGCAACCGATACTGCAGAGAGCTCACAAGGTGCGTCGCTACCCATCGTAGTTGTAGGTTCTGGGCTGGCTGCCTACTCCTTGGCGAACGCCATCAAGAAAATAGACGCCGATAGTGCCATCACATTGATTACTCGTGACGGCGGCGAGAACTATTCAAAGCCGATGATCTCTACAGGTTTTACCAAGAAATTTGAGCCTGATCAGTTAGCAACACAAACCGCTGATAACATGGCGGACAACCTCAATATCACCGTGCGAACGCGAACATCAGTTGCCTCGATCGATACCGGTGCGAATGAATTGGTTCTCGAGGACGGCGAGCGCGTTGCCTATTCGAGTCTGGTTTTGACGTTGGGTGCAGAACTGATTCGTCCACCCATGGGGGGAGATGCTGCCGATGAGGTCATGGGCGTTAACGATCTCGACGATTATCGTCGTTTCAGAGATACGCTTTCAGCCACAGGTGGCAGTAAAGTCGCGGTGATTGGCGCAGGCCTTATTGGTTGTGAGTTCACCAACGACCTACTGAACGGTGGTTACACCGTGGAAGCGGTGGATCCCATGAACTACTGCCTACCCACCCTTCTTCCAGAAACCGCGGGTCGCGCCGTTCAGAGCGCGCTTGAGGAGAAAGGCGCCACCTTCCACTTTGGGCCACTGGCGACGGATGTGAACAAAACAACTGATGGCTACAGCGTTGTCCTCAACAACGGCGAAACCATTGAAGCCGATGCAGTCCTGTCTGCAGTCGGTGTCCGTCCACGGACCCAACTGGCGGCGGATGCCGGCATCGAATGCGGTCGCGGCATCAAGACTGATCGATTTCTACGAACCAATGTCGATAACGTCTATGCGATCGGCGACTGCGCAGAAGTTGCAGGTCATGTGCTGGTCTATGTAGCACCACTGATGGCGGCGGCACGGGCACTGGCCGCAACGCTTACTGGCACGCCCACCGAGGTTGCCTACCCTGCAATGCCAGTGACCATTAAGACACCCGCATGTCCCGTATGTGTATCGCCTGTGGCACGAGACGCCGAGGGCGAATGGACCATCGAGGGTGAGGCGCCAGACGTAAAAGCCTTATTCCACAACACCAATGGAGAGCTCATCGGTTTCGCGCTCACGGGAGCTGCCGTTAAAAAGCGCATGCCTTTGACGAAACAGCTACCTGCCATCCTTGGATAAGGAATCTGCGACTGGCTCCAGATATCGAGCCAAAAGCTCTACTGGACCCGTTACGAGATGGTTGAAATGTAGAAAGTGCCTTTCGAAGTAGGTTCTGCGCGCTGCGAAGTAAAGCCTGATCTCTGCGAAATAAGGCGCGCGCTCTGCGCGGTACTACCCAACGTTACTCTTTAGAAAATGAGCTATCCGATACAAAAAAGGCGCCGAAAGGCGCCTTTTTTGTGTCTCGATGACTTTTATGTCTGGATGGCCACTCGCTTCGGGATAAATCCCCCGGGTCATCACCCAGCCATCAGCGAGTGGATAACTCAGTGAGCGCCAGAAGACACGGACCAGCCGTTTTTAACAGGCTTCTACCAAGCCCGCAGCGCCCTGGCCACCCGCTACACACATCGTGACGACACCATATCGACCGCCTGTTCGCTTGAGCTCACGCAGAACACGACCAACCATGCGTGAACCTGTCATACCGAAGGGGTGGCCAATAGCGATACTGCCGCCATTAACGTTGTACTTGGCATTATCGATGTTCAGGAAATCTCTGCAGTAGACACACTGCGAGGCAAATGCCTCATTGAGTTCCCAAAGATCGATATCGTCCTGGCTGAGGCCTGCACGCTGTAAGAGCTTAGGAATCGCAAAAACAGGCCCAATCCCCATCTCATCTGGCTCACAGCCTGCGGTAACAAAACCGCGGAAGTAACCCAGTGGCTCAACACCTAGCTGCTCGGCGCGCTCGGCGCTCATCAGGAGCGTCATTGATGCACCATCACTCAACTGCGAGGAATTACCTGCAGTGACACTGCCGCCCTCCTCAAAAGCGGGCTTGAGCATCGACAAACCGTCGAGGGTGGTATCAACACGATTGCACTCATCGCGGTCAACCATCACATCTTTGAACGTCTCTTCGCCCGTTTCTTTATTCACCAACTTCATGGTGGCGGGCATGGGTACGATTTCATCCTGGATTGCTCCTGAATCGACCGCTTGCGCATAACGCTGCTGACTCTGGAGCGCATATTCGTCCTGCGATTCACGGGTGACGTTGTAGCGACGCGCCACAACTTCAGCGGTATTGCCCATCTCCATGTAAACCTCGGGCTTATTCTCGAGGAGCGCGCAATTCTGCTGAAACTTGCCTGCCTCCTGGCGCACACGCATTGAGATCGACTCAGCACCACCCGCCATCATTACATCGGTGTAGCCAGAGCCGATTTGATTCGCCGCCATGGCGATGGTCTGCAAGCCGGACGCACAAAAACGGTTAACCGTGGTGCCCGTGGCTTCGACAGGCAATTTTGAAAGGAACGACGCCATGCGAGCCAAATTACCGCTCTGTTCACCCGCTTGGTTCGCCGCACCCAAAATAATGTCGTCGACTTCATTGGGGTCGAACTTGGCGTTCCGATCGATCAGTGCATCGATGAGAAAGGCCGCCATATCATCGGATCGTGTCCAGTTGAAACTGCCTCTGAAGGACTTGGCCAACCCGGTTCGGACGCTGTCTACGATTACTACATCTCTCATGATTTTCTCTCCCGTTGAATGGGTTTGTTATTAGTCGGCAATAGGTTTAACACGGAGGTTGATCTCTTCGCCACGCTTATGATGCTCTTCCCACAAGCGCTTGTAGCCCGTACGTGCAATGCGCCACTGCCCGTCCTCAAGACGATACTCATCGTCATAAAGCGCGCTACCCATAATGGTCATGTTGTGCTCGAGCGATACGAATATGTCCTGCAGATACCAAATACCTGTTGCCGTATCGCCATCGACGCAGATTTCAGGGTGATGACCGTTATGCATACCAAAACTCTGGCCTGTGAACGATTTCTTGTAAAAGGCCTCGAGTTGCTCCCAGCCAGTCAGTTGAAAATCGTAGTCACCGCCGATAAACGACGCAGTCGCATCGCTGGTAAATACCGTTTGTAGCCCCTCGAGATTGCGGGTGTCGAGGAAGCGGAAATATCGCGCTTTGAGCTGCTTGATCAGTTCGATTGCTTCTAAGTCCAACATATCAACTCCTAAGCGTTAATGTGGCAAGCAGCCTGATAGGCCATAGTCATCGCAGGACCCAGCGTAGCACCGGGGCCCGGGTAAGTCGGGAGGATCGCTGCTGAGCAGTTACCGACTGCAAATAGCCCTTCAAACACGCCGCCGTCAGCCTTCTTAACACGCGCAGAGGTATCGGTGTCCAAGCCACCCAGCGTGCCAAAATCCCCCGCCTCGATCCGCATGGCGTAAAACGGTGCTTTGACGATAGGTGCCAAGCACGGGTTGGGCTTGATCGCAGGGTCCGCGTAGTAACGATCGTAGGCGGAGTCACCGCGGCCGAAGTCTTCATCTTTTCCGGTCTCAGCGTAATGATTCATCTTATTAATCGTCTCTTCGAGACCGTCGGCATCAATGCCGAGCATGTCAGCCAACTCGCGAATGGTGTCTGCCTTAGCGACAAACCCCTCATCGAACCACTTCTTAGGAATTTGAGAGTCTGGCTTCATCGCCTTAGTCATCAACGGACCGACCATGAAATTCTCGCGGAATGTCGCATCAAAGACATGCCATGCAGGCGCATTTGGATGTTCGTCCGTGTGTGTCTTGAACAGATCCTTCTGGAAGGCCATGTAATTCTGAGACTCGTTAGCAAACCGCTTACCATCGCGATTTACGACACAGGAGCCCGGGAACGATTTCTCCATAATCGCGAGTCGCGGCGCAGGTTCATCAGGCACACAAAGCGTTGTTGTCCACCAAGCATCATTCATCAAGCGTGTTTTTGCACCGAGCTCAAGCCCCGCCAGTAGTGCGTCGCCCTCATTACCCGGGTTCCCAGCCGACCACGTGGTATTGGTCGGAGATGGTAAGTACTGCTCTCTCAGCGTCTGATTTTTCTCAAAACCACCCGACGCCAAGATCACGCCCTTAGCCGCACGAACCCGTTGGCGCTGACCATTGCATTCAATTACCGCACCCAATACCGAGTCGCCCTCTGCAATCAGCTCGACCATCTGCGTATTAAATTCCAGCGGAATTTCTCGTTTTAAGACCGAGAGATACAGTCGTGCCACACCCGCTGAACCACAAGCCAAACGACGCGAGATTGGCGTTTTGAATCGCCAAGGGATGTCACGTATGTAATCCCACATGAGTCGTGCTAGCAGCCGTTTCCACCCGGGTAACTGGACCATCAATAGGTGCGCTTCTACCTGCGTGAAGTGGATGCGGTCGAACATACGCATCATGAAATGCGTCCACGTCATGTTTTTCCAATTCTCGCCAAGTTCAGATGCCATGATCGGCGCGGGCTCTAACGAGCGGTGTCCCTCTCGGGCACCTTCCATATTGGTGTAGTAATCCGGGTACTCCGCGAGCGATTCGTAACGAACATCAGTCCGATCGTGAAGATACTCTAGCATCTCAGGCGCTTTCTCGAGGTAGGTGTCAATCATCTCCTCGGGAACATCCTCACCGAATAAGGTGTTCATTAGATAGGCCTTCGCAGCTGCAGGGTTATCCTCAGCACCGACTTCTTTCGCGTAGTGGCTGTTAGGAATCCAAATACCACCGCCAGAGGTAGCGCTGGTGCCACCGACCTTGTCTTGCTTCTCGATGATAAGCACGTTTTTAGTACCCATTTCCCAGTTACAAACAGCGGCCGTTAAGCCACCATTGCCGGTTCCAACGACGAGTACATCAACCTCACGATCCCAGTTCATCTCGCTCATCTCATCTGCCCTCTATATCTCTCTTAAGCGCTTTGTTGTTTTATCGCTTTTTTGTTCGCTGGCCGTTATCAAGCGTGCTGGCTCGATACGGATACCACCTCACCCGTCATATAGCTCGAATAATCTGACGCCAAAAACATCATAACGTTCGCTACTTCCCAAACCTCAGCAGCGCGTCCAAATGCTTCGCGAGAGGCTAAGCGCTCGAGTAGCTCAGGCGTTGAGGTTTTTCTCAAAAAATCATGCATGGCAATGCTGGGCGAGACCGCATTGATGCGAATACCCGATTCAGCAGCTTCCATGGCAGAGCACCGCGTCAGCGCCATAACGCCCGCTTTCGCCGCCGCGTAGTGACATTGCTCGTCTTGCGCGCGCCAGCCAAGCACAGACGCGTTGTTGACGATGACGCCGCTACCACGAGGCTCCATTTCTCGAAGCATGGCACGCGTCATGCGCATAGTGCCCGTAAGGGTGATGTCTAACACCCGAGACCACTCCTCATCGGTCATATCGACCAGACGGCGAGAACCGCCCAGGCCTGCGTTGTTAATCAGCACATCGACGCCACTCATCTGTGTCTCTGCGAAGGCAACCAGCGCTTGTACCTGCTCTTCGTTGGTCACATCGCAGAGCTTTGCGCTCACTGCGCAATCAGGTGAGATCGCATCCAGCGTCTCTCTTGCCTGTGCGAGACGCCCTTCGTGCACATCACTGATGACAACAGCACGAGCGCCCTCTTCAACCGCGCGCGTGGCGGCGGAAAACCCGATTCCGGCGCCGGCCGCAGCCGTAATAAGAACAGACTTACCCGCTAGGAGATTATGTCCTTGCACGTAGGCTGGAATCGTTTTACTCATCGGATGGTCCCCACATTATTTGGCTGATCCCCGTGGCTCTTTCGGCATCCCCAAAGCACGCTCTGCAATGAGATTTCTCTGAATCTGATTAGTACCACCATATATGGTGTCAGCCCGGGTGAACAAAAACAGCGACTGAAGCTTGTTTAATTCGTAGGGGCCTGCCTCGATTAACTCGGCATCAGGGCCCAGCACGTCCATCGCGAGCTTGCCGAGGTTACGGTGCCAGCTCGACCAATAAAGCTTATAGATCATTGCTTCCCGGCTTAGGCTGCCATCCTCACCGCCGGACAACATACGCATGCTGTTATAGCGCATCGTCCTGAGCCCAATGTGCGCCTCGGCAATACGCTGGCGGATATCGGGGTCCCGTGATGCGCCGTTCTCTTTGGCGATACGAATAATCTCATCGAGCTCGGTTTGGAATAGCATCTGCTGTCCAAGCGTCGAAACCCCTCGCTCAAAACCAAGCAGTCCCATAGCTACTTTCCAACCATCACCCGGCGCACCCACAATGTCGTCAGCGCTGCAAACCGCGTCGTCAAAATAGACCTCGTTAAATTCTGCGGTGCCCGTCAACTGGGTGATCGGTCTGATTGTGACCCCCGGTTGATCAAGTGCCACGAGGAAAAACCCTAATCCATGATGGCGTTGACTGTCGCGATCGATTCGAGCTAATACAAATACAAAGTCGGACTCGTGTGCCAGTGAGGTCCATACCTTCTGGCCTGTTATCTGCCACTGACCTGAAGCTTCGTCAAAGACAGCGCGCGTTCGAATCGCCGCAAGGTCGGAGCCCGCACCCGGTTCTGAGTAACCCTGACTCCAGAATGCCTCGCCGTTTCGAATGGGCGGCAAATACTTGGCCTTTTGCGCTTCGCTACCAAAGGCCAATAGCGTAGGTCCTGTCAGCGTGTCACCAATATGCCCCATACGGCCGGGACCACCCGCTCTCGCGTATTCTTCGTGGAAAATAACCTGCTGCTCAATCGAAGCTGCTCGGCCGCCCCACGCTTCGGGCCAGCCAATGCAGGTCCATCGACCCTCTGCAAGTTTTCGCTCCCAGGCTTTTCGCTCATCGACAAAGTGATGCTCATCACCCGGTCCACCGCGATAACGAACCTTGGCAAACTCACCTTGGAGGTTGCCATTCAACCAATCGGCGACTTCCTCACGGAATTGCTCATCCGCTGCTGTAAAGCTCAGCTTCATCGCACCCCTCCGTCCAGCAATTGGCTGGCTATGGTCTCGCGCATTTCCGCAGGCCTGCCCAGAAAACTCTCGGTAGCACGTGCACGCTTGAAATAAAGCTGAATGTCGTACTCTTCGGTAATGCCCACGCCGCCGTGCATCTGAATGCCAGAGCCTGCGTTAAAAAACGCCGCGTCACTGGCACAGGCGCTGGCCATGCAGGCGGCCTCTTGAAGCGCTGTATCATCGGCCTCTCCCGCAAACCAAGCATCGGCAATACACGCTGCGTAGTATAGGAGTGATCGCGCCGATTCCACCTTCAGCATCATGTCAGCGGCTTTGTGCTTAATCGCCTGAAACGAGGCAATAGTGCGATCGAACTGCGAGCGTTCCTTGGTATAGTCAACGCTGATATCGAGGCTCGCTTGAGCAACACCGACCTGATCAGCTACCACTAAAATTCGGCTTAAGGCCAAGGCTTGATCAATGATGCTCGCCGCATCATCCGCAAGCAGTTGGTCAACGGTCACTCCAACGTTCTCCAGAGAGACAGTGGCCATGGCGCGGGTCTGATCCACAGTCGGTGTATGGACCACGCTAACGCCTTCCTGAGCCGCATCGATAACCCAAAGGGACTGTGAGCCCGATACATCAACCGCCGCTACCAGCAACTTAGAGGCTGCCGCGCCGAAAGGCACAAATCGTGCGCTTCCAGATAACACCGTTGTATTGCTCTTGTCGGTTGAGGTGACACCGCAAGAAGACCAACCGTCACGCTGATCGCTCACTGCAAGACTAATCACGTGACCACCAATAATCGCGGATAAAAGCGCATCGCGCATGTCCGTCTGCGGACACAACATCAGTGCGGCGGTACTTTGACTCGTGGCAAAAAGCGGCCCGGTCAGTAATTTTTCGCCGGCAGCCTCGAGCACAATCGCCATCTCGACCCAGCCGAGACCCAACCCATCACAGGATTCAGGGGTGAGGATTCCCTGCCAGTACATGTCTTCGCAAATTTTCTGCCAAAGCTCGGGGTCGTAAGTCTTGTCGGATGTGGATGCTGCACGCACCGCGGACGAGTCCGATTCGGCGGCTAAAAACGCCTGGCTGGTATCTCTGAGCATTCGCTGCTCATCGGTAAACGCAAACTTCAAAACGGCTCCTAACTACCCCAGACCTGTTGAGCAGGTACTGCGGTCGACATGGCTTCCTCGAGCGCAGCACCGACATCTGCAGGTTCCCAACGAGCGCCTTTATCCACGCCTGTTGTGCTGCGCCAACCGTCAGCAATAGCAATACGACCACCCTCGGCCTCAATAATCTGACCCGTAACGTGACTAGACGCTTCGGAGCAAAGCCACGTAACGACCGATGAAACGTTCTCCGGGGCAAAGTGATCGAATGACCCGTCCTCTGGCACAGCCATACGCTCCGCCATGGCGGGTACCGCCGTCGTCATACCGGTTCGTGCAACGGGGCAAATAGCGTTTGCAGTGATGCCATACCGACCGAGTTCTGCCGCTTGATTCAGGGTCAGTGCAGCAATACCTGCCTTTGCGGCAGCGTAATTGGACTGGCCGATGGACCCCTGCAAACCCGCTCCTGAGGTTGTATTAATAATCCTACCCGAGACGGGGTTCCCCAGTTTTGACTGGTGGCGCCAGTACTGGACCGCATGCGAGGCAAGACAGAAATGGCCTTTGAGGTGCACCGCTATTACTTGGTCCCAGTCCGCCTCAGACAACGAGGCAAACATGCGATCGCGGTTGTTCCCTGCGTTGTTGACCACACCGGTCAAGTCACCAAACGTCTCGATCGCCTGCGCGATGGCCTCACCGCTGCTCTCGTAGTTGGTGATGTCTGACTGATTCACGACTGCCCGACCACCGGCTGCGAGGATATCGTCCACAACCGCCTGCGCTGCATCGGTATTGATATCGTTAACGAGCACCGCCGCGCCTTCGCTAGCGAGCACCCGGGCGTGAGCAGCGCCTAAGCCACCCCCTGCACCGGTAACGATGACGACGCGCTTATCACAAATTCCCATAAAAACTCCTAATCGCGCCCCAGCCTAGAGGCGTTCGAGGATGGTCACGTTCGCCTGACCACCGCCTTCGCACATGGTCTGTAGACCGTAGCGGACCTTTCGACGCTCCATCTCATGCAGCAGCGTTGTCATCAACTTGGTACCGGTCGATCCCAGTGGGTGACCCAGTGCAATCGCACCGCCGTTAACGTTTGTTTGCTCGTGCGGATAGTCGTGATCCTTCAGCCACGCCATCGGCACAGAGGCGAAGGCCTCGTTGATTTCCACAAGATCAATATCGTTCAGCGAAAACCCTGACTTCTTCATAGCGTGCGTTGTGGCGGGAATGGGCGCTGTAAGCATCCAAATAGGATCATCGGCGCGCACTGACATGTGGGCAATGCGAGCTCGGGGCGTCAAGTTGTAACGCTTGAGCGCCTCCTCGGAAACGATGAGCACCGCTGATGAGCCATCACAGGTTTGGCTAGATACCGCCGCAGTGATCGTACCGCCAGGGGCCAATGGCTCAAGGCCCGCCATCGCTTCCATCGAGGTATTGCGGATCGTCTCATCAAATCCGAGTCCCTCGAACGGTATGATCTCGCGCTCAAAGTAGCCCGCATCAGTGGCAGCACGCGCTCTTCGGTGTGACTCTAGCGAAAATGCTTCCATCTCTTCGCGCGAAATTTCCCACTTGTCTGCAATCATCTGTGCCGATTTGAACTGCGAAACCTCTTGCGTGCCATAACGCGCGACCCAACCTTCACTACCCGTAAAAGGGCTGTCAAAGCCGTAGGACTGACCTGCGTACATTGCGGCAGAAATTGGGATGGAAGACATCGTTTGTACGCCACCCGCAACCACAATATCCATGGTGCCGGACATAACCGCCTGCGCGGCAAAATGAACCGCTTGCTGTGAAGAACCGCACTGACGATCGACAGTGGTTCCGGGAACCACATCACTGAGACCTGCGGCCAACCAGCATGTGCGCGCAATGTCGCCCGCTAGTGGACCGATGGTGTCCAGACAGCCAAAAACGACGTCATCGTACTCGTCGTCCGGAATATCGTGTCGTTCAACCAACGCCTTCAGGATAAAGCCGCCCAAGTCCGCACCGTGCACGGTTGCTAGCGAGCCACGTCGCTTGCCTGTGGGGCTTCTGATGGCATCGACAATGTAAGCTTCTGCGCGCTGTCCCATGTTATTTCTCCGTTTGTAACTCTTTCTTAGTTCGAGTGCTGCGTTTGCCTATGCAACGTCAGTGAGTGATCCACGACCAAAGGTAAATTCCGGTCCGAGCAGAGCATTCTTGCGCAGTAACCACTCGTGTATCCGATTGTTATGGAACCCCTCGTCACCCCACTCCCGAGCAAGCGCCCAAGCGCGCTTCGCCCAGATTTGAACATCACATTCCCAGGTATAACCCATTGCACCGTGCACCTGAATGCAGTGACGCGATGCCATCAGCGCTGTTCTCGCGGCGGCGGACTTTGCATGAGAAACCGCAAAATCAGCGCGCGTCGGCGATACACCAAGCGTGTAAGCCGCGCGGTACGTCACCGGCTTGGCATATTCGATTTGTACAGCAACGTCTGCCAGTAAGTGTTTCACGGCTTGGTTAGCACCAATCGCTTTACCAAATTGTTCGCGATCGCTGGTGTATTGGACGCTCTGCGCGATCATGCCTTTCGACAGGCCAACAAGTTGTGCCGCCGTCGCAAGCGCACCGCGATTAAGGGTCGCTCGCTGCAAGCTCGCGCCCGCATCGCCATCGGCAACGAGGTATTGGCCATCCGGCTTGAAGGAGACGCTAAATAGCCGTCTAGAGGGGTCGACACTCTTTTTCTCATCAAGGGTCACAGCATCGCGCGGTACAAGGTAAAGGCTGTTGCCCTCGGGTAGTAAAAACCAGTCGGCGCTATCCGCGTAGTTAATACAGGGGTTTATCGAGTGCCCGACCGCAACCCTCGTTTCTCCCCCAAGCACCCCGTCGATAACGCGCTGTACATCCGCATTCCCTAAGCCTTGATCGAGAATGTCCACCAATAGTGGCGTCGAGACCATGACTGACTCAACGACGGGTTCGGGCAAGGCGACTTCACCGCAAGCCTCAGCTAATAAAACGAAGTCGGTCGTTTGCAGACCCAGACCACCAAGTGCCTCGGGTACCAACATCGAATTGAGGCCTAACTCGTGCGCTTGCGTTAAAAACGCAGCGTCTACGCCCGCCTCGGCTGACCAACGCGCACGAATAGAGTCGGCGGTTACCTCGCTTTTCAGCATGCTGGCAATCGCTTCTTGGAAATCGAGCTGGTCCTGCGTGAAAGTAAAGTTCATCTCGCTCTCCTCACTTTCTCGGCATACCGAGCACGCGCTCGGCGATGATGTTGCGCTGGATCTCATTGGTTCCTGCGTAGATGGGTCCCGATTGCGCGAACATAAACCCATCTAGCCATGTTCCGAGTTCGGCAAACTCTGCTGCGGTCTGTGGCTCTATTTCAGCTCTTGCACCCAGCAGACTCATGGCTGTCTCGTGGATGAGCAAATCCATTTCAGACCAAAAGATTTTGTTGCAGCTTGCTTCAGCGCCAATCGAACCTCCGGAGCACAGTTTTGACGCTGTCTGGTAGGTCGAGAGCGCATAGGCCTCTGCATCCATATAACAACGCACGACTGCCGATTCGATCGATGGGTCGATCACGTCAGAGCCGTGCTCGCGGTATAACTGAACGAGCCGCTTTGACGCCTGCTGAAATCGCGCGGGGCTACGTAGCATCAGACCACGCTCGAAGCCTGCAGTCGCCATGGCAATTCGCCAACCCTCGTTTTCACCGCCGAGGAGGTTAAACGCTGGCACACGCACATCGTCGAAGAAGATTTCAGCGAAGCCCGGCAACCCGTTTAACTGAGGAATCGGGCGAACTGTCACCCCATCTGAATTGAGCGGCACTAGGATTTTTGAGAGCCCATGGTGGCGCGTTGAATCTGGGTCTGTGCGAAACAGCCCAAACACCCAATCAGCATAGACAGCACGCGTCGACCAGATCTTCTGCCCGTTGATGACGAACTCATCACCGTCTCGGTCGGCGCGACACCGTATCGCCGCCATATCAGAACCCGCGTTTGGCTCAGACCAGCCCTGCGCCCAAATCTCGTCACCGCTCGCCATGGCGGGTATAAAACGCTCTTTTTGCTCGGCCGTGCCGTACTCCATCAAAGTGGGGCCCAACAAAAAGATACCGTTTTGGTTAACTCGCAGCGGTGCTCCCGCGCGATAGTACTCCTCTTCGAAGATCAGCCACTCGATGAGGTCACACCCTCGGCCGCCATACTCAGTGGGCCAAGTCACCATGCCCCAGTTACCTTTCGCGAGCGTACGCTCCCACTCACGGTGAGCTTCAAAGCCCTCTGCGGTATCAAACGAGGGGAGTCGTTCAGTCGGAACATTTACCGCGAGCCAGCTGCGCACCTCACTCCGAAACCTCTGCTGCTCCTGCGTGTACATCAACTCCATAAGATCAGCTGTCCTGTGACTTGTTCGCTTTCGCCATGGCCTTGGCGTCGAAACCACCGAGCTTGTCGCCCGAGACCACGTCGTTGTGGGCGTGCGCAAAGTGGTGCCACGCAAAGGCCGCTTCCATACCTTGGCGTTTGCCTTGCAGCTCTTCGACGTTATTAATGGCTTGTTTGGTCAGCGCGAGGCCTAGGCGCGGCATAGCAGCGATTTTGGTCGCCAACGCTGTGACGTCGTCCATCAGCGTCTCGCGCGAGCTGATTTGATTGACCATGCCCATCTGATAGGCGCGTTCAGCACCCATCTTGTTTCCAGTAAATAGGAACTCCTTGGCAATGCGCGGATTGAGCTCGTAAGGGTGAGCAAAGTACTCAACACCTGGAATCCCCATTCGAACCACAGGATCTGAGAAATAGGCATCATCAGTCGCCACGATCAAATCACACACCCATGCGAGCATTAAGCCACCCGCAATGCAGGCGCCCTGAACCGCGGCAATCGTTGGTTTGGGAATATCCCGCCAGCGACGGCACATGCCGAGGTAAGCCTCTGCCTCGCGAACATAGAGGTACTCACCGCCCGGTTTGTTGGCGTGGTCATACCAGCTGGTGACACGCTCCTGACTTAAATGGACGTCTCGCCCCGGTGTTCCAATGTCGTGCCCCGCCGAGAAATGCTTTCCCTCGCCTTTAAGAACAATCACTTTGACATCGTCGTCAGCGACAGCCCGCATAAACGCAGCGTCGAGCTCGTAAGTCATGCGACCGTTCTGTGCATTGTTGTATTTGGGGCGATTCATCGCGATCCAGGCGATGCCATCCGCCGCCTCATAAGTGACAATATCGGTCTCTTCAACGTAATCGGTATTTGCTTCTGTCATAGTGCTCTCTCCCCTCAGGCGTTTCGAACGCCGGGTGGATTATCTTTGAGTTGTTTGGCGCGGAAATTCAGCGGGTCTAACTCGGCAATGATGGCGAGCTGCTCCTCCGTCGGGGTCGGCGTCTCATCCACCGAGTCTGCAACCGCCAGCTCAAACCCAGTATTTTCGTGCACCTCAGATAGCGGCACACCGGGGTGAAGACTAATCACTCGCATCTGTTTGTTGGGCCCATTGAAGTCCATCACACACAGATCGGTAATCACTCGCCGAATATCAATATCAGCAAAGCTGTAACCACGCGGCAAGCGGTCCGGGTTATAGCCAATTGAGCAAACAACATCACACTCGCCCTCGACGAAAACCCGTGTGGAGTGTTTGGGCACGAAGAAGGAGTTCGCGTGACTGATCGAGTTGCCTGGGAACCCGCGGACACCAAGGAGCTGTACTTTTGGCGCTTCGTAACTACCACCCAAGGCTGCAATATTGGTCTGACCGAAGCGGTCGACCTGACTCGGTCCTACCAGCGCGTGACGCGCACCGCTCCAGACATTGTCAAAGATGCGAGCAAACCCCATCCAATTCTCATTGGCCTGCCCTTCGTGGGAGGTCATACCGCTCACGGGGTTTGGGCTGGACAACATATATGACTGGCTGTCGGTCATCATCATGTCGGGATTGGTTGTGCGCATCGCGAGACTGGCTGCCAGTCTCGGTAACAAACCAATGCCAGTGGCTAAGACTTCACCGTCGTTATCGAAGCTTCGACTTGCGGCGCAAACCATGAGCTCTGCGAGTGTAAACGTCATAGTGAGCTCCTCTTAGTAGACCGGTAACGGCAGTGAGTGAATGGCATCCGGCCCACCGACAGCGGCTTGATAATCCGCCTCGGAGCTGCCAAGGAACGCAGAAGACCAAGCATCAAAGCCGCCCTCGGCAATCAGCGCGCCATATTCTTTGTAGTGCTTCACGTCGTAGCCATAAAGCGGATCAGAAGAGGACGGGTGCGCGCCACCGGGCATATGAACCACCTTCGTGGTGCAGTTGCGCTCCCAGTAAACGCGGCGAGCAACACCGGGGTCGTTGAAGTGCTTGGAAGCCACGATCTCATCGGCTGAGACAATCGTGGTTTTCGAGGCCCGGGCGAACCAATCGTCCATGTAGTGATCAGGACTTGCGATTTCACAAACACCGCGCTCATCCGCTCGTGTTGCATGGATTAGAGCCACATCAAGATTAAGCGCAGGCATTGCCACCCACTCTTTCTCGTCATAGGGACTGTCGACAAGCGCCAGATCAGGGTTGCGTGTGACCACGTCTGTACCGAGGCCGATGCGTGTGGGAATGAAAGGACTACCCCAAGCAGCAGCACGCAATCCAAGCAGCATCATTCCCTCGTCGATCTCACGGACTTCAATCGCTCCCGACTCGCGCGCTTTTCTAAACGCAGGCTCTAGCGGCATAAAATCGAGCGAGACGAACGCAAAGATTACTTTCTTAACCTTGCCGGCAGCACAGAGAAGCCCGACATCGGCGCCCCCATAAGCGACCACCGTTAAGTCTTTGACGTCCGAACGCAGTAACTCACGCACAAGGCCCATAGGCTTTCTACGCGGTCCCCAACCACCAATACCGATGGTCATGCCGCTCTCAATAGCAGACACCGCCTCAGCAGCGCTGACGCACTTATTCATGCGCGAATTTCCTGTATGACTGATCAGATGAATCCAGTATCAAAGTGCACCATCTGACCTACATCCCCCATTGAGACTATGACAACAAAAGCGAAGCAACTTAGCGTGCACAAATAGACTAACGGTAGTGACTTTTATGACAACGGCGGGTCCAACAAGCCACCGCACAACTGCAGCACTTATCGAGTACGCGGCAGAGCAGTACGGATCGAAAACGTTTATCAAAGAGGGCGATACGGCCCTCTCCTTCACTGGTGTTCACGAACAGGTTCGCCATTTATCCAGCGCCTTGGTCGCGAAGGGTTTTAATTCGGGTGACCGCGCTGCTATTTGGGCACCCAATTGCGCTGAGTGGATTGTCGCGGCACTGGCGATTCAATACGTGGGTGGCACCTTGGTCACCGTCAACACACGCTATAAAGCCAGCGAGGCGCGCGAGATTCTTGCTGATAGCGGCAGCACCGTTGCCTTTGTTGTCGAAAGCTTCCTCGGGAGCAACTACGCAGAGGCACTTGCGGAGCAAGATCTACCCGACTTAGCACACATCGTTGCCCTACCGGCACCCGGCTCGGGGGAACAGACCACGTATCACCAGTGGATGAGCGATGGGGCGGCTGCCTCCGAGGCAATTTGCGCTAAGCGCGACACTCAACGCGACAGCGTAGGTCCCGAGACTGTCTCGGACATCCTATTCACCTCGGGCACGACGGGTCGCGCCAAGGGAGTGGTCACAGCCCACGGTCAAAACCTGCAAGCCTTTGATGTATTCGCAGATATTTTGGGGCTCGACGAGTCGGATCGTTACCTCATCATCAACCCTTTCTTTCACAGCTTTGGCTACAAAGCGGGATGGCTGGCATCGCTGCTTAGAGGCGCAACCGTCTACCCAATGGCGGTTTTTGATGTGCCTGCTGTACTGGAGGCTATCAGTCGCGATCAAATCACGGTCATGCCCGGACCGCCGACGCTCTTTCAGAGCATTCTGATGCACCCCGATCGTGGCGACTTCGATATCTCATCGCTCAAAAAGGCAACAACCGGAGCGGCGACAATACCCACACAACTCATCGTCGAGATGCGCGAGACGCTCGGTATCGATACGGTAATCACGGCTTATGGCCTTTCTGAAACCTGTGGTCTGGTCACCATGTGCCGACAAGGCGATGCGCCCGACACCATTGCAAAGACATCGGGTCGTGCCATTCCCGGTATTGAACTTGGCATCATGCACGGCGATGGAAGCCTTGCTGCTGCCGATGAGACGGGTGAGATCGTTGTCAGGGGCTTCAATGTCATGCAGTGCTACTTCAACAACGAGCAAGCGACCGCAGACACCATTGACGAAAACGGCTGGCTGCACACGGGTGATATCGGGTCACTCGACGCCTCCGGCAATATTCGAATAACGGACCGCCTGAAAGACATGTTCATTTCAGGTGGCTTCAACTGCTACCCAGCCGAAATAGAGAACCAGTTGCTGAATCACGATGAGGTTGCACAGGTGGCCGTGGTTGGCATGCCCGATGAACGCATGGGCGAGGTCACTGCCGCCTTCGTCGTGCGAACCGCCAAAAGCCAACTTGCAGAGGCTGATCTCATCGGTTGGAGCAAAGCGCAAATGGCTAATTACAAAGTGCCGCGGAAAATCATTTTTATGGATGCGCTTCCGCTTAACGCATCAGGTAAGGTTTTGAAGACCGAACTTAGAGCACTTCTTTAATGAGCGAAGGGTGAGCGAAAAGTTAGGCAAGAGTTTGATGAGCCCAGAGCCTAGCTTGGAATAGCCAGAGTCCTACTCGGAACAGAGGGCAGCTCCACAAAGAAAACCGATTGCAGTAGAACGTAAAAAAACAGAGTCCAAATACAGCAGACAGAGAGCAAACAATGAGTATTAAAAGCTTGGGATACATTGGGGTAAACGCAACAGAGCTTGGCAAGTGGAAAGACTTCGCCTGCAACGTCATGGGGCTCGAGGACACATCGGCATCGCTGGGTGATGAGGCAACGCATTACTACAAGATGGATGATCACCCCTACCGAGTATTTGTTCAGAAATCAGATGCTGACGGCTTAGCTCTCTGCGGGTGGGAAACGAACAACCAAGGCGGCTTAGACGACGTAGCGGCTGCACTCACCGCTGCCGGCGTCGCCTTTACATGGGGTGACGAGGCAACGATTGCCAAACGCCGCGTACAAAACCTCCTGAGCTTCACCGACCCTGCGGGCAACCATCACGAAGCCTACTGGGGAGTCGTTTCAGACTTCAAAGCACTTAACTCGCCGCAGGGTGTGACAGGGTTTGTGACCGGTGATCAAGGTCTTGGACATATTGTGCTTCCAGCACCTAACTTTGACGAGACCTCAGAGTTCTTCATCGATGTTCTAGGCTTTGGCTTATCCGACTTGATGAAACTGCGATTCACGCCCGATCCCGATGAGCCCATTAAGCGACTGTGGTTTATGCACTGTAATCGCCGTCACCATAGCCTCGGTTTACTCGAACTACCTCACCCTGCCGGTTGTGTTCACGTCATGACCGAGGTGAACAACGTTGACGAAGTCGGTCTCTGCAATGATCGGCGCATCGCCGCCGACGTTAAACTCACTGGCACTCTAGGTCGCCACGCCAATGACCACATGGTGAGCTTTTATATGCAAAGCCCTGCGGGATTTGACGTCGAGTATGGCGCGGAGGGCCGCACCATTGATGAGTGGGATAAGTACGAGGTCTTCGAAAGCACGGTAGTGAGCTTCTGGGGCCATGACTTTTCTGTAGGCCACGCGGATTAGGCCAATATTTCGGGTTAGTACATACGAGGTATGTGAGAAGCGCGTCGCTTTGCAACGATGTGCTCAATGCCCTAAAACCCGCGACTAGACGGAAAGACCATTAGGAATTAACCATGAGTACACACGAGCCAGTAGTCACACAGCAAATTCTCGATTTGATTGCGAGCAAATCAGACGAGCAGCGTGCATCGCGACGCATGTCAAAAGACGTTGTCGATGCCCTGAAGGAATGCGGCTTCTTCACTATGTTGCTACCCAAGCAATGGGGCGGCCTCGAACGCAAACCGCAGGATTTCTTTGCTGAGCAAGTGCGTATTGCCGAAGCCGACATGAGCACCGCTTGGGCCGGCGGCATTATCGCAGTCCATGCCTTCCAACTGGCGCTGATGTCAGAGGAAGCGCAACGCGAAGTGTATGAAAACGATCCCAACACACTCATCAGCAGCTCGTACAACCCAGTGGGTGCCCGTGCTGAGATGTGTGAAGGTGGTTTTATGCTGCACGGCCGCTGGGGTTGGAGCTCGGGCTCTGACCACTGCACGTGGGCGCTACTGGGTGGCGTGATTCCCGGTGATGGCTATCGTACCTTCCTCATACCACGATCGCAGTACGACATCGAAGACACCTGGGACGTCATGGGTCTTCAGGGCACCGGCTCTAACGACGTGGTCATTTCCGAGCCCATTTTTGTACCCGAGCACCGTACCCATAAGCAGATGGACGGCTTTAATTGCGTCAACGATCAAGAAAACCCCATGTACGACCTGTCTTGGGCGCAGACATTCGTTCGAGTCGTGAACTCAGCGGCGATTGGCGCGCTCAAAAAAGCGGTCAAGGTATTCGTTGAATCTAAACAAGGTAATTCGACGACCGATATGACCAAATTTGCGGGTGACGTCGAGACGCAAGAGCGTCTCGCTAAGGTGCTCAATACAATTGGCGAGCTCGAAGCGGTGATGTACCACAACTTCAACAAGATGGAAGCCGCCAACTGGAAGCCTTCGCTTGAAGAGCGCATCATGTATCGCTATCAGGCGTCGATTGTGATCGACAAGGCCATCGAAGCGATTGATACATTATTCGATGTTGCGGGCGGACGCTCCGTGTTCAACGGCCACCCTCTCCAGCAGCTTTGGCACGACATCCACATTGCGCGCTGTCACGTGGCTAACAACCCAACCGCATTTGCACGCAATTTGGGTAGCGTTACGCTGGGCATGGAAAACAAGGACGTGTTCATCTAATGGCAGCCAACCCCGAGACATCGCAATATCATGAAGTGACGCCCGAGCGGCTCATCCACTACACCGATCACGCGCCTATCGGGGCCTCAAATGGGACTGCCATTTTCATCCATGGAAGCGGTCCGGGTGCCAGTGGTTGGAGTAACTTCAAGCACAACGTCTCGGCCTTCCAAGAAGCCGGTTATCGCTGCATCATCTTCGACCAGTGGGGCTACGGAAAGACGTCAAAACCGCAGGATGTGGACCATACGCTCGACTTCTTTGTAGACGGACTTGTATCGCTGATGGACAGCGCTGACGTCACCAACGCCGTACTGGTAGGTAATTCACTCGGTGGTGCCGTAGCACTCGGACTAGCACTACGCCATCCCGAGCGTGTCGAGAAACTTATTCTGATGGCACCGGGCGGTATTGAGTCACGCGAAGACTATTTCTCTATGCCGGGCATTCAGGCCATGGTGAAGTACCCCATGGGCTCGCCAGAGTTCACCAAGGAAGTCTTAGCTCAGCTCCTTACCCAGCTCGTATATGACCCAGTAAACGTGGATGACGAACTGGTCGATGAGCGCTGGGCGACGTTAGAGACCCAGAATGCGCATGTGCTTGCGACCATGCAGATTCCAGATCTCAGCGATCAGCTCGCCTCGATCGATATCAATACCTTGGTGTTCTGGGGCACAGAGGATCGCTTCTGCCCCGCCTCTGGCACCTGGAAAATTCTCCAGATGAAGGGCAATGTTCAAGCAGAGCTTGTGAACTACTGTGGGCACTGGGTGATGTCGGAGTATCCAGAGCTCTTCAACGAGCGCTGCCTGTCGTTCCTTTCTAAATAACGCCTGCCCACACAAGCGAGAGCCACGCATGAGCCTTACACCCGCCGATCACGAAACCCTTGGCCGTGCACTCTATGATGCAATGCGTGCTGAAGTACCCATCAAACCGCTGCTGGAAACGCACCCTTCGATCACCATCGAAGACGCCTACCAAATTTCGAGAATCATGCTGTCACATCGCACAAAGAACGATGGAGAAGTTGTCGTAGGCAAGAAGATCGGCGTTACCTCTCCCGCTGTGCAAGAAATGCTGGGCGTGTTCCAACCAGATTTTGGCTTTTTGACCGATGCCATGGCCTATGCGAACAATGCGGAGATCCCTGTTGCGGGTAATATGATTTCGCCGCGCGCCGAGGGAGAAATCGCCTTCCGGCTCAAATCAACGCTCACCGGCACCGAGAACACCGAGGCTGACGTGCTCGCTGCAACAAAGAGCATTATCCCATGCTTCGAGATCGTCGATTCCCGGATCGAAAACTGGCAGATCGCGATCCAGGACACAATTGCCGATAACGCGAGCTGTGGCGTGTATGTACTGGGCGATGCAGAAATCGACCCTCATGCCACAGACCTTCCCAATATCAAGATTGATGTCAGTAAAAACGGCGAGCCGCTTAGCACCGGTTTGGGCAGTGCGGTCCAAGGTAATCCGCTGACGGCGGTGGCGTGGCTGGCGAATACCCTAGGCGCCTACGGAATAGCCCTCGAAGCGGGTGAGGTAATCTTGTCCGGCTCCGTTGTGCCGCTTGAGCCTGTTCAAGCTGGGGACGAGATGAGCTTGGTAATGTCGGGCGAAGGGTTCGAGAGCTGCAGCGTTAGCTGCCGTTTTATGTAGTTAGTCGCTTCCGTAACTTCGAGTTGATAGCGCTGGCTGCTGACTTAAAAACACAACGATTTGACGGACTATTCCTTGAACCATGCATTAATAGCCGTTTGACAGAGTCATTGGACTACTACACAGAGACTCACAGAGAGACCCACAGAAAGTCTCACACAAAACATCACAGAAAATATGGGTGATTTATGACAACGAAAGCCAAAGCCGCGATTATCGGCCCGGGCAATATTGGCACCGACTTACTGATGAAGTGTCAGCGCAGTGAATTCATCGAAGCCACCTGGATGGTTGGCATTGAGGAGTCTGCCGGTATCCAGCGTGCGCGGGAGTTTGGTCTTCGCACAAGCACCGACGGTGTGGACGGCTTGGTCGCGGGGTTTGACGAGTCACCCGTAGACTTTGTCTTTGACGCAACCTCTGCCTACGTTCACGCAGAGAACAGCCGCAAGGTTACCGCGCTCGGGGCCACCATGATCGATCTCACCCCCGCGGCGATCGGACCCTTCTGCATTCCACCCGTCAACCTCGAAACCTTGCTGGATACCGGCCCTGCACAGAATGTCAACATGGTGACCTGTGGCGGCCAGGCAACGATTCCGATGGTCTATGCGGTAAGTCGCGTGCAGAACGTCAAGTACGCTGAAATCGTCGCAACCGTAGCCTCTAAATCAGTGGGCATGGGTACGCGCGACAATATCGACGAATTCACGAGAACAACCTCTTCGGCCATTGCCAAGATCGGCGGCGCGGATGAAGGAAAGGCCATCATCATTATCAATCCCGCTGAGCCACCGCTTGTGATGAGAGACACTATTCACTGCCTCACTCGTGATGAGCCCAATGAGGCAGAGATCCGCGCATCGATTGATGCCATGGTCGACGAAGTAAAACGATACGTTCCGGGCTACAAACTCAATAACGCACCGATCATTGACGGTAATCGTGTCACGATCTCAGTTGAAGTTGAGGGACTAGGCGACTTTCTGCCCAAATACGCGGGCAATCTCGACATCATGACGGCTGCCGGTCTTAGAACGGCAGAGATGATCGCGCAGCGAAGACAGGCTTAAGAGGGACTGGCTATGGATTTAACAGGACGCAAAGTTACCTTGCATGACATGTGCCTTCGCGATGGCATGCACCCAAAGCAACACCAAATTACTGTCGAAGAGATGGTTGATATTGCCGGCGCTCTCGACGATGCAGGTGTACCGCTTATTGAAGTGACACACGGTGATGGTCTGGGCGGCGCATCAGTAAACTACGGTTTTCCTGCCGCCAGTGACGAGGCGTATTTACGCGCCGTCGTTGAGCGTGTTTCACAAGCAGGCATCTCTGCCCTGCTGCTTCCCGGTATCGGCACGGTTGATCACTTGAGAATGGCTGCGGATTGCGGCGTGAAAACCATTCGCGTAGCGACACATTGCACCGAAGCGAACGTTTCTCGCCAACACATCAACCTCAGCCGCGATCTGGGGCTCGATACTGTTGGTTTCTTGATGATGGCGCACATGATCTCTGCAGAGGAACTGCTCGAGCAAGCACTGCTAATGGAGTCTTACGGCGCCAATTGTATTTACTGCACAGACTCAGCGGGCTACATGCTCCCCCAAGACGTGACAGATCGCATCACCCTGCTCCGCAAGTCACTCAAACCAGAGACGGAAATCGGTTTCCACGGACACCACAACCTCGCCATGGGTGTTGCGAACTCGCTTGCAGCGATCGACGCGGGTGCAGACCGTATTGACGGTTCTGCGGCAGGCTTGGGTGCCGGTGCAGGGAACACGCCCCTGGAAGCCATGGCCGCGGTTTTGGAGCGCATGGGTGCCGATACAGGCATCAACATCTTCAAACTCGCCGATGCAGCAGAAGACCACGTGCTGCCGATCATGGACGATCCTGTTCGACTCAGTCGCGACGCGCTTGTTCTGGGCTATGCCGGTGCTTACTCGTCGTTCCTGCTTTTCGCAAAACGCGCACAAGCAAAATATGGCGTGCCCTCCCACGAGATTCTGCTCGAAATGGCGCGCCGGCGAACAGTGGGCGGCCAGGAAGATCTCATTGAGGAGATCGCCATCGAAATGGCGGCCAAACGCGGCTAACGCTGGACGCCTCAAGATCTTTCTGATAACTAAGTATCACGATTAAAACGGTAGGATGTCGGTACGTAGCCCTATGATTCAGCCGAGTATTGCAGAGCTCTCGAAACTGATTGGGTTTCTCTACGATGGACACATCGAAGAAGACCCTTACAGCGCCTTCCTAGGTGAAACGCGCCGCATTATCGATTCGAACTTTGCCTCGATTACCATGCGCGAGCCACAGGGTGATGACGGTGGACTGCTCTTTGTCTCCTGCGAGGCGCTACCTAAAACCTTTGTCGATGACCACGACAACCCTTACACCGATAGGTACTACACCTCCAACCTGATGACGAACCTGCCGTGGGGCAAGGTGGTGTCTCTTGATGAGTGTGTCCCCTACCGCACCCTTGAGCGTACGGAGCTCTACAAGTATTGCATGGCACCCATCGACATCTATCACATGATTGGCGTCGATCTGCGTAACGCCAACGGACTGCGCTTTAGTGTCCGCTTCTGTCGGCCCAAGACCGCTGAAAACTTTGGTCCTGCAGAGCGTGAGTTCCTAGAGATGTTAGCTAGCCATATTCAGCGTGCTGTGGCGAACGGCATGCAGCTCATTCAGCTGGATAAAGAGCGTAAGCTCTACAGCTCCACGATTGCCAAGCAATCAGTGGGCGTTGTCACCCTCGATGAGCGCGGCAAGATCGTGTCGCGGAACGCGGTTGCTGACCAACTGATCCGCGATAAAGATGGTTTGTCCGTTGTAAATGAGCAGCTACACCTCGAGAGTCCCTCATCGCGCAGCAAGCTGAACAGTTTCATTGAAGACATTGTGGTCGCACAGCGAAACCAAGAGCCTGCCCCCACCAACGCACTGTCCGTCGAGCGGCCCTCAGGCAAGGCCGACCTCGAGATTTTGCTGAAGCCAATGATGATCGATAAGACGGTTGAGCCCGGCCATACGCCGCATATGATCGTCTTTATCAATGAGCCCGAGCGTAGCTTCCAGATCGAAACCCGCATCTTGATGTCGCTCTATGGCCTCACCAAAGCTGAGGTTGCCCTATCTAAACTGCTTGCAGAGGGTGCCAACCTCGATCAGGCCGCGGCAGAACTCGGTATTGCCCGCAATACGGCACGTGCACAGCTGCGATCAATATTCGCCAAGACCGGTGTATCGCGCCAGTCGATGCTAGTGAGCTTGCTGCTGAAGAGTGTGGTGACCTACTCCTAAGCTCACCAAATAGCCTGCTATAGCTTAAATCGATAACGAGACAAGCGGTTAGCTTGCCATGTTGTTAGGCCCCCAAAAAGCCCGCATCGTCGCGATCTTGCCGTCTTCATTGAACTTGAAGATGTCGATGATATTGATCACCACTTGCTGGCCAGGTGCACCTGCCGTCACATTGAAGGGGAAGGCCACCTCGTTGCCCGCAACACGCGGATTACCGGTGAGCTCGGCCTTGGCAACACCTTGGCAGGCCTCGGCGTAAAAGGCGCGCAAGACCTCTTTGCCCTCTCGCCAGTCAGTACCGACCGGGTCTTCGATAGCCGCATCGTCTGCGAACAGGTCTAGCAATGCCTCGAGATCGCTCTCAGTCAAACAACGGACGTAAGCTTCACACGCTGCCTTTGCCGAATCGAAATCAATCATTAATTACACTCCAATTACTATTAATTATTATCTGTAAGATATTGTTTTTAATCAAAATTAGCATCGCGCTTTTGATTGAAAGCATCACGTGCTTCCTGCGAATCCTGATGACGGTAAGCCTCCAGCGTGAAGCCCTGCTCACTCCGGTATTTCGCTTCAAGATTCCCATCTTCAATACCGTTTAACGCCTCTTTAGCAAGCGTAATCATGATGGCGCTCTTCTCGGCAATCTTTGCCGCAATCTCGAGTGCTGTATCGACCAACTGATCTTTTGGCACAACGCGCTCGATCGCACCAAGGCGGTAGGCCTCTTGTGCGTCGATAAACTCACCGGTGAAGTACATGTACCGGACTTTCTGGACGGGGAACATGCGCTGCAAGTGAGCACCTCCCCCCATCGCACCGCGGTCTACCTCGGGCACGCCAAAGGATGCGCATTCTGAGGCAACGATGATGTCGGCAGCGCCGGCAATACCGATGCCTCCGCCGAGGACAAAACCGTGTAATGCCACAATCACCGGCTTAGGGTTCCGGTGGATCGCCTCAAACGTATCGTAGTTGCCCTTATTCACCGGCACGATCATGTTCGGGTCTGCACCCAACTCTTTAATATCCACACCAGCGCAGAAGCCCTTACCCTCAGCGCGCACGATAATGACAGTGACGTCGTCGCGCTCACCGAGCGATTTGATCGCAGCAGCGATACCCGCCCACTCTGCACTGTTAAACGCATTCACCGGGGGCTTGTTGAAAACGAGCTGGGCAATGCCCGCGTCGACAGATGACGTAAACGCCATAGTGAATCTCCTACTGATTATTCTCTTTCGGCACTATCGTTTGAGCGATGCGACCTGCTGACTGCTGCGCTTCCTCAACAATGCTCTCTATTAAGTCGGATACGGAGGGTAAGTCCTCAATCAAGCCTGCCACCTGACCGGAGGGCAAAATGCCGGCGTCGGGTTTTCCTTTCACCATGGCTTCCTGAATCATCATTGGCGCGTTCGCAGCCATCAGGGTTTGGCCAAACGATAAGTCGCCGCTGCGATACATCTTCCAAGCGCCACCTAAAGTTGCGATCAACGAACCACCCTGCATTCGGCTGAACGCCAGACCGTTTTTAATGGCACGCGCAAGCAGTCCCAGCTGGCTAGCTTGTATGAGCTTATCGAGGTATGAATTGGCGATCATCCGCTGTGGTAAGCCGTCCAGCTTGGTGCTGACGACAATTTTCTCCGGCGGTGTGCCAAGGTAAATCTGCTTGGTTGCCTCGGGCACAGGTGATTGCTGCGTAAGCAAAAAGCGCGTTCCCATCGCAATACCGTCCGCGCCCATAGCCAAGGCCGCTACAAGACCGCGACCGTCGCGAAAGCCGCCTGCAGCGGCAATAGGCACATCAATCGCATCGCGCACCTGCGGTACAAGAATCGAGGTTGCAACTGAGCCTGTGTGACCTCCACCTTCACCACCTTGAATAACGACCGCATCGGCGCCCATCTCAACCGCTTTAACCGCGTGACGTTTCGCGCCAACCGTCGGAATACAGACGATGCCGGCAGCCTTTAATTTATCGACCGTTGCGGGCGATGGCGATCGTGAGTAACTGACAGCTCGGACCTGATGCTCGATGCACAAATCGACAATCTGTTCGGCGTGGGGCACATACATATGAAAGTTCACACCAAACGGGGCATTCGTCAGCGCTTTGATTTCGAGAATACCCTGCTCGATCTCGGCTGGCGTCATCACCGCACCGGCTAAAAACCCAAAGCCACCCGCTTCACTGGTCGCCGCCACCAACTTTGCATCGGCAACCCAACCCATGGCGGTTTGAATAATAGGGTAACGACACCCCAGGAGCTCGGTAAGCCTCGTGTTCATAATTGCACTCGTGTTTCGTATATGGGCACATTATCCGAGCCATAATTTACTGCAATCTGAGACATGATGGGGCGATAGGCTGATCAGACTATGAGATCCAAACGGAGGCTGTGCGCTGTTCTGCATCTGGTTTAGAGTTTCTAAAACCTGATCGATACGCCTGAAATGAACGAGTTCACCAAACCTTATTTCGACGCCGTCGCCCAACTGATGGCACCTACCGCACCTTTCGAGATTGAGACAGTCGAGGTCGGAGGTGTACCGCTCAGAGCCTTCAAAAACGCCGAGACAAGCTTGGGCGCCTTCCTTGCTGCAGGCAGAAACCACGGCGACGCCCTCTTCCTCCAGTATCAAGGCGGGTCTTGGAGCTACGCGGGTTTTTTTGGTGCCGTCGACAAGGTCTGCGATTGGTTAGTAAACGACCAAGGCATTAGCAAAGGCGATCGAATTGCCATTGCCATGCGCAACCGCCCTGAATGGCTGGTCGCCTTTGTTGCAGCGGCGATCGTGGGGGCTGTTGCTGTCCCGCTGAATAGCTGGGGCAAGGCGCAAGAGCTACAGCAAGGCTTGGAGGACAGCGAGGCCAGTCTCGTTTTTGCTGACGAAGCGCGCCTCGGTTACATACGCGAGCTCAATTCAAGCCTGACTGCAGTATCAGCGGATGGTGAAAGCACAGATCACACGACAGCAATGGCCGATATTTTCGAGCGCGACACAGCCGCAGTGGCCGAGGTGGTTGCGGTCGATCGACACGATCCCGCGATTTTGATGTTTACCTCTGGTACTTCGGGTCGGCCTAAAGGCGCCATGCTTAGCCACTTTAACTGCTGTCAGGCACTGATGAACGTCGAGTTCATCGGTGCAGGCACCTACATGACCAACATGGAAGAGATGAATCAGCAGTTGGCGAGCCCCACTCCGCCAAAGACCCTGCTGGCTGTCCCGCTGTTTCATATCAGCGGCCTCCTGTCGCAAGCCTTGATCAATCTTCGACACGGGCGCGCCCTCTTCATGATGTACAAATGGGATATCGATGAAGCCATCCGCATCGTTAAAGACGAGAAAATCACGGTCTTGATGGGTGCACCTGTCATGTTGCTCGAGCTCCTCAAGAACGAACAATTTGGCGACGATCACGCAGCGCATCTCACGAACGTCAGTGCTGGGGGTGCTGCGACGCCCGAGCTACTATCCGAGCTCTACGCCACCAAAACCGGCTCAGCAATGTCAGGTGGTGGCTGGGGCATGACCGAGACCATGGGCTCAGGCGCTGCATTCACCGGTCGCTATTTCGCTGAACGCCCTGACGCATCAGGATTCCCAAGCCCCATCGTCGAATTCAGCTTCCGTGATGAGGAAGCGAATGCCGTCCCTGCAGGCGAACCAGGCGAAATTTGGGTCCGATCAGCGGCGGCAATTCAAGGCTACTTCTCCGGCGGCAAGCCCTCGGATGAGCCGGTTGAGGGTTGGATGGCCACGGGTGATGTCGGCTACATTAGCGATGAAGGGTTTCTCTACATCTGCGGCCGTGTCAAAGACATGATCATTCGTGGTGGCGAGAATGTGTATCCGTCGGAGGTCGAGGCCTGCTTGCTTGAACTTCCTGGCTGTGAAGAAGCGGCTGTGATCGGCCTACCCCACGACACATGGGGCGAGGAGGTGGCGGCAGTCATTCGCATGTCGGCGGGTCAATCCTCCGACGCGGGTGAAGTCGTTGCCTTTTGCAAGGAGCGTCTGGCTGGCTTCAAAGTCCCTGCGCATGTCGTTTTTACCGATGAGCCACTGGAGCGAAACGCACTTCAAAAGCTCCTCAAAGCACAGATCCGGGAGCACTACTTTGGCTAAACTTGACGCCACGCCCTCTATCGATTGTCACAGGCTCATCATCTTATTTTTTGAGGCCACGCCTGACATCAATCAGATCGAGGCCGCAGTCGATACATTGCCTCAGCCTTCCGCCGTTCACTTTGCCCAATGCGACGCACACAGCGAGCGCGCGTCCATGTGGACGCGCAATCCCACCGGTCGCTTGCCTATTGGGCGCCTAGCCCTTGAGTATCCCAGCAACGATTTAGACTTCTCCGTCGCTTCTGCGCTAACGCAATCCCTGGGTGGCGAGGCGCATTGGTGTCTGGGTGCCAGCCCGATCGCGCATCCGCTTGATGGGCCTTCTACCTTTTCAGGCACCCTGCAGTTGTGCTGTTTCGAGCGCGCAGAGGGCCTGTCAGACGAGCAACTCAAACAGATCTGGTTTAACGAGCATGCACCCGTGGCGGTTGAGACCCAGAACAATGTCGGCTACCGCCAGAACTTAGTACTCAGTTCTACGCACAATGCGCTCGATGGCATCGTGGAAGAGCTCTTCCCGATCGAAGCCGCTGACTCGTTGACCGACTTTTTTGCCGACGGCGACGACCCTGAAAAAATGATGAATCACATCCAACGACTGACCGAGAGTAGCGAGCGCGTGCTCGACTTGGAGAAGTCATCCGTTATCCATATGACCGAGCAGCGCCTTCGTTAAAGCGCGAGACCGAGGAATCACCATGAGCAACACCATTCAAAACTCCCCGTTAGCAGGCAAAGTCGCCCTTATCACGGGTGCTGGGCAAGGTATTGGGCAAGGCATCGCTTTCTCTTTGGCAAAACGAGGCGTCAAAGTCGTCGCCGTCGGGAGAACCTTGAGCAAATGTGAAAACACCGTTGCTCAAATCAGTGAGCGCTTTGGTGGCGAATCCACTGCCATTGAATGCGATATTTCTGATTTAGGGGCCCTCGATGGCCTCGTAGAGCAAGCGGTTGCCGCCTACGGCCGCTTGGATATTCTGGTCAATAACGCAGTGACAACCACGATTAACTCGCTCATGGAGACAACACTTGAGGATTTCGAGAAGGGACTCAAAGTAGGTCCCATGGCGACACTCCGAATGATGCAGCTTGCGCAACCCCACCTGCTCGCCTCGGGTGATGGCAATATCATCAATCTTGCCACCGCCGCGGCAAAACGCTGGGACAGCTCAACTTACGGTGTTTATGCAGCAGAGAAGGAAGCGATCCGCGCCCTGTCGCGCGGCGCCGCTTGCGAATGGGGTGGCATGGGCATTCGGACAAACACTATTTTGCCCCTAGCGAAATCGCCTGCACTCGAAATGTGGGAGCAGTGGCGCCCCGAGGAAGCAGCTGCCTTCGCCGAGACTGTGCCGATGAAACGTATTGGACACTGCGAAGATGATATCGGTGAATTCGTAGCACTTTTGTGCTCGCCTGAGTCCCGTTATGTGAATGGCCAATCGATCGCGATCGATGGCGGCCAGGTCAATATGGGATAACCGGCGTTCAGGGGAGTCTTGCATGTAAGAATCCCTGCTCGTCGGGCTCATATTCGGGTAAGAGAGCTCTAAATAGGGGCCTCGTGCGCCCTACTTTACCGAAGCCCCACCATCCACGCTAAGCAGCTGTCCCGTAATGAAGGATGCACGGTCTGAGGCGAGAAAACACACTGCTTCAGCAATCTCTGAGGGTTCACCCAAACGACGCATAACGGCGGCCTGCTTGAGGCCCTCTGCGATCTTGGGCTGCTCTTCAAAGTATTTTTCGACGCCCGGCGTGCGAATGACCCCCGGAGAAACGGCGTTAATCCGTATGCCTTTGTGCCCATACTCTGAAGCCGAGCTCTTGGTCAGTAAGTTAACACCGCTCTTGGCCGCCGCGTACGCCGTGTTGTAGGGCTGACCGCGCAAAGAGGCATTCGAAGAAATGTTGACGATGCTTCCACCGGATTCCTGCGTGAGCATGGCTTCAATCTCGTGCTTCATGCAGAGGAACGTATTGGTAAGGCAAAGATCCAAGGTTTGATCAAACACTGCCTTATCAAAGGTGTGAATGGGACCGGAGCCTCGACTCACTGCAGCACTGTTGCAGGCAATATCGAGCGCACCAAAGTGATCGACAGCTGCCTGCACCATGCTCGCCACACGACCCTCGTCGCTGACATCGGCAACAAAAGCCTCGGCTTGTCCGCCGGCACTGACAATATCGCTAGCGGTCTGATGGGCCGTCTGTTCGTTGAAATCGACAACGAGGACTCGCGCACCTTCGCTCGCGAGCTTCATCGCGATCGCACGGCCAATACCAACACCGGCGCCCGTTACTAGCGATGCCTTTCCTGCCAACTCTCCTACTACCTCTGCCACTTTGCTTACCACCTGTCTCTCGTTAATGGTCAATTTAGACTAAGTATCTAAACGAACGAATGTTCCTTGCTCACACGCTTCGTTCTATCTTGTGCACGGTGTCATCCACAAGCCCAAATGGACTAGAACCGTCCAGTCACATAAACCCAGATTCAAGGAAGCCGTTGTGATCACAGACTATTTCAGCCTCAAAGGAAAGAGAGCCCTGATTACCGGTGCCGGTAAAGGCATCGGCGCACGAATCGCAACCGCCTTTGCAGAAATGGGTGCCGACGTGGCACTGGTTGCACGCACACAGTCAGACCTCGACTCGGTAGCGGACGGGGTTCGTGCCTTAGGTAGAGAAGCGCATACCTTTGCCTGTGATGTCACAGACGAAACCGCCCTAACTGGTGTTGTGCAAACACTCACTGAGGCATGGGGCAGTCTGGATATTTTGATCAACAACGCGGGCGCACCCGGTCAGGGCTATGGCTCGCTGAAAAAGGTCACCAAGGCACGATTTGAGAACACCATCGACATCAACCTCACATCGGCTTATACCCTCACCCACCTTGCCTTGCCACTCCTGAAAGCGGCGTCGCAAGGCAGCATTGTCAACGTGTCCTCAGCCCTGGGTTGGATGGTTGATCGCAACTTTGCCGCCTACGGTGCAGCAAAAGCCGGCATGGACCAAATGACGCGCATACTGGCCTACGAATTAGCACCGAGTATTCGTGTGAATGGGATCGCCCCGGGCGCTATCGAAACACCGAGTACGTCCTTCATCACCCAAAACGAAGATATGTACAACGCAACCGTTCGCTGGATACCACAGGGACGATTGGGTAAGCCTGACGATATTGCTCTAGCAGCGCTGTATCTTGCGTCAGATGCATCGGGTTTTGTGAGTGGCAAGATTATCGAAGTGGATGGCGGGATGGCTGCGTTACCAGGAACCGCTATCGAAGCCAATTTCGCGCGGAGCATGGCACGCGATTAGACGCGGCGATGAGATCAAATTAGCGGTAAGCAATGAATAACAACAGGGGATAACAATGGGAACATATGTGCTAACTGGCGGAGCCACAGGTATCGGCGCTGCCATCAAAGAAAAGCTTCGTGCACAAGGCCATCGTGTCGTCGTCATCGACCTGAAAGAAGGCGATTACCTCGCAGATCTGGGCAACCCTGAAACTCGCGGTGAAGTCGTCGCCAAGGTTGCCGCTGAGGTCACCGAGATTGACGGTTTGATCACCTGTGCGGGGGTAGCCTCTCAATTTCCAGATTCGGGAAAAATCCTGCAGATCAACTATTTTGGCACCACGGAAATGATCGACGGTCTCGCAGGAAACATTAAATCTGGCGGGCGCGTTATCGCCATTAGCTCGAATTCGGCGCCCATGAGCACGCGTCCGGACCTCGTGGATACCCTACTCGCTGGTTCAGAAGATGAGGCATTTGCAATGGGTAGCGAGCTCCACGGCCACGAGTGTTACGCCAGTAGTAAAAGCGCTGTTGCACGTTACATGCGACGGACTGCACCTGGGCTTGCGCAGCGCGGCATCTCCTTCAACGCCCTTGCACCGGGCTACATTTCAACACCTATGACGCAGGCTGTAGAGAATGACGAGGAGTACGGGCCGCTCATCAAAGCGTTTGTAGACTCCATCCCCCTCGGAAGACCGGGGCAAGCCGAGGACGTTGCGAATCTTGCTATGTTCTTGCTCTCACCCGAGGGAGCCTATGTCGCAGGTTCAACGCTATTCATTGATGGCGCGCACGATGCCATGATGCGGCCCGATGCGAGCTTATAAGCCGTCAGCAGTGGCCGTAGGCTTAAAGAGCGGCCGCGTCGCAGGGTGCGGCAATGCTGGGCGTTCAGGGCGCTCCCATCGCTAAAAAATCTGGCAAATGCGAGCCGCTTGATCACCAGAAACGAAGAATAAGAAAGAGGCCGACAGAACGATGAGCAAAACACTGGGACAAAAAATTGTAGAAAGCACCGCTTTAGCCTCGGTCTTGACCCTGGGGATACTCAGTAGTCTATCGGCGCAGGCTAATGAGCTACCCTGCGCTGTTTCGTCAGAGACAAAGCTGCCGTTTTTCGGGGATCTTCATATCCACACCCGATATTCTTTCGACTCCTTTCTCTCGAATCAGAAAAACGACCCAGACGGCGCCTACGAGTACGCCAAGGGTCAGGTCATCACCCTGCCCGACGCCTACGGCGAGCAAACCATCTCTGCACAAATCGATCGGCCCATCGACTTTGCAGCGGTCACTGACCATGGTCAGTTTTTAGGGGAAGTTGCGCTGTGCGATAGCGATTGGTCCGAAGCCGCATGGTGGACACCTGTCTGCCTTATGTCACGCGCTCAGAACCTATGGATACAGCTTTACGCTGCGAGTTTATGGACCGTATCAGGCGGCATGGAAGGCGAGGCGCCTGAGCGCGGCATCGTTTGCTCGCTGGGCGATTGCGAAGAAAACGCTCTGAGCGTATGGGATGACATTCAACAAGCTGCTGAGCGCCATTACGATCGCTCTGAGGACTGCAGCTTCACTACTTTCGTAGGATACGAGTACACCCAAGGCCAGGAGATGGCCAACCTACACCGAAATGTGATTTTCAAAGGCGAAGAAGTGACGCGCCTACCTATTTCCGTCTTTGATACCGACAGCTCTGTCCCCGAACTATGGCGCCAGCTCCGTACACAGTGCCTTGAGTCGGATTCTGGCTGTGACGTACTCGCCATACCGCACAACCCGAACTTGGGCGGTGGACTCATGTTCCCCGACCCCGCTACCGAGGAAGAAGCGATTAACCGGCTTGAGATCGAGCCCTTGGTGGAGCTGGTGCAGCACAAAGGTGCTTCAGAGTGCCGTTTCGACCGGCTAGCCGGAGTGGGTATCGATACTGAAGACGAGCTCTGTGACTTCGAGCAAATTCCCTCCGATAACCTCGCGATGCTGGGCAGCGTGAACGGAAAGATGTGGTCAGATCGTGGACTCCCCGTCGATGTCGCCAGCTTCCACCGCCGCAATATGATGCGTAACGTCCTGAAAGACGGTCTCGCGCTCGAGCAAGAAACAGGCGTCAACCCCTTCAGACAGGGCTTTATTGGTAGCACCGACACCCATACAGCGACCTCGGGTGGCGCTATGGAAAAGAATTACGTGGGTCACCTCGGCTCTCGTGATGCGACGTTTCGCAACATCCAAGACCACTTTGTTTCAAACCCAGGAGGACTCGCGGTGGTTTGGGCAGAAGAGAACCGCCGGGATGCCATCTTCGAAGCCATGCGTAACCGCGAAACCTACGCAACGTCCGGCACACGCCCGATCGTTCGCTTCTTTGCCGGCGATTACGAAACCGACCTCTGTGATGACCCAGACGCACTAGACCAAGCCTACGCATCGGGCGTTCCGATGGGCGGTGTACTCGAACGGAAGGATGGCGATGCGGCGCCCCGCTTCTTTGTCAGCGCACAGCGCGATCAAGGTACCGATCTTCACCCGGCGAACCCCCTCGAGCGCGTTCAAATCATCAAGGGCTGGGTTGATGAGGACGGTTCGACCCATGAGCGCGTTGTTGACGTTTTGGGAAGCGAGACACAAGGGCTCGGTGTCGACATGAACAGCTGTGCTGCGACAGCACCGGGGCACGCAAGTCTCTGTACCGTTTGGGAAGACCCAACGTATCGCCCCGGCGAGTCCGCGTTTTACTACGCACGTGTCTTAGAAACACCCAGCTGCCGGTGGAGCACCCTCCAATGCCAAGCGGCGGGGGTAAACCCCTTCTCCGAGAGTTGTGCAGCGGAAGCTGATGCCGCTAATGCGCTCGCGAAACAAAATGGCGACTCGGGCGATATTTACGGTATCTGCTGTACCAACCCCGAGACCGATCCGTTCTACTCGCCCACGATTCGTGAGCGCGCTTGGACCTCACCTATTTGGCTTTCGACGCCTCGCTAGCAAGATGCAGAAAGACGGGGACTTCACCACCCCCGTCAACTTCTAAATTGGCGCCTGAGATGTAAGACGCGCGATCAGAGCACATCAACATCACCGCATTCGCAACGTCCTGCGGTGAGGCCATGCGCTTTAGTGGCAGCATGTCGGCCACACGTTTAAAGCCCTCCTCACCACCGTAGTGCTCAACACCCGCCTCGTTGTGTACCAAACCCACAATCAGGGCATTGACGCGTATCGTTGGCCCCCACTCCATTGCCAGCGACTTTGTCACGTTGAGTAATCCGGCTTTCGCCGCGCCATAGGCGGCTGTGCCAGGTGAGGGCCGCGCGCCGCTGACGCTCGCAATATTGACGATCGAACCGCCATCTGGCGCTTGAGCCAGAAGCGAATGCGCCTGCTGCGACAATACAAGCGGCGCCAACAAGTTCAGTGAGATGATTTTTTGCGTCAGCTCCGCGCTCGCATCAGCGGCAGCCACAGGTGGGCCGCCACCCGCATTGTTCACCAGAATATCGAGTCGCCCAAAGCGGTCGCTCACAAAATCGATGAGTGCTTGAGAGGCAGCGGGATCTCGGATGTCTGCACTATAGAACGTTGCCTTGCGATCCTCAGATGCGATGGGGTCTGCGGGCTCGCGCCGGCCCACGGCAATCACCTCAGCACCTTCAGCCAGAAGCGACTCACAGATCGCACGACCAATGTGACCGGCACCTCCCGTCACCAAGCATACTTTTCCAGATAGATCTGACATAAATGCCCCACTTACCCCTTACTTTCGCGCATCTTGTGCGCTTTTTGCGCGTTCTCCGCAAACTTTATGCGCGCTTCCAATAAACCTTTTTGCATCCGGTTTCCAAGGTATCTACAACGTACCGACGCCCTGCTGGCAACTAGCTGTTGCGAACTAAATTGTTTGCACATTTGCTTCCGTGCTTCATTGGCATTATGCCTTTTGGAGGAGGCGAGTCACTAATCGGATTTATCGTCTGAAACAATGATGTCGGCGATCCTGAGATAGCTACACCCGAGCAGCTTATGTGGCACAGTAGGACCTGCTAATAACAACGCGTCGCGATATTGCGACAGCATTTCGCTGAAATCTGTAAGGAACAAAGCATGACTAAAACCGTTATCGAATCCCCCGCTGACCTCTATGACCTTGTAGGTAAGACTCTCGGGCCCAGTCCGAGTATGGAAATCACGCAAGAGCGCATCAATCAGTTCGCTGACGCGACCGGTGATCATCAGTGGATCCACATCGATGCAGAGAAAGCCGCGAATGGACCGTTTGGCGCCACAATTGCCCACGGTTACCTCACCATGTCGCTCGCTGCGAAGTTCATGCCTGAGATCATCGAAGTAAAGGGCATCGCCATGGGCGTTAACTATGGCACGGAAAAAACGCGTTTCCCTTCCCCTGTCACGGTCGGCTCTAAGTTATCGGCAACGGGTACCGTCGTATCTGTCGAAGAGGCTAGCGGCGGCATCAAAATGGTCCTGCGCATCGTGATGCAGGCCGAAGGTGCCGAGAAGCCAGCCTGCATCGTCGATGCAATCAGCGTTTACTTCCCTGCGTAAGGCATCTGTATACCAACAACACTCTCGGGAATACCGTCGGCCTAAAAACGAAAAACCCCGCTTAGTGCGGGGTTTTTTATACCTATTTGGCAAACCGGTCTCAGACCTTGAACACGCGCTTGGCGTTCTCCCGGAGGAACTTCGGCCACACCTCGTCTTTGAACGGCACGTTCGGCATATCGCCAAAGATGCGCTCCAAAGAGAGCCCCATGGGAAAATAACCGGCGTACATGATCTTGTCCGCCCCGCGGGTATTGGCAAAGTGAACAATATCCTTGGGGTAATGCTTCGGCGCGAAGGCACTGGTCATGTAATAAAGATTCTCGTACTTCAACATGAGCTTCCATGCGAGGTCGGTCCAAGGTTCGGCACCGTGTTTCATGACCACCTTGAGCTCGGGGAAGAACCAGCAGATTTCATCGAGGTGCTCGACTTTCTGTGGCTCCATAGGAATACGGGGACCAGGTACGCCCACGCAGGGGCAAAACGGAATATCGAGATCGATACAGGTCACAAAAATCGGATACCACTTCTTGTCAGACAGCGAGACCTGAGGACATAGACCCGACGGGAAAGCATTCACCGACTTGATGTCGTACTCCTCTTTGAGACGACGAATCTTGCGAACCTCATCCATACCGTTATTAGGATTGCAGTCGTAGGAGGCAAAGAAGCGATCAGGGTGCTTTTTAACCGCCTCACATTGTGTCTCGTACTGTCCTTCATCGACGCCGAGCATGGCTTTTTCGATGTTGAACTCGTCCATCTTCTCCAAGGTATAGGCGATGTAGTCATCACGTTTACCGACCTTGGGGAGGTCCTTGAACATATATTGCGCCGGCATCTTGAACATTTGGCGACTTTGCTCGTCCATCAAGAGCGGACGAATGAAGTCATAAAAGTTTGAGGTGTCGTCATTCGGTACAGCGAGCATCAGGTCGATGACAGGCACATCGGTCGGCATTGGCATGGCGCTTTCCTTCAAATTTCAGTCGTGGCGTAAGTTACAAGCTCAGCTTAACTTATGCATCACCCGAAAGAAGGGGATAGTCCGTATAGCCGGCAGCACCCTCTCCGCCGTAAATCGTGCGCTTATCCATTTGGTTAAACGGTCCATTCGCCTCAAAGCGAGCCACAAGATCTGGGTTGGCAATATACAAACGACCAAACGAGACAGCATCAACCTCTCTGTTTCCAATACAGGTCTCAGCCTCGTCTGCCGTGTAGCTGTCGCTACCAATCAGCGTGCCAGAGTAGTTGTTTCGCGTCAGCGAGAGGCTATCGATCCCCGTAGACGGCATGCGAATCGCATGAACCCAGGCAACGCCTTTACCTTCGGCCATTTTAAGAAGCCCGGCGTAGGTGGTCTCGGGCGTGGCATCGACGTGATCGTTGTAGGGGTTTCCTGGAGAGATACGAAGACCCACACGCCCTGCGCCCATCACACTCGCCAACGCGTCGATCGCTTCTCCGATGAAGCGCAAACGATTATCGAGTGAGCCCCCGTAGACATCGCCGCGAAGATTGCTCTCCGAGGCGAGGAACTGGCCTGGTAAATAACCCGAAGCGCAGTGCAACTCGACGCCATCAAAACCTGCCGCAAGGCAGCGCTCCGCCGCCTGACGATAGTCTTCAATAACAGCCTGAACCTCCTCGATCGTCATCGCTTCGGGGGTCGGCATGGCTTGCATACCTTGCTCAGTAAAGATCTCAGCACGCGCGGCAACGGCTGAGGGCGCCAGCATGCGCGTACCGTGGGCTTTATTGTCTGGGTGCCCTACCCGACCACAGTGCATCAGCTGACAAGCAATAAGACCGCCTTCGTTATGCACGGCGGCTACCACTTTGGACCAGGCAGCAACATGCTGCTCGTTGCAGATACCCGGTGTGCGGTTATAGCCCTTGCCATCGAACGACGGGTGAACGCCTTCCGTGATGATCAGTCCTGCGTTGGCACGCTGTGAGTAATACGCCTCGTGCAGCTCGGAGACGCAATCATCCGCTTGCGATGCACGGCTTCGTGTCATTGGCGCCATAACAACACGGTTTTTAAGTGCTAGATCGCCAACTGTCACGGGCGACAGCAAGTTCTCAAGTGCCATAGTTCAAATCCTTTAAACAAAAACCACTAGCGGGTACGAATGCTCGGGTTCTCCGTGCCAGCTCGCATGGTTTTTAAAAACTGCTCGTAAGGCGCAGGAGGCGCCACCGAAGGGAGTTCATCAGACGGTGGCTCACTCCAGAACTTTTGCCAGCTCGGAAATAAGCTGTGAAACGCGCCGTCGTAATGATCGCGATCCGGCCAGCGCATTTTGTTATCACCGCAGGGCGGTTTATTGAGATCCGTTGCATAGAAATAGCAGGGAAGCCGGCGCTTGAAATACCAACGCCCGTCGATACGCTCGTAGTGATCCCAGTACAACATCTGCATGATCACCCACTCGCAGCCACCGTCTTCTGTCGGTGTCTCGTGCTCGTTTTTTGAATAAACCACGCCGACCGCACGATCGGGATCTTCAAATTCGATGATGTGGTTGCCGATGTGGTGCGAGGTTCCCGTGAATTGAACCCTTAAGGTCTCATCCATCCACTGCTTGAAATGCGCGCGACCCACTTTGTCCTTACCGACGCGCACATCCTCAGGAAACAGATTCACCATGGCATCCATATCGCGCATATCGAGCGCAAGTGAGTACTTCGCCGCCAGTTGTCGAATCTCATCGATAGACTCCAATCGATCGATGCGTGCCAGTAGTGCTGAGTCAGTCATATCTCTATCCTCTTCGCCGACTTACGCCGCGGCCGCTTGACGGCCGGCACGGCGTCCCGAGAACGTCGCATCGCCGACAGAGCTCCCGGATGCATAACCATCACCGCGACGCGGGACACCGCAGGCCGTTCGCCCTGCTGCATAAAGCCCCGGAATTACCTCACCTTGCGACGTCAACACCTGCCCATCCACCGTGGTATCTAAACCACCGAGCGTGAAATGCGGGAAGAACGCCCCGTTACCCGGTGTGCAGTCGAGCGCAACAAAAGGCCCGGTCAGCGGTTTTAACCAGTCCTTGGACTTGTAGAACTTCTCGTCGTGTCCGCTTGCCGCTGCTTGATTGTAGGTTTCCACCGTTTGTGCGAGTGCAGCGTCGGGAAGCTCCAGCTCACTCGCAAGCTCGGCGAGCGTTTCCCCTGTCCCTGCAACCGGCGCCGCTAGCCAACTCGCGGTTTCATAATCTGCATAGTCTTCAACGTTCAGCACGAGGTAGACGGGAAAGGTTTGCTTCACTAGGTAGCACCCGATGCGGCCGTGGTAGGCATCCTCGTTGATAAATCGCTGCCCTTGGCCATTAACAAAGATGCCGTGGGTCAATGTGGCCGGTGGATAGAACGGAACACTCAGGAAGCCCTCGTGCATATTGATCGCTCTGGCACCAACACTGAGTCCCATTTGGATACCGCCGCCGGTATCGTTTGGGTTACCAATTGGCACAGTACCTGCCTTTGCCAGCTCGGGCGCGTATTGCTGCATCATTTCGGGGTTCATAACGAAGCCACCCGCACACAAAACAACCCCTTTGTTTGCTCGGTAACAGCGCTCTTCCATGTCCTCGCGAACGACCAGACCCACAATACGCTGCCCAGGACCGTAACTATCGACAATAAGCCTCAGTGCACGCGCCTCGATGTGCACGTCGATATCGCGCTTCTCTACCGCCTCAGTGATGATTTTAACGAACAGCGGTCCGCCGTTATCGCCCTCGACATAGAGATTGTGACCACGCGGCGCATGCCCGTACTTTTCGACATAGGGCCAGGCTTTCTCGCTGCCGGTGTACAACAAGCAGTCGTCTGTTAGGGCCATCATGGCGCGCTGCGGATACTCGGACATTTTGAAAGGCACGCCGAGCTCCATTAACCAATCGAGATGCGCTGCTCCCCCTTCGGCGTAAGCCCGCACTTTGGCCGGATCAGCCTGCGGACCGTTCGAATCCATGAGGTAGCCGAAGACATCCTCTACTGAATCCTCATAACCCACGGCTTTTTGAACTTTGGTTCCGCCACCGAGATACAGCTCGGCTGAAGACAATTTTGTCGACCCGCCACTCTCAGACGCCGCCTCAAAAATCGCAACCGACGCGCCATTATCATAGGCCTCAATCGCGGCACAGGCTCCTGCACCGCCAAAGCCAACGATTAGCACATCTTTTTCATCTGCCCAGTCGGTAACGTCTTTTTCTAAGATGGGTGAAAACGACACGGTAAGCCCCCGCTTTTCTTATCAGTATGCCAGCCAATGTATCGCCATGCTGGGCGGGTCTCTGCCTCCGTTTGGACGATGGCCCATGCTTGCTTCCACAACGCTACGGAGCGACCTTAAGCGCCGCAGAACTTATCTCAGACAGGACATGGCATATGCAGTGGTACACCGGCAATACACTTTACGACACGCTCCTCCTTGTGGGCTTTGCTTATTCATTGCTCGTAATGGTTTCTAGCTTCTTTGGTACAGCGGCTTACGGCGGTCGATTTGGCGGTGGTAAGCGTGCAAAAGGGATCAAGCTAGGCTCCAAAGCCGGATGGATCCTGATGGAACTGCCGGGTCTCATTGTTTTCCCCATCGTGTTTTTCATGGGCCCCAACGCTGACCAAACGGTGCCGCTGTTTTTCCTCGCAGTGTGGATGTTCCACTACACAAACCGAGCCCTGGTCACACCGATGCTAATGCGGGTGCAGCCAGGCTCAACCGCGAGCTTCTCACTCGGTGTGGTCATTGCAGGTTGGGCGACATTATTCCTGCATGGCTATTTCAACGCGGCTTATCTCACAGAGTTTGGATCCCAGTACACCGAAGCGTGGTTTAACGATCCGCGTTTCCAGATTGGTCTTGCGATCTATGTCATTGGTTTCACGCTCAATGTGCACTCAGACAGCATCCTAAGAAATCTGCGATCGCCCAACCCAAGTCCAGACGAGCCCCGGTACAAGATTCCTTACGGTGGTGGCTTTAAGTGGGTGACGTGTCCGCAGTACTTCGGTGAAATCCTGTCATTCACCGGCTTTGCCATCATGGTTTGGAACCTCGGTGCCGTTTTTGTGCTGGCTATGACCGCAGGCAACCTGATTCCACGCGCTCTGTTCACGCACAAGTGGTTCCACAAGAACTTCGATGACTATCCGAAAGAGCGTAAAGCCATTATCCCCGGGATTTTGTAAGTACCGCGGGCTCAGCGTTTTCTAATCTTAAGGTCTTCAGGGATTGAGCGCCTTAAAGCCTTAAGGCTCTCGCGATTTGGGGAATAAGGGACTCAGAGCTGTAGGGCTTTAAGGCCGATACCAAATCGCTGAGCTAATGGCGCGCTCCTGAATCGCAACCGGCGCCATTGGCTCCATGCCTAACTGCACAGCATCGTACGTCGACCATCGGGGTGTGGGGATCTCTAAAACCCTCACGTAGTAAAACGCTTCTTGATCGCTATCAAAGTCAGGGTCTGACCACTGCGCACGCAACTGAGGTGCGCCGATGCTGTTCTCATAGCTAGCTGTTGCTGGATCTACCGTGGAACCAACCGCTTCAGGGCGCCCTGTTTCTGGCTCAAAACTTCGCCCATCTGACCAAGCAAGGTCATAAATGCGTTCGTGACTCTGCCCAGCCGAATCAACCCAGCCTTTGATCATTTGGATCCGATCGAGATTAGCCCCGATAGGGTCTCGCTCGGCGACCACCACAAACTCAGGCGCGGCTGAGTCGCTATCAACAGAGTTAGGTCTAGACATCTCGGGTAACGAAGAGCCCATGGGCACGCCGTCTTCACGTGCGATTGCATCGAAGTTGGCCGAAGCTGCCGTTCCTTCGGGGAAACCCCACCCCGCAAACAAACTAACGACGATTCTAGGTCCCGAGGTGGCAAACGTTTCGCGGCGCTGCATGGCGTCAAAGAGCGCCTCGCGAGTATTCTCAGGCGCCCACACAGCCGCAAGGCCACCAGAGCCCCACTTACGCGCAGGTGTCATTTTATCGAGTCCTAAGCCCGCGGCTCCCGTTCTCAAACCCGCAGAGCCGTCCATCATGGGCAGCTTGCCGGTATACCCTTTTTCATCGCTTGGCGAGGTCGCGTTGTGGCTGTCGCTAGAGCCAATCACGCCAAATTTCAATGGATTAAAGCCTTCGCTATGCGCCATGGAAATACCACTTCGAAGCGCGTCACGCGCATAAGCGCCTTTAACGCTAGTTAGGGTGACCTCACGCCCCGGTACCGTTCCTGCTATTTCGAAATCGGCAAACTCATCGAGACTGGATAACAGTGGATGCGTCTCAGAACTGCCCTTGATCTGTAGTATCTCGCTGATGGGCTCTAAATCGGACCGATCAGGAGGCGACACCAAATCAATTCGCTTACCGTCGTTGTCGGTGATGCGATAAGCCAGACCTTCACTAAGGTTAGGGTTGTGAGGAATGGCCATCACCCTTCGACCCGACTCGCGCTCCCCACGCAGAAATACCCACAAATCGGGCGGTGTCGGACCGTCGATTGAACTGAAGGGGATGTATGGCAAATCATCACTGCCATAGATCACGTTGCGATGGAGGTGCGTACCGACGTCTCCCGTATCTGCTGACCACTCCCAGCCGGGAAAGGTGGTAAATACACCAGGCTCATTATGGCGCTCAGCGGCGGCCACAATCTCGTCCCAGGCCGCGCGATTGATATCGGCATCGACACCGGTGAGTGTCAACTTAAAGCCGTTCTCGCGGATCAAGCTCATAATTTCCCACCACGACTGGGTCACAGTGAGTCGATTCTCGCGCCTAAGAATATCTGATAACGACTGCCGCGTAGTGGGAACATCTAGGCCCGAAAGCTTGGCCTGCCCTAGATACTCAGCATGGTCGGTAATCGCGGCAAAATCGAGCGGGCGCGTGATAGTAACGGGGTATCCGGCGCCATGCTCCAAAGTCTCGCCCTTAGCAAAGCGATAAACATCATCGGGTACTGCCCGAACGCCCATGGTGAACGCATCGCTCGAGAGCGATGTGTGGATATGGAGGTCACCCCAGAAAACATGACGCTCGCCCTCGGTGCTGGACTTATTGAGATGAGCCTCACCGGGTTGGTCGGTATTGACTGACAAAGTCACTGAGTTATCAGGCCCATCCAGTGATGGATCGTCGATGGGAACCAGTAACTGATAAGCCGGGAAAGAGACCAGTAGCACCGCAATTATTAGAACTCTTATTTTTGTTCCGCCAGCCTCGGCCTGTCGTCTCATCATTCCCTATTCCTCTAAATCGGTAACCAGCAATCGCAAACCGGTCAGCAGTAACCATCATTTCATCGCTAACCGGCGTTAACGCTGGTTAGCATCGCTTACCCTGCGTTAATAGATTACCGCCTGAGATCGCTCTGGCGGCCCCCCGAGCATTTCACGGTGAGAGATTCGAAATTCACCGTCGTCAGAGATCCCAAGCTCAACGCCAAGCTCAGCACCAACGAGCGTCTTGCCTGCATATTTCGCGATATCAGGGCTAACGGACAAAGCCTGCAACAAGTGCCCTGTGTATTCGGGGTTTTCAGCCACCTTCATAATCTCTTCGTATTGCTCGGGATGCACCTCAGCGGCCATGAGCGCACGTTCTGTCCTCAGTGGTCCCATCCATATCGATACCGCATTGACACCTGTATCGGCAAAGTCGTGCTGCATATCGTGCGCAAATTTATCGATCCCAGCCTTTTGCGCGCCATAGCCCGGCCCGTGCATGTAGCAATTTGCGCCAAACGATGAGCCAAAAGCGATCAACCCTGCCCCCTGCTGCACCATCATTTTCGCCGCATACCAACTCGCGACATACGCCGATTTCAGACCGACGTCCAAAATGCCGACTGCCGCAAGCTCCTTCTCCCAAAACGGCTTGGGGCTGATCAGTTCGGGGTGAATCATGGTTGCGTTATTCACCAAAATGTCGAGGCGTCCTGATTCCTGCTGAATCTGATCGAAGAGTGCTGCGACTTGACTGTCATCGCCGTGGTCACAACGTACAGCAATGCCCTCGCCGCCTGCAGCGGCTACCTCAGCGGCCGTGCTGTGAACCGTCCCGGGCAATGCTGCGCCGTCCCAACCCTTTGCCTCTCCAACGGTTTCTGCTCTGCCGGTCACGTATACACGCATACCGTAGCTGCCTAACGCACGCGCAATGCCGGCACCCGCACCTCGACTTGCGCCGGTCACCAATGCAACCCGCTTATCCGTGACTGTCATGTCTCCTCCTGATCAAGGAACCAATGTTTAAAACCCACTATTCGAGGATCTCATTCTCAATGAGCCGTTAGTCAAAGACTCTGATTCAAAATCACTGATTCAAACATCCTGTTTCAAAACTCGCTGTACAGAGCTCCCGTTATAAAACCCTTTGTTTTAAAACCCTTTTCGAAAACAGGTAATCGCTAAGGTAATGACCTCTGCAGAGTCTTGGCTATACCAAGCTCTCTGCGCGGCTCACCAAACTATCGGTCATTCCCTGAAACCCATCTTCCAATGCAGACCCAAGGCTCAAGCCAACCAATCCCGATATCCAGCCATTGAGCTCAAAGGTCGACCGATAACGGGTATTACCATCGTCCAAAGCAATCACTTCGTGCTGTCGATAACTATGCAGAAGCGGGCCGGCAGGCTTCATGCGGTATTCAAACAACTCGCCTGGGATTACCTGACTGACAAACTCGACCTGGTCTCTTACGTTCTTGCCCAGCACAACCGTCATCGAAATCGGTGCGCCCGCGCGCAACTCAGCGTCGCACGCCGTTACAAACGGGTTCCATTCACCGTAAGCAGAAAAATCGGTAATGACCTGCCAGACCAGCTCTTTCGGTGCCGCGATGTCGCGAAGAAATTCGATCTTCATGTGTTTGATGCCCTCATTATTGTTGTCGGCATTATTTTCAGCATTGATTTCCGCGTTTTGTCGGCAGAAGACAAGCGTAACGCCTCCACCTCAACAGGGTCTAACCTTGTGAGGCCAGAATCTGATTATCCTCAAGCTTGTTGGCAGGTTGGTGGATACACCATGTACCCGCCGGGTGATAGATGTAGGCAACGCAGCTATTACAGTTATCACATAACGATTCACCACCCTCCTCTCGCCATCGATTCACAAGGTCAGGCTCTCGCAGCAGTGCGCGCGCGAGCTGCACCGCTTCAAACCCAGCCTCCATACACTGCGAGACGTTGTCTGCCGATGTCACGCCACCCAAATAGGCAAGCGGAATCGAGACAGCCTCGCGAATCTTCGTCGAGTACTCCCAAAAATAGAGCGGTTTAAAGTCGATTTTTGGCACAGAAGCCTGGGTTGACGCGATAGCCATACCGCTTAATGACCACTTGCCAATAACACGTAGCATGGCGTCTAAATTCATATTACTGCCGAAAGTAAACCAACCCGATTCGACGTTTCGGCCACCGGACAGCACCAACATATCAGCGCCAGCCGCCTCTAGGATCTTCGCGGTGACAATACCGTCCTCCAACTGAGCGCCTTTGCTACGACCGTCGGCAACATTAATCTTCGCGATCACCGCCATTCGGTCGCCAACAGCCTCTTTCACCGCACGCAACACTCGGGCAGGAAAACGCGCCCGATTCTCAGCGCTACCGCCGTATTGATCCTTACGCTGGTTATCGAGGGGCGATAAAAATTGATTCAGTAGATAGCCGTGCCCCATATGGATTTCGACCGCATCAAAGCCAGCCTCAAAACAGCGCTCTGCCGCGTTAACGAATAAGCCCACCATCCTATCCATATCGCGCTCGTTCATAGCCCGACGGAACATATTGCCGCGAAGCAGACCCGCCGGATTAAAACCAGACACTGAACTCTGGAGCCGTCTGGGAATAAAGACACCGGTAACAAAGCTGCCGCCGTGTGTGATCTGCGCCGCGATCTTGCCGCCTGCTTGATGAACGGCGTCGGTAACAGCTCGCAGATCCGCCATTGCCTCATCGTGCACCCACACCTGATCGGGCAGCGTTCTACCGTCTTTCTCGACCGCGACATATGCCATGGTCGTCATGCCCACACCGCCTTTGATAAGCGCTTCGTGATGCATGCGCATCGCTCGGGTCGGTCTGCCCTGCTTTGACATGTTCTCGTTAGCACCCGCTTTGATAAAGCGGTTAGGAAGCTTCAGCGGACCCAGTTGAAGTGGTTGAAAGGCTGTTTCTAACATGCGACGGCACCCATATGAGGTCAAACAAGAATGAGTTCAAACACTAATTAACTCGAACACTAATGAGGTCGAACAATCTCGATACGTTTACTGCAGTATACCGACCCTAGAGGCTTGACCATCGTCCCTTTGGGGGGCACAAGAAGATTGCACCCCATGCCGGTTACAGGCTCAATCATCGAAAAGAATAAAACCAATAGGTGAATTTGTTTTTGGATAACACGATCAATAAGGATCATGCGAACTCACCCTTGGCACTGGTCATGGGGGCAAATGGGTTTATGGGCAGCCACATCACGCGCCGTCTCGTCGCCCAAGGCCGGCGAGTTCGCGCAATGGTGCGACCCACAAGTGACCTCAGCGCCCTTGAAGGTTTGGATATTGAGATCTGCCGCGGCGACATTAGCGACATCGACTCCGTGAAAGCGGCAATGGATGGCTGTGGCTCTGTCTTTTACAACGTGGTCGACACACGCGCTTGGCTGGTCGATTCAGCACCGCTCTATTGCACCAATGTCGATGGACTCGCCAATGTACTGGACACCGCTGTCGCCGAAAACATCACGCGGTTTGTCTTTACGAGCTCAATGGTCACCTTGCCTCGTCACTCAGGGTCCCCCGCGCGCGAGGAACATGCTTTCGACTGGTGGGAGGAGGCACCTGATTACGTAAAAACGCGTGTCCTCGCGGAGAAAGCCGTTACCGACGCCGTTACGGAGCGGGGACTTCCAGCCGTCATGCTCTGTGTCGCTAATACCTATGGCCCCGGAGATCATGGCCCGACACCCCACGGAAATGCGCTCTGGCAGGCAACGAAAAATAAAAGTACGGCACTTAGCTGCAGCCTACCCACGGTAGACGTTCGGGACGCGGCAGAGGCGTGTTTGCTCGCGGAGACCAGCGGACGCATCGGCGAGCGTTACGCGATTGTTAGCGAATGCCTTCGACAGCAAGACTTTTATGCCATGGCGGCGGAGTCGATGGGATACGCCAAACCTTCTGTGCTCTCCATGCGCAAAGCCTATGTCTTCGCAACGATTGCCGAAGTCATCAATCGTCTCCGAGGGATCAAAGACGCCAAATTCTGTCGAACCTCGATGTTTTTATCCGAGGCCTTTGGCCCAATGAACCACGCAAAGGCGGCCGCTGAACTGGGGTGGTCACCCCGCCCTCTGAGCGAGACTATTTCAGATGCTATCGCTTGGTACCGAGACCGTAGCCAGCAACGCAAGCAGGAAACTCCATGAAGAAGATTATATTGCTACTGATCGTTTTGATCCTGACCGTCGCGGGCTTTTATGCGGGGCGCATGACAGCACCCGCACCGCGTTATGAGCCGAGCCAGACAAAAGCTGACGATCCGCTAGATGCGGCCTTTGAAGGCTTTATTCAGGCGCAGCGGGACACGCTGGCGCTCTATAAAACCCATATCAATTTTGACGACCCGCTGGCACGCGCAGAGGCATACCGAGGTCTTCTTTACACCATTGTCGGATCCATCAAGGCAGGTGCCCTCACTTCACACGACTACCCACGCACCATGCGCGGTGTCGATTGGACCAGCAAAGCGGGGTTGGATAACCCTGACAATAATTACTTCTTTGCGCTTCTCGATGATGATGGCACGTATCGACTAACCGGTAAGCGCGGCAACACCACACAACTGATTTTTCAGCTCGTCATCGGCGTGCCGGGGGTGGGTAACGCTGGTAGCAGTACCAATGTGAGTGTACTTTATGCCGACCAGATGGAGATGGATGACGAGGGTAACTTTGAAATTTTCGTCAGCCCTGAACGCCCCGAGGGCGTTGCGAACTGGATGAAGAACGCGCCTGGTGCTGAATCTCTACTCGTTCGTTTTACGCACTCGGATTGGGAAAAAGAACGTCTCGACCCGCTTTACATCGAGCGCCTTGATTCTGAAAGGGTTGCGCCAACACCTTTGTCCGAGCTCGATATGATTGGTGGCTTTGAGCGCGCTTCTCAATCGATGTACGACCGAACTGCAAGCTGGATCGCAATCGCTGATCGCATGTGGTCGCTGGTCCCCAATAATTCCATTTTTAACATGCGGGTAACGCCCGGTGGTCTTGTCGAGCAGTACTCTGCGTTTGGTAACTTCAAACTGACTCCTGATGAAACCATGCTTATCGAGTTTGGAGATACGGGTGCGCCGTACATGGGAATTCAACTCGGTAATCGCTGGTTTGTCAGTATGGATTACGAAAACCACACGAGCACCCTGAATATGAATCAGTTGGGTTGTCGCGAGGACGAGAGCCGCTGTTATGCGCTGATCTCACTCGAAGATCCGGGTGTTGCTAACTGGCTTGATCCGGCAGGACATGATGAGGGACTCATATTCATGCGCTGGCAAGGCCTTGACTCGCCACCGACAGAAGCCGACCAGCCACGCACGCGGGTATTGAACTCGGAGGAGTTAGCCGCGTTTATCGAGGATCTCCCGAAGGTGTCGCCCGAGGCGCGCTGGGAGGCTATTCAAGTGAGACGTAAGGCGGTTCACGAGCGATTCGGTGGCTAAGGCACTGTCTGGACTCTCTGACCATCTTTTGAGAACGAGCGAGACGCCCCCTCGGAATTAGCGCTGGGTTTCTACTCGCAGAGCATTCAGTGCTCCCGAGCGAAGCTTAAAAGCGTATTGCTCGAACCCGAACCGTTGAGCTTTTAGCGGCTTTTTTGGGGAGGATGGACTTAAAAACCTTCAGCATCGTGAGAGGCCTTCCAAACGACGCCCGGAAAAAGACGGCGCATGAGCACACCAAACTTTGTCTGCTTGCCCGGGTAGGCAAAAGGTTTGCCGGCCTCTAAGCAGCGCTCAACCTCGGCAATCACCTCGTCGGGTGTCAATGTCTCGCCCTTGGAAGGTAATTTAGGGACCACTGTCGCCTCGGCCTGTCGCCAAAGAGGCGTTGCCACTGCAGGCGGACAGACACAACAAAACCGAAGGCCGCTGTCCCGATTCTCGTGGTAGAGGATTTCGCTGTAGTGCTGGACCGCTGCTTTACTCGAGGCATAGGCCCCCATCAGCAAGCCAGGAATAATACCGGTCATGGAAGAGAAGCTAATAAAATCGCCGTAACCGCGGGCCAACATCGCAGGAAGCGTAGCCGTAGCCACATTTGCCAGGCCACCGTAATTCACTGACATCACTTTGTTAGTGATCTTGGGATCTTCGTCGACCAGACGCCCGAAGGGCATAATCGCCGCTGCGTTGATCACCCGATCAATTGGACCGTAGTTGGACTCAATATCCGTAAAAACCTGCTTTACCGCGTCGGAGTCAGTGATATCGACGAGATGTGGATGCACGGTTTCGAATCCCGAGGCTGTTGCTTCCATGCCTTTCGCATTGACGTCGATAAGGACGACCGTCGCGCCGCCCTCAGCTAACTTTCTCGCCCAGGTCTGGCCCATGCCGCTGCCACCGCCGGTTACGACGGCCAACTGTCCGGTGAATGCCATTTTGCCCCCTTGAGCTTCATTAACTCTTTCTTATTGTCTGGCTCTTTTATCTGACACTTATGCAGAGCGCCTAAAACCACCCGTATCCTAACGCCTAACGTCGCTCATGCAATGCGATACATGAACCATTGGACTAACCGCAGGAGTCGTTGAATGCCTTTAGTCACTCCAATGCGCACTCGCTGCACTGCTCACTGAGCCGCTGATTTCCTCACCCTCTCGCACTCTCTCGACCTCTAATACCCTCTCACTTTGCCCTGCTCAGGCTGTTAGCTCGTTATGAGGCTAAAGCGCGCGGTTCAGACCTCGGGCGTGAAAGTAATCGGCATCTTTTTGATCGTGCTGATGAAATAGGAGCGCATGTACGTAATCTCTCCCGCGAGCGCTGGGTTTCTCAGCCTGGGCAGGAGCTCTTCAAACATGATCCGCATCTCGAGCCGCGCTAGGTTGATGCCCAAACAAAAGTGCTGACCGATACCGAAGGAGCGAATTTCGCGATTCAAAGTCGGCATACGTTTCATGCGATGAATGTCGAAGGTCAGCGCATCATCGCCAAAAACGTCTTCATCGTGATTCACCGAGTGATAGTGCATCACCACCTTGTCGCCTTTCTTGATGTTATAGCCCTGCCACTCGATATCCTGCGTGGCGGTACGGCGCATCGCGATAAACGCCGTGTTGTAGCGCAGCATTTCCTCAACCGCTGCCGGGATATCCTCGGGGTGATCGACTAGGTGCTGTAGCTGGTCCGGGTTTTCCATCAAGAGCCTAAGCCCATGCGCTATTGCGGTTCGCGTGCTTTCGTTTCCACCCACCATGAGCAGAATAAACACCCATGAGAACATTTCATCGGTGATGGGCTGCCCGTCAATTTCACCTTCAAGCAGCGCCTGAATAATCGGGCCGGTATAGCCCTGGCGCTGTTTTTGCGCGAGCTCAGCCGCATAAATCATGACTTCAAACGATGCGGTCTGGGCTTCCGCCATGCCCCCTGCCACGTCGGGATCGTCCGCAAACGTCATGGTGTTGGTCCACTTAAAAAACTGCTGACGATCCTCGAGTGGAACACCGAGCAGTTCGAGAATAGCCATCAGAGGCAACTCAGCGGCGACCTCCTCGACAAACTCACACTCGCCTCGCTTTGCAACACGATCGACGATCAGCTTCGCTTGCTGTCGCAGCCAGGGCTCCATGGCAGCCACTGCTTTTGGCGTAAAGGCATCCTTAACGATACGACGATGGGTAACATGCTTCGGCGGATCCATGGCGATGAAACTATTGTCGTGCATGATCTGATTGATCTCACGCTGCACCTCATCCTCAGGCTCCATGGGGAAAGGCCCCTCGGTTTGCGAGGAAAACAGAGCGGGGTTTTGCGAGACAAAGTCCAAGGCGTCGCGCTTGACCGCAGCCCAGTAAGGAACGCCTGTTGCTGGATCCTCGTAGCGAACGAAGCTGCCTTGTTGCCGAGCCTCTGCAAGCGCCTCATACGGCATACCCCGACTGTAGGCATCGAGATCGAGGGGATGGGTGAACGGACAACCAGACATAGCACCAGACATAACACGGGCCCTTTGAGATTAGCTGAAGGTAGTTACCTTAATACGGATGTACGTCAAGTCAGACCTTCACTAGCTGCCATTAGCTTCCAGCACGCTCCCTAACCCTTCAGGGCTTTATCCCGCGCTGCGTGAAATAAGCGGACGCCCTCTTCCGCGCTGCCAAGATGAAGCGACTCCTCGAGTCCACTCTTGAGCGTGCTCTGAATGCTGGCGGCTATATTGAGGTCCTCTTTGACGAAGACCTCGTTGTGAATCAGCTGAAAACTTCGCTCCAAGCGAGAGTCGTTGGCCCGCAAGTTTTCATCGACTGGGACAAGCATATTGTGAACAACATCAACCCTGTCGGCGGCTTTCGGCTCCAACATGACCTGTGAGATCCACAACGGGTGTAAGACAAAGATACTGTTGGGGAAGAGGTTGTAGAACCCGGTGGTCGCCTCTCTGAAGTCAGCATCGGTAAAACGCTTCCGATCAACGTCTGCCAATGACTTTCTCGCCCCCACCTGACGAACATGAGGTGTGAAGTCATCGAGCAAGGTCACATCAAAAAAGAATGGCGCAATGCTCTCTTTATGAAGCGCTGATACGTGATAGCCCTCGGCAAAAGCGTCCATAACCAATTTCCAGTTGGCATTCACGCTGACTCGCTCAGAACGAAATACCTCGTGCTCCGCCGTATTCAGGCATTCCAAGTCATGGTTCATCGCCGCACCCAAATGGTCGGCAACACTTACCGGTTGTTCACCTGGTGTTAGCGTCACCCAGATAAATCCGTGGCGAAGCTCACTGTGGACTTCACGAAGCCCGAGCGCTGATTTGTCTAACTCACCAAACGAGGACTCTTTGGGTACACCGACCAAATGACCCGCCCGGTCGTAGCTCCAAGCGTGATACGGACAAATCAACCGCGTTTTGCATTGACCACGCTCCGCGTTTAGCAACTTAGCGCCGCGATGCCGGCACGCATTTATAAAGACGGAGATCGTGTCGATTTCCGAGCGAATAGCGACCAGTGGGACGCCAGCGAGCTCGGTGGTTAGGTAATCACCCACGTTCGGCAGCTGGGATTGATGCCCAACAATGACTGGGTAGCGACTAAATAACGTTTGCTGTTCCCGGAGATACTCGTCTTCACAGGTGTAACGCTTCGCAGAAAGGCGATGTGTTTGACCCTTGGACGGCTCGGCGTTCGCAGACATCGTATCGTCCAAGCGCTGGATCAGCTGTTTTTGTACAAGCTTATCCAAGCCATGACTCCCCAATCTCTGAGCATATGCTGTGGCAATGGCCCTCACAGCTATCATTACTGCGGTAGGCATTTGTGTTGGTGCCATGGCAGGCACTTTTGCATGTACTTTGAACGGTGCGAAAACACCGTAGGACACAGGCGCTAAGACTCTGACCCAAAACGGAAATCGCCACGAAGCGCTGATCTATTGGCTTTTGCACAGGCCGCCTCCAGCCCAACGATACGGTTCGCAATTGTAAATGAGGCGTCCGTTTTCACCGTACTGCCAGTCGAGCATACGAATGGCGCTTTCGGGAGGCATACCGCCGGATGCTTCACCTTGGAGAACATCCCCTTGCAACGGATAATCAGCCCAATCGAGGGGCGCTCGCCATCCCGGCGGTGGCATCAATTCAGAACGGGTACCCGCGACGGGATAGAGGTTTCTCCAGTGGCGAATTTCATCAGCCAACTCAGCCACGACGTCAGGGTGCTCAAGCGCTAGGTTCTGATACTCATTGGGGTCTGCGTTGATATCGAAGAGAAAATTGCTGACCTCAACCGATGTAAACCCTGTCTCGATGCGCTGGACCAACTTCCACTCGTCGTTGAATGCGGTGACGTTCACCGTGTTTTTAAAGGGCGACTCAGCGATGAAGAACAGAAGATCCTCGCGCGCAACGTCTTCACCATCGACGATGGCCGGGAGTAAATTTCGTCCGTCCAGGCGATGGCGCGTCGCGGGCTCGATACCGGCTGCGGCAAGCAGTGTGGGGAAAACGTCCATCACCGACATAATTGAGTCGACTTTGCCGCCCGGGGCGATCTTTTCAGGCCAACGCATGGTGGCAACCACCCGGATGCCACCCTCAAAGGTATCGCCCTTGCCGCCACGCAACGGCGCGTTGTCTGCACCGCCGATGGCGTACACCGCTCCCCCGTTATCCGAGAAAAAAAGCACTATCGTATTGTCGGTTAGCCCCTCGGCATCGAGCGTGTCTAATACTCTACCGATAGACTGATCCATGCCGTCGACTACCGCGGCATACATGGGACGCGCACTCTCTCGGCGGGTGACTTTCGCCATAAATCGCGTGTTATCCGCCATTTTACTGCGCGACTTACCCCGATCATCCTCCATATCGGCGTACTTGGCTTTCAGGTCCTCTGGGGCATCGAGTGGCGTATGAGGCGCAATAAACGGCATGTAAATAAAGAAGGGCTTTGCCGCATCGCGCTCACGAATGTAGCGACTGACCTCGTCGGCGAGTAAGTAACTCTCGTAACCCTGATCGTCGATAGAAACGCCGTTACGCTGAAAGTCTTTACCGCCCAAGCTCGCAAAGGGTGGGAAGAAGCCTACCTCGGTATGCAGGTGGCCGTAAAAATGTTCAAAGCCTCGCGCATTTGGGTGGTAGGTCTGCTGCGCATGACCCAAGTGCCACTTCCCCACCATCGCCGTTTGATAGCCCGCGCCTGCAAATAACTCAGGAAGGAAGGTCTCCTCGGGATGAATCCCGTTGTTATGCCACGGCATTATTGTGGAGTAAGCAACACCCAATCGAATCGGATCCCGCCCTGTCATCAAGGCCGCGCGCGTGGGCGAGCAAATCGGAGTGGTATAGAACCGATTCAGTTGGGTTCCCTCGGCGGCAATACGATCGAGCGAGGGTGTCTCGATGATCTGGTTGCCGTGAAACCCTACATCCGCCCAACCGAGGTCATCTGCCACCATGACAATGATATTCGGCTTGTCACCGGCAAACACGGAGGACGACGTCAGAAAAACGAGAACGCTCAAGCAAAAGGCCCCTATTCGGACCATAACCCACCTTCCTTTTTTATTATCGTGCTGTGGCACACTGTGTCTCAGAGAGTATCGCGCAGACAATAAGAGTGAAAACCATGCAGCGTAAAAATCTTCTAATCACTTCGGGTGTTCTTGCCCTTATATTAGCCGCCGTTTTGGTGCTACCGAATCTTGATAGATTGCAGAGCAAGGCGCGACAGACCATTGCGAGTGCCGCGGGGAAGGCAGCGGTAGCCAACATGTCTGACGTGGTGGCCGAGAACAACGCGCGCGGTCTCGCCGCTGCCGAACTGATCACCCTACCCATTGCCGTGAGTGAGGTTGCACCGGGTATCTTTCAAGCCTCGGGCGTGGGTAATAGCTTTGCCATCGAGACCAGTGAAGGAAATGTCATTTTCGATACGGGCTTGATCATTCAGGCCAGCGAGCAGATTGCAAAGCTCAAAGCGGCCATAGGCGACGAAGAACCTAAGAAAATCATCCTGAGTCACAGCCACGCCGACCATGTGGGCGGCACGCGACTCTGGGATGAAGGCAACGCAGAAATCGTTGCGCATGAGGAGTTTGAAGAAGAGCAGCGCTACCTCACCGAGCTAAACCCTTATCTTCATCAACGTAACCGAACCCTTTTTCCATGGATTCCTGAAACGCCCCGCACACTCCCCGGCATGGATTTCCGAGGTCTCATTCCCGACGTTCGCGTAGGTAACGGTGAGCCCTATCGTTTCACGCTGGGTGGGAGACGATTCGAGGTCTACGGAACACCGGGCGCCGAGGGCGCGGACAACATTGTCTTATGGTTACCCGACGAAAAGATACTGCTCTCAGGTGACTTTTTTGGACCCCAGTTCCCGCAATTCCCGAATGTGTTCACGATGCGGGGAGAGAAAGTTCGCAAACCCATCGAATACGTCGATTCGCTCAACCGCATCGTAGCGCTCGAGCCGGAGATGATCCTCCCTAGCCATCTCGAGCCCGTGGTCGGCGGCGACAATATTGCCCGCGACATGCGAAAAATCCGCGATGCGGTCCAGCACGTTCACGACGAGACAGTGGCGGGTATGAACTCAGGGTTTTCAGTTGAGGAGCTCATGAGCAGCGTCGCGCTACCTCAGGAGCTCAGCCTTTCGCAATCTCATGGCAAGGTCAGTTGGGCGGTTAAATCCATTTGGGAGTACTACGCGACGTGGTTCCACTTTGATCGAACGAGTGAGCTTTACCCAACCTCTCAGCGCGCGATTTTGGCGGATGTTGCTGAGCTGATGGATCTTGATGCGGCGCGCCTGCAAGTGCGGCGTTATTTGGATGCCGGGACCCCTGAGAAAGCCTTACTGCTACTCGAGTTGCTCGAGGGTACCGATGTAACAGAGACGCAGCGAGCGCTGAGAACCGAGACGTTACTTGCACTCAAAAAGCAGGCCGAACCTATTGGTAACGACTACGAGCTGTATTGGCTGGATAGCGAACTTGAAAAACTTCAGTGAGTTTTTGCTGCACTCCCCTCTCTGTTCGGAAGCGCTCAGCCCCCTCAACTGGACTAGGACAAGACCTATCTGCTAGTTGCTCTTGCGCATCCCGTCCCCTATGTTCATCGTATCCAGTAATAACAACGTTCACACATCGAGGATCCTATGACTGACCGTTTAACCGTCGTCTCCACGGACTGCCACGCCGGACTGCCGATTGCTCAGTACAAACCCTATGTTGATTCGAAGTACCACGACTTCATCGACATGGCTGTAGACGTCCAAATTGAGATGATGGACAAGGCCGAGCAGCAGTTCTTGATCAAAGAGATCAACGACGAATGGCGAGCGCCTATCCAACAAGAGCTGACTGGCGCGTGGGAATACGGCGAGCGACACAAGATGCTCGCGAAAGATGGCATTGCCGCGGAAATCATCTTCCCGGATGGCATTACCGAGCAGAACACACCACCGTTCGGTGCTGGGCTTGGCTTGTCACCGAAAGACGCCGTGCCTGAACTGCAGTGGGCAGGTGCAATGGCGCACAACCGCTGGTTGTCAGAGCTTGTGGCTAACGACCCGAAACGACACTTTGGCGTCGCGTCGATTCCGCTTTTGTTTGATGTTCAGCAAGCTGTTGATGCGGCACGCTGGTGTCACGAGAACGGCCTGAAGGGAGTCATGCTCCCAACTATGTGGGGCGAGCACGCGGCCTACCACGACGTGAAGTACGACCCCTTCTGGGAGGTCTGTGAAGATCTGGGCATCGTCATCCACTTCCACTCCGGCCCAGCGCCACACAACGAATACTTTGGCCCAGCCTTCCCCAACGAAGACCGTAGCGACGAGCTTCCAGGTGCTATGGGCGCCTACGTCTCCGAAGTCATGTTTTGGCTGTATCGTCCGCTGACCTTCATGTTGTGGGGCGGTGTTTTCGAGCGTTTCCCACGACTCAAGGCGATGGTTGTCGAGGGCGGTACCATGTTTATGGTGCCGTCATGGCTAATGCTCCTCGATCACAACTACACAGACGTGCAGTTCTCCGCCAAGCTGGGTGATTTCCGTTCACATTTGTCAATGGCACCCAGCGAGTATTTCGCGCGTAACTGCGGTATCGGCGCATCGTGTGTGCCGCGTCGTGACCTCGACATGAGAGATCAGATTGGTCTCGAACAAATCATGTGGGGCAGTGATTTCCCCCACCCTGAGGGCACGTGGCCGAATACGGCGCAGTACTACCTCGACACTTTCAAGGGCTTCGACGCAGATGCAGGACGCAAGATCTTGGGTGGCAACGCTATCGAGTTCTATGGACTCGATCGCGCTTACCTCGACGGACTTGCAGCTGACATTGGCCCATCCACTGATATATTTGGCGCTTAACAGACAACAAAAACAAAGGATCAAACTCACATGGAACTCATTGCAGTTTGCGATTCAAAAACGAATACCGCACCGGACTTTCCAATTGGCTGGTGGTCAGTTGCGAGAAGTCATGAGCTGGAACCCGGCGACGTAAAAGCGGTTAGCGCACTCGATCGAGAGCTTGTCGTATACCGCACTGAATCAGGCGAGGCTCGGGTTCACGATGCCTTTTGTCCCCACCTCGGTGCGCACTTGGGCGTCAACGGCAAAGTGGTTGGTGAGTCTATCCAGTGTCCTTTCCACGGCTGGCAATTCGGTGGCGACGGTAAGTGCAACCACATCCCTTATTGCGACACGATTCCAACCCGCGCCAAGGTACAGAACTGGCCTACTAGCGAAGTGAACGGCGAAATCTACATGTGGTTCCATCCCACAGGCGCTGAGCCAGACCGTGAAGTCCCCGTCATCGAGCAAATCGGTGATGAGAACTGGACCGAACCGCGCCAAGTTGAATTCAACATTCCCGTTCACATTCAGGATATCGCCGAGAACTCCTGTGACCCCGAACACTTCCAGTACGTGCACAAGCAAAATCAAACGCCACCTTCCTCTGTCGCTGTTGAGGACGATGGTGCTGTTCACTTGCGCTCTGAAATCGAAGCACAGGGCATGAAAGGTGGCCTTCACGCGACCATGTTCCAGCCCGGCTTGGCGCGTGTAATGACGAGCTATGGCCCCGGGGCTGAGATGCTGGTTTACAACTCAGCACAGCCGATTTCGCGCAACGAGACCCTGCTGCGCTGGACACTGATTGTCCGTAACGAAATTGCCGAATTTGTCGGCGACCAGGTCATGGATGGCATTATCGAAGGTCTTTCAGACGACTACCCCATTTGGGAAAACAAGGTTCACCGCAGGCAGCCTATTTTCTGTAAAGGCGATGAGACCCTTGTGCTGTTCAGAAAGTGGGTCCGTCAGTTCTACCTTCCAGAGAGCCCGCGAGGTCAACAATGAGCGATTACTATCAGGGTAAAACCGCGGTCATCACGGGCGGTGCAAGCGGGGTTGGTCGATCCATCGCCTTTGGACTCGGCCGCGCAGGCGCCAATGTTGTTATCGGCGATGTTGACGCCAACGCAATGGAAGCCATCGCCACAGACCTTGCCGCAGAGAATATTCCACATCGCGTTGAGCGCTGCGATGTAACGTCAACTGAGAGCCTGCAAGGCCTTCTAGACGCGTCGCTTGAGACCTTCTCGCAAGTGGACTTGGTATTTGCCAACGCCGGAATCGGTGCCGGCGAAGCGGGTCCCATTTGGGGATTCTCCGAGAAGGATTGGCAGTGGTGCTTCAATGTGAATCTTTGGGGCGCCGTGAATAGCATCAATGTGTTCATGCCCTACCTGATCACCCGTGCCGACAGAACCCACATGATCATTACTGGCTCGGGCAATGGCGCCTACACCGTGCTACCCGATGTTCCGATCTACACAGCAACTAAAGCCGCCGTCCACACCATCACCGAGAACCTGCACTACCAGGTGCAAATGGGCGGTTTGCCGGTCGTTGTCAGCGCCCTATTCCCTGGCCCCTATGTGGTAGAAACCGGCTTGTTTAACTCAGGTCGGGTTCGTCCCGATGAGTTTGATAAGGGTGTCACAGGCAACGAAACGGGCATCAACTCGGTCGAAGATATGAAGCGCATGGCCGAAGAGTATGGTTTTGACCTCAAGACCACGCATCCCGATGAAGTTGCGGAGATGGCGCTTGCCGGCATTCCGGAGGGTAATTTCTGGTTACTGACGCACACCGAGGACAGCATGGCCAAAGTACAGCGTCGCGCAGATATGATTATCAACAAAACGACGCCGGTACCGGAATCTGTGGGTTAACTAAATCCGCACGCGAGGCCTGCCGTTCGAAGCAGTTCGAGGCAATTCGAAAAGAGTGCCCCGCGACCAAAGTACATTGCGAGAAACACCTCGCGTAATGAAAACAGCTAAAAGAACGATAACAAAGGAAGAACATCATGACTGACGCACAAGCCCCAATGGGCGCACCCGGTTGTATCATCAACTGGCCGATGCTCAAGATTCACTACCGCACCGATCCGGAAGCCATTGCAGCACTTTTACCTCCGGGCATCACAGTCGGCAAAGAGCCCAACGTCAATCTGACGGTTTATAACTTCCCAGTACCTGATGTTCCCGAGTACGGTGTAGTCACAACGGTAAACGCTGATTTTGATGGAATCGAGGGCGAGTTCACGCTCGGCTATGGCATCGATCAGGAGTCGGCAATCTTCATCTCGCAAGAGATGAATGGTCAGCCCAAGTACCCCTGTGAGATCGACTACCACCGCTTGGGCCCAATGGTTCGCGCAAAGTGCACGCACCAAGGCTATACCTTCCTCGAGTTCGAAGGCATGAGCGAAGGGCCTACCGATCCGGGTGATGAGTTCGTGCAAAACGAGTGGTGGATCAAGGTATCGCGCGCAGTCAGCATCGGTGGTCCTGCGACGGGCTATGACTTCCCGCCACATGTTGTACATGTAGCAAGTAAGTACGGCACTGCTTGGAAAGAGAACGTACAAGGCCAATTGGTACTTCGTGACAGTCCATGGGACCCGCTGGCGAGCAAGCTCCCAATGCGTGAACAGCTGTCTGCCTACCTCTGGTGGCCCACGTTCTTGGATCGCTCGATCACGCTCTCCAAGCCTTTGGACCCCGAGGCATTCCTGCCCTTCGCTGACACAATTTCTGGCTCGCGATGGCCGGGTGTCAATGGTGCTCCCGGTAAGTAACCGTGTCTGCATCGACTGATCTCGCTTCGAGGGTTCAAGCCCTCGAAGACATTGAGGCTATCAAACGCCTTAAGGCGCGATGGTGGTTTGCCTGCGACACACGAGATATCGCAGGCATGCGGAGCTGTTATGACGAGGATGATTTCCTTATCGACTTTGGCTTCATCGGCGAGTTCACGGATATGGACGCTTTCATTGGTGTCTTCGAATCGCTCGCCTGCCACCCCACACACGTCGATATGCATCACGGTACTGCGCCAGAAATCGAGATGACCGGTCCTGATACGGCAAAAGGTCGTTGGCGCATGCGATTCCAGCTCCTTGAAACCGAGCAGAAGCAAGTGCAGCTAATGAGCGGTTACTACGAGGATGAATACGCGCGGGTTAATGACGAGTGGAAAATGCGCGTCTCCAAGTACACGCTGATGTCCAATCTCTTTCTTTCATCCGCTGAGGGTGTTGTCGCGATCGAACAGATCGGTAGCGCACCCGGCTTGGTCACTGAGCAATAAGGGTTATCGCATGGCTGCTAACGATATGGCTGCCAAATGGGATGCATTCTGCGACACGCTGAAAGCCGCAGGACAAGAACTGACGAAGGGTCACGTCCCTCAAGACGAGCAAAGCCAAGCTGAAGGCTTGCGTTACCTATCCAGAATGGCACGGGCGGCACTCGAGTGGTACGTCGAGTTCAACGACGCCGCCTTCCCCGTGCTCTATCAACCCGCTCACGAGACGATCAAGCTCGGCGCTGATAACCCCGATAATATCTACCAGAAAGCCGTTATCGATGGGCGATTCGACTACCGATTAACAGGAAAACGCGGATCTATCGACTACATCAGCTTTGCGACAAGCAAAGGCAGTTACGCAGAGAATTTCAAGCAAATCGAAACGGGGTTTCTCGACAGCAATACGATTGAGATCGACGCTGATGGCAACTTCGAGATCATCCTTAGCGCAAAGGAACAGTCGGGCAACTGGCTGCCGATGGATACAGAATCCGAGTCGCTGCTGATTCGTCAGACCTTTCTGGATCGAGCGCTCGAGACTCCTGCTGAGGTACAAATTCATCGTGTCGATCGATCAGCGACTCCCGACCCATTGAGCGCGGAGAAAATTTCGGCCGACTTCGACAAGGCGATGGCTTTTTATCGCAATACCGTGGGTTTGTTCTCCCAGTGGAGTAAAGAAATCCGAGAAAACCCCAACAGCCTTCCGCTTTGGGATCAGGCTTTTTGCCAAGCCGTGGGCGGTGACCCCAACATCATCTACTACCATGGGCACTTTCGCTTAGCCTCAGATGAAGTCATGGTGGTGACGCTACCCTCTGTTCCCAACTGCCAAACCTGGAACCTGCAAGTTGATAACTACTGGATGGAGTCCCTCGACTACCGATATCACAAGATTTCAATCAACCGACATACGGCCAGCGTTAACGCTGACGGCTCGGTAGATATACACATCGCAGTGAAAGACACTGGACACGCAAACTGGCTTAGTACCGGCGGTCACGTGGAAGGAACGCTCTGCTTCCGATGGGTGGGCTGTAAAGACCCCGTAAACCCCACCACCCGAATCATGGGCTCCTCGGATGTTAGCGCATGAGTCAGGAGGCATCGGTACCTCAAACTAAAACCTCGACGACTCGGCGCCTCGGTCGGCTGGTAAGTGTCATTGCAGCCATCCTGATTGTAGCGTCGATGAGTTACACACTCGGTAACTTCAACGCACGAGATACGATCAGTCGACCCGATATGAGCTGGGCCTTGGGCTCGGCGGCTGCCATAAAAATAAGTGATCTATCGATCAGTCTCGAGCATGCGGCAAACGCCATTCGTGAGCGTAATCCGGAGGCTTCAGAAGCCGACTTGGGCAAAGCCTATGACTACCTAAGCGGATTGTTAGCCGCATCGGTAGAGATGCATATCGCTAAAGGCGACCCGCTACAGCCAGCATTCACCGACTGGATGAGCGACTACCGAAAATTCTTGGGTGATAGCCCTGATGCAAACTACTCAACAGCGCCCATAGACGCTGATAGTAAATACGACGTAGCCATCACCACAGGTTCTGCCGACTACCTTGGATTTGTTGTTTATGAGCGTAATCCCCTCACCGGATGGAATCGCGTGGCAGACACCACGAGCATTGTCCCCCAAGCCAAAAACAGCGTATTTCGCATCCGGTTGACCAACGAATCGAGTGAAGAGACATCTGAAAGTAAGAAACCAGATACGCCGCTGGAAAAAAGCATAGGAAGTACAAAGGGCGCTGAAGGTATTACTGAAGGTATTACTGAACGTATTAAAGGTGCAGAGAGCGCGCCATCTATCGATTCCCACAACGGTGTTGAAGAGGCTCAAATGCAAGGTACAGAGCTGGGCTCTCAGCAACTAACACTAAGTCTCAGCGATAGCAGTCACCTGATCATGGTTCGGGAGTATTTCTTTGACTCAGAGCCCCGCCAGCCTTCAAGGCTAACCATTAAGCGCTTGGGGACTGCAGCCAGCGCAATTACTGGCGTAATAACTCAGACCGGTACATCCGGTCAGAGTGCTACCCCCTTTGAAACGCGCGCAGCGAACGCGGTGAACTTTTTTAATCAGACTTGGCAAGGCAGTCTTGCACTCGCCGACGCTCTCAAAGAAACAACGAATAGTTTTGATCGTCCCGCTACCATGTCTCCGGATTTCGTGGGCATTTTCTATCCGACGCCCGACAACGACTACCACGGCGGCTCTTTCTCGCTCGCGTCCGGTGAGGCGCTCGTTGTTGAGGGCGAAGTACCTACAGCTGCCTTCTGGAGCATCACCTTACAAGACCATTGGATGCAGTCTATCGAGCCCAATGGACAACCCGCCTCGCTCAAGGGCAGTGAAATCACGAACCGGAACGGTCGTTACCGTGTTTGGATTAGCGACACTCCAGCTCCAGAAGGCGAGAACTGGCTCAACACGGGCGACGAGTCAGAGGGGTTGGTAGCGATACGGTATTTACTGTCTGACAACGCAACTGCGCCAACCGCGAAGCTTCTCAAGCTAAGCAATGCGGCGAACGCAAATATTCAGAACGTACAGAGACTGTGAAGCTTATGGGGGCCGGATTGTGCTAAATGCTGATCAACTCATAACCGAAGCGCTGGAAGTCGCGAACGCTTCGGCGTTTAGCGACTTGAGTTTCAGATCCCCCCTCGAATCCCTGGTCAAAGGGCTGAATACCGAGGCAGCCCTTAATGAGATTGGCAGGCAGTTTCATGCGGCCCGCTTGAGCGATTTACTCGCAAACCGACTTAGACTTGAGCAATGGATTGAGCGCTATCCTGAGATTCTGGAAGAGGAAATTCTCAGCCCCATCGTCGTGATCGGACTTCCTCGCACCGGCACAACGATGCTTCACCGAAGCATTGCCGCTGATGACCAACTTCTCGCACCGCTCTGGTACGAAGTGCGCCAGCCGAGTCCGCTTAACGATAAATTTGAGCAGGAAGACGATCGGATTCCAATTGCCCAGGCAGAAGTCGCAGCCATGCTGGAGGCGTCACCTGAACTTGCGGCCATCCACCCTATGGACCCTGTGGCTGCCGATGAAGAGATCATGCTGCTCGAACACGCCTTCATGAGCACCGTGCCCGAGTGTTACGCCTTCATGCCCGATTACGGCGACAGTCTCTACGAGCAAGATCAGTCCGCAGCATATGACTACCTCTACCTGCAGCTTCAGTTTTTGCAGTGGCAGAAGCGGAGAAGGGGACTGACTGGGAAACGCTGGCTCTTAAAAACACCCCACCATCTTCACTATCCGGAGTATCTTTTTGCGCGCTTCCCAGCCGCAGTAGTTATTCAGACTCACCGGCACCCGCTCGAGGTCATCCCCTCTTACGGCAGCATGATGTCGGCGCTCGCATCACCCTTCACTGATAAGCTTGACCCCATTGCCATGGCCCAACATTGGGCAAATAAATGGCAGGTAGGTCTCGCCAAGACTCGAGCGTTCCGCGACAACGGACATGACGATCGCTATCTGGACTTGTGGTTCAAAGATTCGCTCAGTGACCCTGAAGCAACGATACGACGGATTTATGAATTCACCGGACAAACGCTCACCGAGGGAGCTTTGACGGAGATGGCCCGCTGGCGAGAGATGAATGCGCGCGAGAACCGCCCCGAGCACCATTACCAGTTATCCGATTATGGATTCACTCCCTCAGGTATCGAGGATCAGTTTGGAGACTATATTTCGCGGCATGTGGCGCGGTAATAACCCTTAAAGGTCATTACGCACGCTCAACATAGGCCTTTAGCGCATTGGCTGTGTCATCAAACGCACGCTTCACCCAAGGCCCGGCAAACCGCATAACGTGAATGCCGTGAGGCCCTAAAAAAGCATCCGTCGAGTAGTACTCGCAGCTCTCAGGACCGGTTGAGATAACGAACTGGTCTCGGCGCGCGGGGTACGGCCACTCATCGACCCATGGCGCGGACCAAGAGACGAGACGAGGCTCATCAATTTCGGTGATGAACTCTACGTTGTCGAAGTACTGCCCTTCCTCCGTGTAGCTTTTGAGCTTCATGGATAGGGGCTCGCCAACTTCAAGAACGCCCGATGCCTCCACGCAGAAGGGGTTCCACTCACGGTATCGGTCAAAATCAACCAGCACATCCCAAACGGCCTGAGCGGGCGCAGCGATCTGTACAGTTATTGAGCGGACGATTGCGTTGGGATCGACTGCCAGCTTCTCATCTTCGGTCATATCGGTCTCCTTAAAAGCTTCTTTGAGCGTCTGGGTAAATTCCTAAAGGTAACTTTAAGGTGCCATGTACTCACCACCGTTCACATCGACCGAGGTACCGGTGATAACGGCGGAGTAATCTGACAAGAAGGCCAGAACAGCCTTAGCGCAATCTTCCTCGGGGGGGATAATACCCAGAGCTATGCGGTCCGTAATGCCGCGAACGACGGTATCTCGGTCCGCACCTGCCTGCACTTGCTGATCGATAAATCCGTACACGGGTGCACCGCCGATCCAGCCCATGCGCAGCGCATTGACTCGAATAGCGTATTTGCCAAAGTCATTTGCCATGTGACGCGTCAGAGCATTTAAGGCACCTTTACCGGCGGCATACATTGTCTCGCCTGAGAAGGGTTTAACCGTCGACATGGTGGAGACATTAACAATAGAACCGCCACCCACAGCTTGCATATGAGGTGCACAGGCCTGCGCCATGCGCAGCGCGCCCTGACAGATTACGTTTATTACGTCCCCCATTTTGTCAGGGTCAGAAACATCGGCCGGCGCCCAGTCACCATGGGCATAAGCGCTGTTTACCAAGCCATCAATGCGCCCAAAGGCGTCAACACCCGCGCTAATCAACGCCTTACATTGCTCTGTGGAGGTCACATCGGTGCTCAGCGCAACCGCTTCACCCCCCGCGCTGCGGATCGACTCAGCGACCTCGTCAAGGAATGTCTGGTTGCGGGCACCGAGTACAACTTTAGCGCCTTCAGCGGCCGCCAATTTAGCGAGCGTCTGTCCGAGACCCGGCCCCACCCCACTGATCACTATCACTTTGCCATTTAGTAACATCGTTTCACTCCTTAACCGGTCTGCCTTAACCGGTCTGCCTTAACCGGTCTGCCTTAACCGGTCTAGCCGTCCGGCATCTGCTCCATGACTTCGAAACTTTTCCTCACTCTACGCCTTTTTTTTGGGATCTTGCGTGGCTTTTAGGCACTTCGCTCGACCTCACAAAGGACTCGGTATCGCTTCATCGCCTAAGATCCCATGGCTGTTGCACAGCAGCATGGTCCGTTTGTGTGCTTGGCTCAGGTCCTCCCCCTTGCTAAACGGTAGGCATGATTGGCACTCTACCCTCTTAGTACAAGCTGTTTAAAAACAATAACAGGAGGCATGCGGTGTCGACTCAAACAAATCGTGTTGCGGTGATCACAGGTGCAGCAGGTGGCGTTGGCCAATCAACCGTTAAAAAGTTTGCTGAGCAGGGCTACACCGTCATTGGCACCGATATCAGAGTGCCAGAGGGCTTGTTTGAGCATGCAAGCGTCTCCTACCGCGCTTGCGATGTCACCAGCGAGTCAGACTGGCAAACACTCTCAAACGCAGTCATCGCAGAACACGGAAAGCTTGATGTGCTGGTGAATAACGCGGCTATTTTGATGACCTACACGATTGAGACGTCGTCGGTTGATGACTACAAGCGCATGATGGAAGTCAACTCGACTTCAGTCTTCCTAGGCATGAAGTTTATGCTCGATGCGCTGAAGAAAAGTGAGGCCGCATCGATTGTTAATATCTCCTCCTCGTCAGCCTTAGCGGGCTACCCTCACTTTATCGCTTACGGCGCGGCCAAAGCTGCGGTACGAAGCCTCACAATGAGTGTCGCTGTGCATTGCCAAACTAATCAGCTGCCAATTCGCTGTAATAGCGTGCATCCTGATGGAATCCTGACGGATATGACGAACAACATGGAGGGGACCTTCCCCGAGATGGAACCGCACCAAGCTATGAAGGCTTTCAGTTTCGCTTGCGAGCCAGAAGCGGTAACGGACGTTATTTATTTCTTAGCCAGTCACGAGTCACGGCACATCAACGGTGCTGAGATCAGGGTTGATAACAGCTCAACGATTCAGATGCCTTACCTATAAGGCGCTTGCTGAAACGTGATGGGAGACGCGTTCACGTCTCCTCATTACACCTTTTTCCTAATGCTCATCCGCAGCGACGCGCTTTACAGCGTCATCATGATTTTGACGACATCGTCCTCGCGAGCGTCGAAGATACGATAGGCCTCGGTGCCCTCTGACAATGACATGTGATGAGAGAACAAGCCCTCGGCTTTTAAGCGACCGTGTTGCAACAGCGGTATCAGATGGGGCCATTGATCAATGACCGAGGCGACACCTGCTCGGATAGTTATGTCCTTGTAAAGCACTTTCAACATTGGGAGCTGCACATCGGGCTGCGGTAATCCAATGAACGAAGCGGTACTGCCTCTACCGGCGATTTTGATGGCAAGCTCAACCGCCGATTTGGCGCCAGATGCTTCGAAGACACGAGGTACACCTGCGCCCCTTGTTCGGTCCATGATGATGGGAAGCGCCTGTGATGGCTCCAAAGCGGTTGCACCAAGTCCTGCCGCATGGGCTCTGCGATTAGCGACCGGGTCGATGGCGAAAACGTTGGCAGCGCCGAGCGCAAACGCTAATTCAACGCCGATCAGGCCAATGGGACCGAGACCCACCACCGCGACGGTGTCACCTGGCTGCATATTGGTTCGAGTCAGTCCAAAGTAGGCGGTGCACATCGCATCGGTGAGCAGAATACTGTGCTCATCGCTCACCCCCTCCGGAATCGGCTGCAAGGTCAGATCAGCCATGGGTACGTTTACAAACTCAGCCTGACCACCGTTCAAACGTGTGCTGAGCCCAAAGGCCGTCCAGTGTTCACACAGCTGTGTGTGGCCAGACAAGCAATGTTTGCATCGCCCGCAGGGTGCACCGCCAGAGGCCAGCACCTTCTGCCCTACTTTGTGCCGGTGAACAGATTTCCCCACCTCAACAATTTCACCCGCAAACTCATGACCGACACAAAAGGGATCAACGCCCTCGCTGTAATTGGCCGTTCCCACATTGTCACCGTGGTACATGTGTAAGTCCGAGCCACAGATACTGCAGCGCTCGACTTTCACAATAACGCTGTTATCCGTTGCTAGCTCAGGATCAGGATAATTCTCGTAGCGCACGTCGCGCGGACCGTTGAAGACCAGGGCTTTCATCTAACACCTCTTTATCGCTGTTTTATTTTTATACCGTTATCAGTAAGAGCTAGGCTGCTTTTGTTATGTCTGCTCGGCATTTCTTAAGCTATGTCGCTTTCGATTTTTCGATGCGTCCGCAGCTCTCGATGACATCTCACACCATACGACGAAAATATGACGTCTGACGAACCACTCAACCAAAAATCTCGCAACCGAGAAAATGATGAAAGGAGTGCAGGCGAAGAAAGCCTCCCGATCTGACGACTGCTAATAAAGGCAAAGGCATTCATGACACGAGTAATGGCAGAAAATGCGCTCCCTGCGCCCATATTTGCGCTTAAACGCGCCTTGAAACAAGGTAGTCCATTTGTTCTAAAAATCGTGGATGCCAGCCATTCCCTCGCGTCCCCGGCTGAGACACACTAGCTATACAGAATTCCGACAACTATTTGTGTTGGGACCTGAATTACGGTGGCAGACCTGAGTTTAAGTAGGCCGAATCGGTTGACTCAAAACGCACGTCTGGCAAGGTAAACGCTGACGGCAGAGTCTGTCCGCCTAATAACTCTAAAAATGAGGTTAATAATATGAAGCCATGTAGTCCTAAGACGCTACTTGCGACGGCTGTTCTAGCCGCGCTAACTGCGGAAACTGCCTTTGCACAGCTTGAGGAAGTTGTTGTAACAGCTGAGCGTCGTGAAGCGAGCCTTCAAGACACACCTATCTCCATTGAAGCCCTGACTGAACAAGACATTCAGGAGCGCGGCATCAACAACAACTTGGACATGATCAATGAAGTGGTTGGTGTAAACGGCTACGGATCGCCGCAGGGAGGCTCATCGACAGCTTTCATCATCCGCGGTATTGGCGATGGCGCACCTCAGATTTCACTCGACCCAGCGGCTGGTCGCTACGTGGATGGCGTCTACATTGGTAAAAACCAAGGTAGCTCCCCCGATATCGTAGACCTTGCACGAATCGAAGTTTTGAAAGGCCCGCAGGGCACCCTGTCAGGTCGTAACTCGACATCCGGTGCGATTAACTACATCAGCAAGGCGCCATCAGATGAGATGGGCCTTACTTTGCGCGGCACAGCGGGCAACTACGGCACTCAGGAATACTCAGTGCGCGCAGATCTGCCTTTCTCTGACTCGTTCCGCACTGCGATCTCGTTCAGCGATCGCCAACGTGACCCGTTTTATGACAACACAAACCCCGACGTTGAAGGGTTCAACAGCGTCGATCGCGACGGTTTCCGTGTTGCGCTTGCTTGGGATGCAACCGACCGATTGAGCGTTGACTACGCCTACTCGAAGAGCAACGTAAACGGGGAGCAGGATAACTGGAATGCACCGTCAGGCTTTAACCCAACGACAGCGGCTATAAACGGCTATTTGGCAGCGGGTGGCGATCCAGCGAATGTGCCCATCGACAGCACATCACAAATCGCAACCGTGCAAGCGCTTGCAGGTGGCGTCGCTCAATCGGTTCAGTTCGGATTACTGCCCAACATACCTCAGGTACAGCAGTTCCTTGGATGGTCTAACGATTACATAGCTTGGGCAAACGGCGTTTTAGATAACCGCGACAACCACTTTGGCGCCGGCTCGGGCGATGTTAACAGCTTCGCCGAGGTTGAAAATGAAACTCATACGCTTACGCTGAACTACGAGCTAAGCGATTCAGTCAGTATTAAGTACATCTACGGCGATCGCACCATGAACGATCGCTCGCAAAGTGATCTTGACGGTATCGATAACTCTGTTGGTTCTGGTGTACGAAGCGGCTTGAGCCTGCAAACGATCGGTGGTGCCTTCTTTGGACAAGTAGTCCCTACCTCACTGCCCTTCTGTACCGCTAACTTCTCAGTTGGTCCCTGTCCTGCTGGACAAGAGGCTGCTTTCACCAACATTCCGATCGTATCGGACGACCCTCGTGACCCAACCGCGACGCCGTACAACTTCCAGTTGGCGCTGGATATGATTGGAGCGATTAATGCCAATGGTGACGACGGCATCTTCTGGACCGATCTCACTAACCGCTATGAGCAAGAAAGTCACGAGTTACAGATTCTTGGTTCAACTGAGTCGCTCGATTGGGTTGTCGGTCTGTACGATTGGGAAGACTACGGCGAGATGCGCAATGTGCAGAACGCTACCTACGGGCTTGCAAGCTCTGCAAGTCGTGGCTTTGATGTAGGCGGTGACGCTCAGTCTGTCTTCGGTGAAGTGACTTGGCGCGCATCTGACAAGTGGTCGTTCACAGCAGGTCTTCGCTACAACGATGAAACTAAATACATGACCTATCGTTGGCGTGATTTCCCTGCTGGCGGTGTTGCAGCTTGGATCGGCTCAGCTATCAACGACTCAATCACAAACCACCTCACCATTACAGGCACAGAGGCGTATGTTCGCAGCCTCTTCCCTGCGGGCACTCCAGAGGCGGTGGTGCAGGCGCAAGTAGACGGAGCAATCGCCGGTCTTACAATGCAGAATACGCCAAGAAGCCTGACGTTTGGCTACGTTGGTGGCATTGAGAACGTAGGCAACATCCCTGAAACACCCGGGGTGTACGGCAACTACAACAAACAGGACTTCAGCAATACGTCTGGACGCTTGGTTGCCAAATATAACTTGGACGACAACACCAACTTCTACGCAAGCTATACCACGGGTTACCGTGCGGGCGGCTTCAACGGTGGTGCCTTCAACCGTGCCACGGGCACAGGCGATGACTACACTGAAGAGACAATCGCCAGCTTCGAAGTGGGCGTGAAGTCTACCCTGGCTGATGGCCGACTCCGTATCAACGGTGCGTACTACAGCTACGAGTACGATGATGTGCAGGTAAGCGTTGTTAAGACCGACGAGGGTGCAATCTCAACGGACGTGGTGAATGCCGCGGGCTTTAGCACAGACGGTCTTGAACTTGACGTGACATGGTTAGCAACTGACTCACTGATGTTCCGTGCGCAATATGCTTACACTGATCGTGACTTCGACGAGTACCCTGCTTATCTGGGCCTCAACATTCAGCCCACCCAAGGCCTCACACCAGACAACCAGTACAACGTGATCATGGACTGGCAGCTCTGGAGTGGTGCAGGCAGTGACCTCGCACTTCAATTGTCGGCTGCCTACACCGAAGAGACTGTGAGTATCAACTCGGTACCTGGCAACTACGGAAATGCAGCCAACCCCATCCCTGTAAACCTCCAGCAGCCAACTAACCAAGAGCGTACCTTGGTTAACGCTCGTCTGACCTGGAACACAGCGATGGATGATGGCCGTAATCTCAACGTTGCTTTATGGGGTCGCAACATCACCGACGAAGAGTACCGAACCTTTGGTTACAACTACGGACCAGCGTTGGGTTACTCAGTACACCAGTGGGGCAACCCAGCAACTTACGGTGTCGACATTCGTCTCGACCTATAAGTTAACTACTTGATCAAAACCCGCCGCATGGCGGGTTTTTTTTGCCTGAAATACGCGGCTGTCTGTAAGTAATAAGACGGTATATGCTCGACACGATACGTGGAGGACTTCAAACCCATGACTGATCTTTACCCAAATGGCTTTGCCTTAGTCATCGGTGGCAGTGGCGGCGTAGGCGCAGCTATTTGCCACGAGTTAGTCGCTAACAACATACCGGTGTTACTGACCTACAACAGTAACCGTGAGCGGGCCGAGCGACTTGTGGAGGCACTAGGCGGAAGCGAAGCCTCCGTGTCGTGTGAACAGGTCACCCTGCAAGACCTTGGAACTCTCAACCACGCGATCGATGTTGGCCTCGCGCACCACGGGAGATTGCATTCGGTATTCATTGCCACAGGTTATGACATCCCGCAGTCGCCCATTTCAGACGTGACGCCCGAACTCTGGCAGCGAGTGATGCGCTCCGATGCTGAGGGCGCTTTTAACGCAATACACGCCACGCTGCCGCACCTCCGCGAAGGCGGTGGCGGTAGTTACGTACACATAAGCTCTGCCGGGCTCTTGAAGTATCCGCCACTAGATATCCTGAGCGTTGCGCCTAAGGCGGCCATCGAGGAACTGATCAAAGGGGTCGCAAAAGAGGAAGGTATCAACAATATCCGGGCAAACAGCATCGCTATTGGCGTCATTGAGACAGGAATCTTCTTACGACTTAAGGAACAGGGAGTCTTTGACGCAGCGTGGATTGAAGGCGTTAAGAGCGCCCTCCCCCTGAATCGATTCGGTCAACCCGAGGAGGTAGCCAAGATGGCCGTATTCCTCGCGTCGAACCATGCCGCTTACACCACCGGACAGCTTATTCCTGTTGACGGCGGCTTTGGGGTTTAAGGCCATGCATCGTTAAATCAGAGAGGTTTGAGCTCCATGGGAATGCGGTCTGAACATTGGCTAGCCTGCCTTCTCACACCAACAACCGCTGATTGGAGCACGCCAATTAGGACGCGCTTACGATAAATGGGTTTCGATAAACGTGGCCTGAATCGTGCGCTTATCAAACTTTTCTGTAGCACCCCGCGCCAGTGGCTCGTGAGTCAGCTCAATAAACTTAGGCACTTTGTAAGCGGCGATACGTGCCTTAAGGGCCACTCTCAGCACGTCTTCAGAGAGTGAAGCGTCTGCCACTCTGACAACCATCGCCAACTCTTCACCCATGGCGTCATCGGGCACACCGAAGACAACACACTCTTGCACGCCTTCTATTTGATAGCAGGCCTGCTCCGTATCGCCAGGATAGATGTTCTCACCTCCGCGAATAACGATATCTTTGATGCGACCTGTAATGTGGACGTAGCCATCATCAGCGACATAGCCCACATCGCCGGTTTTCATCCAACCATCATCCGTAAAAACCGCATCGTTCGCCTCGGGCTTATTCCAATACCCTAGGGTGCATGCCACACCTCGCATCTCGATTTCACCTGGCTCTCCCAGATGAAGAACCTTACCGTCAGGCGCCATACAACGGATATCCATAATTGGTGACTGCACACCGGCAGCATCGGGCTTTGCGTCGAACACCGCGCCAGCCGCCTGACTTCCGACGGCCAAGGTTTCTGTCAGTCCATAACCACCTGACGCATAGGCTTTATCGATTTTTGCCTCGATAATGGACGGCAGATCCGAAGGCATTGCAGCGCCGCCTGAGGAAACGCGGTGCAGAGACGAAATATCAAAATCCGCCAAATTGGGTTGTGTTAGCAAATCCTTGACCAAAGCGGGCACACTACTGAACAGCGTTACACGCTCAGCCTCGATCAATCGAAGCGCCTCCTGTGCGTCCCACTTAGAAATCATCACGATTCCCTGTGCGGTCACCAATGGCAGGACAAACGACCCTAACAGCCCTGTGGCGTGGAAGAGCGGTACGTTGAGGAGCGCCTTTTCCTGCGTTGCACCACCGCGCAACTCACGCAAGCCCCCTTCTACGGTCATCGTCAGCATGCCGGTGAACATCATGTTGAATACCGCCTGCGAGAGCGCTTGCTGACAGTGCACCACCCCCTTGGGCGTGCCTGTGCTACCCGAGGTATACAAAATGAGGCAGACCTCATCGGCTGCTGGAATAGCGACATCAAGCGGTGCTTGATTACTGACAGCATCAACAAAATTGATACCCCGCTGCGACCCGGGCACCGCACGGTCGTAAACGATGAGCCGTCTATCCGTTTCCAGCTCACTCGCGAGCATGGCCGCGCGCTGATCGTCGCAGAGTAGCCAGGAGGCACCGCAGTCCCGAACCGCGAAGGCCAGCTCGTTAGCCTGACCCCAGCTATTAATCGGGACAACCGTGGCACCCGCCAAGAAGGCTGCCGTGAACCCGATCAACCACTCAGCGTTGTTGCGCATCGCGATGGCAAAGCGGTCGCCTTTCTCCAGACCGTTTTGCTCAAGATAAGCGCGGAGCGTATCGGCCCGCTCAAAGAACTGCGCAAAGGTCAGTCGCGTATCGCCAGCGACGATGAAGCCTTGATCTCCGTGCCCGCGCGCATTCTGAATAATCTCGGTCAGTGTCTTTGGCGCATGCTTGTAACCGCGCATTTCGCCGCGCTCAGTGATTAAAGGCTCTACCTCGAAGAACGCTGCCTCACCGGTGAGTTCGCTAATCGTTGTTTTTATAGACACGGTCTTGTCCTTTCTTCTGTAGCTCTTCGTCTCTGTTTTTTGCTTGAGCACGTCAACTTTTGTTATTCAATGCACTTGAGTTTACTGACTTAAGCGACCACAAATCGATCGGCTTATTTTCAGGCATCTAATCCATTTGAGGGCACCTTAATCCATTTGCATCTGTGACGCTTTTGGGCAGGCGTTACCGAGTGGGTATACTCTGTGTTTTAAATCTTCAGGCGATGCTCACCCATGATGATTGCAACCGATACTCCGCGATGCCCTCTTCCCATGCCCATGGGCTGGTTTCAGGTCCTGTATTCACATGAACTCGCCGTAGGTGACGCGATCCCTGTCGAGTACTTCGGGCAGGAACTCGTTGTATTCCGAACGGAGGCTGGCGAGGCTAAAGTAGTCGACGCCTTCTGTCCTCACATGGGCGCGCACTTGGGTTATGGCATCCGCGAGCAGACCGGTAAAGGGCCACGTATCGTTGGCGATAGCATCGAGTGTCCCTTCCATGGATGGCGTTGGAACGGCGAGGGCCAATGTACCCACATCCCTTACGCCAAGAACATGCCGCCACGCGTTGCGAAAGGTGAGTCGATTCTTGGTGCTTGGGACGTGCGCGAGGTCAATCAGCAGATCCTGGTTTGGTACCACCCCAACAAAGAGGCCCCAAGCTGGGAACCAGAAGTAATTCCAGAAGCAGCAGCCGACCATCCCGACTGGGGCGAGATGATTATCCATACCTGGGAAATCAATACGCACATGCAGGAAATGGGTGAAAACGCGGTAGACGCAGCACACTTCCACTATGTCCACGGGACCGACGAAGTACCTGAAGCGGCCTTCCAAAACTTTGACGGCCACTTACGCGAGGGTAAGTTCATCACTCGGAACCCAACACCGCGCGGTGTGGTAGATGGTGCTATTGAGACTCGAAGCCAGGGTGCAGGTCTGTCGGTCGTTCGCTTTACCGGCATCTACGACACCATTTTGCTCGCTAATGTAACGCCCGTAGGCCCGGAGAAAACCTACGCCTCCTATGCGTTTATTCAACCCAAGGCCACGCAAGATACGTTGGGCAAAACCGTTGGACAGGCCATTATCGGCAACATCTGCCAGCAGATGGCTGAAGACCAAATCATCTGGGATAGAAAGCAGTACTTCGAGCGCCCTCTCTTGTGTGACGGTGACGGTCCTTTCGCGAAATTCCGACGCTGGTTTAGCCAATTTTTGGTCGAACCTGCTAAGTGAGCTTAGCGGTGCGCCCTGATTAAGGGGATTGTGTTGTAACTTCTCAGATTAGTCTTAGTCGGGTCCATCAACCAGATCGTTGTTGGCCCTGAAAAGAAACCATTGCAACCCCGGCTGCAACACCCGCTCCGGCGCCTGCATAGGCTCACTAGCCTCTTGTAGAAATTGCCAGAGAAGTTGGTTTGGAGTGAACCCGTTTATGGCCTCCGAAAACCAGACATGACCTCCTGCCTTTCCGAACTCCCGGTTGATGACGTACAGGGCCACAGAAGTATTTTCCCTCCCGCCCTCATAGACATCTCGAGTCACGTCTCCAGATTCTAACGACGTGGTCACCAGCGACTCAGCGGGGATGTCATTGTGATCTCGCCAGAACTCGATATTTCCCAGCACAGACGGAAAATCTCCACTGCCATCTAATGGAATAACTTCGTCAGCGATACCGTGAAAATGAATAATGGAAGTGGCGTCGGGACTGGCACAAGTATCAGCGAGCATTACACCAGACATGATTGCCACTGCTGGAAAAAGGTCTGAAGCTCTGCAAGCCAGGTCATAGGCCATCATTCCACCATTGGAGTAGCCTACGGCGAAAACACGATCAGGATCTATGAGCGTCTTGCTGCTGACATTCGCAACGAGATGCCGTGTAAATAAGAGGTCGTTGACCTCGATATCGCCTCCGCTAGGGCCGGGCTCCCAATAAGTATCACCCTTTGCTCTGACCATTCCTTGAGGGTAGGCGACAACGAACCCCTTCTCATCTGCGAGATCGTTGAGACCGTAGCTTTCGCCAACACTATCGGCATACTCGATAGCGCAATCACCGAATCCATGAAAATTGATGATCAGCGCAAATTCTGTCTCTGGTGTGAACCCCTCAGGGATGTGGAGCAAGTACTCCCGACGCGCACCATCCACCTCGATCTCATGAAAATCAGGATGATTTTCATTGCCGCAATAAATAGGGGCGGACACCTGTCCAGATGCGGGTGTCTGCGAGAGTAATAAAACAATAGCCAAAAGGTATCGAAACATAGCTTAAGTGTCTCTTGATGCACCGACGCTACAGAATTATCACCATTATTCCTACAACCAGTCGTGCCGTGCTAACCACCACTAGAATCCATTCAACTTCGCGAAACGATCGCGGTGATAGCTCGATGACCCGAGTAATTGGTTACAAACGCGTGAGCGTTTTAAGAAAAGACCAATGTCCATCTCCTCGGTCACACCCATGCCACCGTGGAGCTGAACGGCCTCGGAGGAAATAAGTGTGAAACAGTCATTAGCCAGCGCCTTTGCCGAACTGGCCAAGGCACTGAGGTTGGGCGCACCATGATCCAGTCCCGTGAGCGCTGCACTGACAGCGCTCTCTGCGAGTTCGAGTTCACAGAACATCTGAGCGCAGCGATGTTGAAGGGCCTGAAACGTACCCAGCTTCACATCAAACTGCTCACGATCACCAAGGTAATCCACCGTGCGCTCCAGGGCTTCACGCGCACTCCCCATCATTTCAGCGGCTAATACGATCGTTGCTTGATCAATTGCCTTGGTCAGGCCTGCTTCCAAGGAATCACCCGCTAACCACTCAACATGCTTGTTGGGAATACCATCCAGAGTGATGTTCGCGTGACCGTGTAGATCCATTGAACGTTTGGCCTCAACCTTTAGCTCGGTGGTTTTTGACGAAATCAGCGCCACACCGAGCTCACCCGAAGCACGCTTAGCCACATAAAAGAGCAGCCCACTTTGTTGACCATTGAGCACACGCGTTTTAACACCACTGAGACCGTAATCCGATTCACTCACAGAAACCGTGTCAGGACTAAAAAAGCGACCCTCATCCAAGGCAACCGAAGCGGTTGTCTCACCCGACAAAAGAGAAGGCAGATACGCTTCGATTTGGCTTCGTGAACCGCAATTGAGCAACACATTTTGCGCAAAGACTACGCTGGACAAAAAAGGACTAGCTACTAGGCGACGACCTGCCTCTTGAGCAATGGCGCCCACGGCCATCCAGCCAAAATTCAGACCCTCAAATTCCTCAGGGATCGTTATACCCGTGAGGCCCAGTCCCACCATCTCAGACCACAATTCTGAATCGTACCCTTTGCTCAGTGGCGCTATCCCGAGCTCTCTCAATTGCTCAATGGGCGCCTGCTCGGCGAAGAACTGTGCCACGGTCTCTCTGAGCATTACCTGCTCTTCGTTCAAGATCATGACTTACGCTCCACTGAAGGCATCCCAAGTGCGCGCTTGGCGATGATATTGAGCTGCACCTCGCTGGTACCGCCGGCGATAGTCAGGGCTTTGTTAAACGCCCACTGTTTAACCATTTTCCTCAAGCCTTCGGAGATGGCAGGATCATCCATCGATAACCCTTCGTCGCCCAAGGCCCGCAAGATCAGTTCGTCCTTCGACTGTGCCTCTGACGTTCCCAAGTGCTTCATCAATAAGGGAAGTCTGGGGTCAACCTGCTTTGCCTTGCCTTGCCAGTAAATACGTTCACCGAGCTGACCCATGGCTTTTTCGCGCATGAGGTGGCGCGCCATATCACTGCGTAACTCGCTGTCTGCCAAGACGCCGGAGTCGTCAATGCCAACTGCATAGTGCGCAAGCTCGAGCAGTTCCATGGCGGGTTTCTCGAGCATGCCGTCAAAGGCGGCCATCATTTTGCGTTCATGTTTGAGCAACTCTTTTGCCACCGCCCAACCGCCGTTCAGCTCACCCACCAAATTGGCTTTTGGTACTTTCACGTTATCAAAAAAGGTCTGGCAGAACTCAGACTCGCCGCTAATAAGCGGGATCGGTGACGTAGAAACGCCCTCCGTCGCCATGTCGATGAGGAGAAAGCTAATACCGGCTTGCTTTGGTGTCGAATCGCTCGTTCGTACCAGACAAAAAATCCAATCTGCTTCGTCCGCTTTGGTCGTCCAGATCTTGGTACCGTTGACCAAAAAGTGATCGCCGCAGTCCTCCGCTTTGGTCTTGAGGTTCGCAAGGTCAGAACCCGCCGAAGGCTCTGAATAGCCCTGAGCCCACCGTATTTCGCCACGACAGATCGCAGTTAGGTGCTCACGCTTCTGTTCTTCATTGCCGTAAACCAGAAGCGCAGGGCCCAGCATCCATAGTCCCTGGCAGTAAAGCGGCGGTCTGCAGCCCATCTTCGCCATCTCTTGCTGCAACACTTTGGCCTGTGCAGATGACAAACCAGCACCACCGTACTCACTGGGCCACTCGGGCGCGGTGTAGCCTTTGTCACGGCATGCCTCGAACCATTGTTGTGCTTCTGCACTTGGAAACACGCGCCGTCTCCCACCCCAAATTTGTTCTTCACGAACGATGGGTTGCCGTTGCGACGGTGGGCAATTGGCCTCCAACCACGCTGTGGTTTCAGCTCTAAATTGGTTAAGTTCTTCGTTGCTCAAACGAAACTCCTCGCGGCACGCGATGATTCTTCAGAGGGCGCCCATGCTCGTTGGCGGGCGTCTCTGTGTCATCGTCCTTTTTGTTTACACAATGTCGCTCACGTGTTTTGACCGACGTGTCCATTTCACCTAGTTTATCGCCATTAGAGGAAATCACAGCGCGAGTGTGCGCGAACAGGAGAGCCGCCGTGGCAACAGCAGCAGAATACGGACTAGGACCCAACACCTACCCACGCGGGTGGTTCATCGTGGCTGAGAGCCGTGAGATCGATAACGGGCCCATTGGCGTTACCTTTTTTGGTCGTGACTTCGCCCTTTATCGAGGCGAGAGTGGCAACCCTGTGATGCTGGATGCTTATTGCAAGCATATGGGCACGCACTTGGCCAAGAATACGAGTGCCATGCTTATCGTCGCTGAAGTCGGCGGCAAGCACGTTGAGGGTGATTCGATTCGTTGCCCGTACCATGGTTGGCGCTATAACTCTGAGGGGCATGTTGATGACATTCCCTACCACGATGGACCCTGCCCCAAATCAGCGTCGATTCGCTCCTATCCGGTTGTCGATAATATGGGCTGCATCATGATGTGGTTTGACGAAGATGGCGCCGATCCTGATTACCCACCGCCCTACCTCGAGCAATGGGATGAGGGAAGCTGGGTGCATTGGGACCTTGACCACCTGCCCGAACTTGAGATTCACCCGCAGGAAGTCCTGGATAATATGTGCGACAACCGGCATTTGGGCCCCACCCACGGTGCACCGTGTGAGTATTTCGAGAACGAAATGCGCGATCACGTCCTTATTCAACGCCAAGGCGGCGCGATGACACTGTACGGCGGCGCCATGTTGTACACCACGACCTGGTATACCGGACCCGGCGTTTTGCTCTCCAAGCAGGTATGGGGTGACGCAACCCAGTTTGAAATGATCGCCAATACGCCCGTCGGAGACGGAAAAATTAAGGCGTGGCACGGCTGCCTTGTGAAGTCGGTAAGCGGCACCGTGACGACCGAGGACAAGGAGATGGCCAAAGCGATTCAGGCTGGCGCACTCGAAGCCTTCTCCAAGGATTTTGAGATCTGGCAGCACAAGAGTCCGGCAATAAAGCCAATGGCGATGAAAACAGAAGGTCCGTTCTTGAAAGGTCGTAAATGGTATAGCCAGTTTTACGCGGCGCGAGAGGATGTTCAGGCGACCCAAGAAACCGTCAACGGCATTTATCATGTTCCTGGTGTGCAGACGCCTGCGGATCGCGATCATGCGATTGATGACGGGTTGCCGATCTGACGCGCTCGCTTTCACCGCGCTGACGTAATTGCCATCATTCAGACGGATGAAGTGGCTTTAGCTCGTAGACACGTATAATGCGCGTCCAATATAGCGAGGCGCAGAACCTCGTCTTTGTGAACTGGGACCCAATATGAACGACGCTGCGTCACGCAAGTCTTCCGTAATGAAAAAGCTTATTGCCCCGCTGCTAATACTGGCGTTATCGGCGGCAGTGTTTCTAGCACTGGTAAGTAATCAACCAACCCTGAAAATGACGGTAAAAGAACCTGTGCCCGTGGCCGTTCGCGCGCTTGAAATCAATACGGGCCCAATGCAACTTAGCGTGAGTTCTGAGGGCAATGTACAACCGAGTGTTGAGACCAAATTGGTGGCTCAGATAGCCGGTGAGGTTATCGAAGTCTCCGACAGCCTCGTCGCAGGCGGGGACTTCAGTAAAGGCGACACCCTACTCAAATTAGACCCGAGAGACTATGAAATTGCCGTAGCCAGGTCCCAGGCAGCAATGTCTCGAGCAGAAGCTGAGCAGCGCTTTGCCGCTGAGGAAGCTGCGCGTATTAAATCGCTGTACGGTGACGAACTGGCGAGCATTGCAGAGTTGCAAAATGCTGAGCGATTGCTAGCGGTTGCGAATGCTGCGCTCGCCGATGCGAAAGCGGCTTTAATGCGAGCGACTGTTGATCTCGAGCGCACAGTGCTCAGAGCGCCTTTCAACGGTCGTGTTCGTGGCGAGGACGTAGACGCCGGGCAGTTTGTCGCGAAAGGATCGATGATAGCGACGCTTTACGACACCGATCGTCTTCAGGTTCGCCTCCCCTTGGCTGATTCACAGCTTGCTTATCTGGACGCGAGCTATGCACAGACGGGTCTTGCCGGCGATACGCCCGCCAATGTTTTACTGACTGCTGACTACGCGGGCGACACGCAAACCTGGGGCGCAAAACTACTCCGTACAGAGGGCGATATTTCGGTTAAAAGTCGCTTTTTGCATGTCATCGTGGAAGTTACCAACACACTCAGCAGCAACGGTGTCAGGTTGCCGGTTGGGCTATTTGTGAACGCTGTGATTGAGGGCCGCACCGTGGACAACCTAGTGTCCGTGCCGCGTACGGCATTGCGGCCGGACAACTCAGTGATGATTATCAACGAGCGCGATCAGCTCGAATTTCGCGACGTTTCCGTATTCAAGCTCTCCGATAGCGACGTCCTCATTTCAGAGGGACTCGTATCTGGTGAGCGGATTAGCACCTCGCCGCTTCAGTTTGTGGTCGAGGGTATGCCCGTTACGGTCATTAACTAGGGCTCACCGATGCCAAAACTCATAGCCTGGTTCGTCGACAACCCTGTAGCCGCAAATCTCTTGATGTTTATCCTGATAGCGTCGGGATTACTTGCACTCAATGACGTGCGCAAAGAAGAGTTTCCGAACATCGAAGCACCGGTCGTCATGGTCACCGTCCCGTATTTGGGTGCTGCCCCAGCTGAGGTAGAAACCGGTGTCTGCACGCGCATCGAAGAGTCAATCGATGGCGTTGAGAACATCGTAAAGGTGAAGACCACCGCCGCGGAGGGTCAATGCAACGTGGCGGTTGAGCTCGAGATGGACGCCGACAAGGCAAAAGCGCTCGACGACATCAAAGCTCAGGTCAATGCGATATCAACTTTCCCTGCAAATACAGAGCGTCCGATCGTGTCTCAGGTCACCATGCGAAGCCTCGTGACGCAACTTGCCGTTCATGGCAAGACTGATGAGCGGTCATTGAAAAACATTACTGAGTCCATCCGAAAAGACCTGCTCGAACTGCCCGAGGTGAGTCTTGTCGAAACGCTTTACATGCGTGCTGACGAGATTTCGGTTGAAGTTTCAGAAGCAACGTTGCGAAGACATCAGCTCACCTTAGATCAGGTGGCGCAAGCTATTCGCAGCTCTAGCATCGATATCCCTGGGGGCTCAGTGAAAGCTGATGCTGGAGAAATTCGCTTACGCGGCACGGGGCAGCGATACACCGGCCAGGAACTCGAAAACGTTGTCGTAGCAAGAGAGCCTGGTGGTAGTCGTCTATTACTCCGAGATATTGCGACCATCGTCGATGGATTTGAAGACGTTGACCAGTACGGTGAATTCAATGGCGAGCAAGCCATGATGATCCAAATCTTCCGTATCGGTAGCGATGACGCTATTGAGATTTCTGAAGCGGTACTCGCTTACGCTGAGCGTAAAGAGCGCGAACTGCCCGAGGGTATTCATTTCACCATTTGGAATAACGAAGCGGACGAATTGGTGGGCCGACTAGGCACCATGATCAACAACGCTTTTGGCGGTCTATTACTCGTGATCATCAGTTTGTCGCTGTTTCTCCGAGTACGCCTAGCCTTGTGGGTGAGTGCAGGCATCCCGGTTGCCATCTTCGGTGCCATTGCCTTTTTCCCGAGCGCGGATTTAAGCATTAGTACGCTCTCGCTGATGGGCCTACTGCTGTCATTAGGGGTGGTCGTTGATGATGCGATTGTGGTTGGCGAACGCATCTATACCAAAGAGCAAGCGGGTCTCGATCCTCGCTCTGCCGCCATTGAGGGCACGAGCGAAGTTGCCGTGCCAGTCTTCTTTGGCGTTCTGACCACCATCGCGGCATTCATGCCATTGCTGAACGTCGACACTAACCTCGGCCAGTTCTTCTATTCGATTGGTGGAACCGTTGTCCTCTGCCTCATTTTCAGCATTGTAGAATCACAGCTAATCTTACCTTCCCACCTCGCCCACCGCAGCAATACGCGGCGTCAATCGGGTTTTGGCAAGCGCTGGGAGGTATTTCAAGACCGAATCGCAGGCTCGCTAGAGCACTTCGCGACCCATCGCTACAAAGGCTGGATTGAATGGGGAATCGACAACCGCTATACAACTCTAGCTGCAGCGCTTGCCATGATGGTCATCATGGCGGGTTTCATGGCGAGTGGCAGAGTCGTTTTTCAGTTTTTCCCAGCCGTATCAGGTAATAATGTTGTTGCTCGAGTTGTTATGCCTGAGGGCTATCCACTTGCGGGTACGCAGGCTGTTGTCCAAAAACTTCAAGCTTCCGCGGCGGAGACGCGACGCAGAGTTGACGCTTCCCGTGATGATGGTAGCTCAGCGTTTAAGAACGAACTCTCTTCGGTCGGTGTTCCCATCGCTCAAGGCGCCATTGTCATGCTGGGAGCCACAGGCTCCCACATGGCTGAGGTTTCGCTGAATCTCGTTCCCTATCGGGAGCGCGGCGGCATGACACCTCAAGAAGTTGTCAACTTATGGCGCGACTTGACGCCCCCTATCCCCGATGTCGTCGAACTGAGCTTTTCTGCAGACGCTGTGTCCATGGGCGCTGATATTGATCTTGAGTTACGCGGTAGAGATATCGAACAACTAGGCCGTGCTGCAAACGAGTTAACCGACATCCTTGGGGGTTATGGCGGTCTCTTTGACATAAGCAACAGTTATCGGTCCGGAAAACGTGAACTCGCGCTGAAAGTCCTTCCTGAAGCAGAGGCACTGGGTCTGACACAAGCAGATTTGGGTAACCAGGTCCGCAATGCTTTCTATGGTCAGGAGGCACAGCGCGTGCAGCGAGACCGTGACGATGTTCGGGTCATGGTGCGATTTCCAAATGATGACCGTCGTACCCTAGCCAGCCTCGAAACCATGACAATACGTCTCCCGGATGGAACAGAGGTGCCTGCTTTATCTGTGGCTGAACTCACTCCCACCTTAGGGAATTCAACGATTAACCGAACCGATGGGCAGCGGACACTGAACGTTATTGCATCTGCTGACAGAGACGCAGTAGCACCCGAAACCATCCTTTCAGAGCTTTTCAGGACACACGTACCGCAGGTGATGGACGACTACCCGGGTGTCACTGTATCGCAAGCTGGCGAGGCCGAGGAGCGAACTAGAGCCTTGAGTGGACTGGTGAGCGCAAGCTTGGTTGCGCTGATGGTTATTTACACGTTACTTGCGATTCCTCTGAAATCCTACCTACAACCTCTTGTTGTGATGGCGAGTATCCCCTTTGGGTTTATTGGCGCGATTCTCGGCCATCAAATCATGAGCTATGACCTCGTGTTCTTCTCTCTGCTTGGAATGATCGCGCTGGCAGGGGTTGTGATTAATTCAAGCCTGGTTCTGGTCGACTTCATTAATCGCAATAGGCGAATACACGGCATGGATTTACGAGAAGCCGTTGTGGATTCGGGGATGTCACGCTTCCGCCCTATCTTCCTGACGTCAGTAACGACCTTCATGGGCTTGCTACCCCTGATGGTAACGCGTGATTTTGACACAGCGCCTTTTGTACCGCTCGCGGTATCACTCGGGTTTGGCGTCGTCTTTTCAACGGCGGTGACGCTGGTATTGATACCAGCGCTATACGTCATTTTGGAAGACTTCTTGTCGGTGTTCCGCGACGACGTTCAGGAAGCGTCCGCTAGCGAAGATGCGTCCCTGGCGTCCTGATCATTAGGACACCCATCCCTTTACGCCTGAAGTAAAGAACGGGCGCTACATAGCAATGCCTAAGCAGCGAAGCTTCAGAGCGGCAGTAACCAAAGATGGTATCGCCGTTTCCAGACGATGATTCTCGCAAAGCTATGAGACCAGAGAAGCCAAGGGCTGGTAATCCATATCAATACCAAAGCATCGAGGCTCGGTAGCAGCAAGTGCCTCCGGCGTCTGATAGAAGCTCGGGGCACCAATGGCAAGTACGGCAACACGCTGCCCGTAGTGGAGGCGCTCTGCGTTGATAGGCGTAGAGGTCTCCGCATCAACAACCACAATAAGATCAGGCACCATGGCCAAAGGCTTACCCTTTGCGGTGGCGACCAAATATTCATTTTTGATCGTTATATTGCAGACGTCCGATGGATCGTCAAAATTCTCAATCGAGAGTTCACCCACGTCGTACCCACCAACGGTGCGTGTGCTTTTCCCTGAGATCTTTCCTGCAAAGATTTGATGCACCGAACCGTAGACCGAGTCCGCAAACAGTGCATGCAATGCGGGTAAGAGGTCTGCAATTGGCCCTCTACGCTCGCGTAACAATCGGCCCAGGGCGAGAGAAAAGCTCACCGTCCTTGGAATAACAGAGCGTTTGATTTCCTTGCCGGTCATAGGGTGCTCAGCGACAGTAATCATACCCCCAGCGGCCGCAGCAAAAGCGCGAATGTGGTGCTCATAGGTTGTGGTGTCGGACGTCTCAAAAAGCGCGGTGTTTCCAGCGTAGTCCATAGCAAGTGCGGGTGTCGGCTTCACACCGGCAATGGCATAGCTCATCATCTGCGCCTCTGGAAACGCGCGTCCCATGCCGTCGCCATCAATCACCGGTAGCCCTCTGACGGCAGCTGCCATCAATGGCATCAAAGAGTTACCGCCGCCGATCTCAAACGAGGCCACCGCATCTATCTCTCGATTGATCAGCTCCGCGTAAGCGTCTAGCACCCTTGAAGCCTCATCGATTGAAGGCAATAGCTCGAGTGACACAGTGGGCGCGCCGACACCACCCACAGGCACGACAAAGGCGTCGTCAGCCAGCGTATCGGCATCGATTAAGCTAACGGGCCCCGTCTGCTCGAGTGTCTGTTTGGCAATGAGAGTCGGTAGGTAGGGGTCGCCTCCTCCACCGGTAGCGAGGAAGACGGCACCCAGGGCTAGATCATCGAGATCAGTCGCGTAAATCTTCATAAGCTAGGCTGCCCCCAAAGTGAGGTCGCCAACAACACGTACACGAATGCGGGTCGTTTCACTGGCCATGTAAGGGATATCAACCTCCTCCACATCAACCACCGCTATCGAAGCCTCGTCGGCTCCTGCTGCAGTTGCATTGATTGTTGCGGTGCGCGTTAGCTCCTCGATCACCTCACCACGCGCCTTGCTTCCAATCACATGCAAGCCTTCGGCCTCACCGCTCACCTGCGCAATGGAAGCACCAATCGCATTGGCAACGCCCGCGTATTCAGGGCGAATCACTGGGCACCCTGCAAGTGTCTCACCGGGAATCAGCGGTGCACCGCCACCCACGAGCACCACAGGTAAAATCGCGCCACCCGGTTTCATTAGATCGACAGCCGCTGTTAACTTTTCAAGCACGAGTTGGTCGACCGCTTCGCAAATTTCAGTTGCTACCGGATAAGCATTGGTTGCCTCGGCAATCTTCATACGCCCCTGAGACATTGCAATATCAGTGAATGTCATAACCTCCCCACCAAAGCACAAGGCTTTGTCGGTGAGTTCTCGCGCGACAGACTGGGGGCCACAGCTAGAGCCACCCTCGCCTATTTTGCTACCGCCACCGAGACCTATTGCCAAAACGTCGGGCATTCTGAAGTTGGTGCGCGCACCGCCGACATCAATGACAAGATTTGATTGCCTTGGGAAACCGTTTTTAAGAACACCAATATCTGAAGTTGTGCCGCCGACATCGATCACCAACGCATCGGAAAGCCCCGTTAATGCCCACGCTCCGCGAATGGAGTTGGTAGGTCCCGAGGCAAATGTCAGCGCCGGAAATTCCCGCACACGCTCGAGATCAATCAGTGTTCCGTCGTTCTGGCTGACATAGACCGGACAGCTCAGGCCAAGTCGCTGACTAGAGCTGAGAAGTGCCGATGCAACATGGTCTGCAAACTCGAGTAATGACGCGTTCAATATCGCGGCGTTTTCTCGCTCGATCAGACCTAGGCCACCCATACTGTGCGACGCGACAACACGACTATTCGGGAGTGCGGCAGAGAATCGCTCGGCGAGACCCAATTCAAGCTCAGGTTGCGACGGAGAAAACGCACAAGAGACAACTACAGCCAATGGTTTCTCTGTCTTTAGCGTCTGCAGGAACTCGCCTACTTCAACCTCATCAACCGGCGCCAGTTCACGTCCGTCGTACAAATGACCGCCATGCAGAAGGTAGTTTCCGCCGTCGGTTGCCTCGACCAAATCTGCAGGCCAATCCGCTCGTGGTAACAGGCCTCGCCCAGCGGGCAGACAAACACGAACAGCCGCGACCTTGGACAGGTGCTTTCGCTCAACCACCGCGTTGGTGAATTGCGTGGTACCTATGGTGAGGAGTTCAACCTGAGCGGGATTAACACCCTCAAGAATCGTGGCGAGTGCCGTTTCGATGCCTGACCCCACATCTGCGGTGGTGGTTGCTTTGGTGTGGGCAACAATCTGCTGCCCATCCATCAAGACCGCATCGGTGTGGGTGCCACCTACATCGAGGCCAATTCGCATACTACTGGCCCGCCCCATTATTCGCGCTGACTCGCCGATCAAAAGCCTTTGCGAGCACAAAATATAGGAGTGCCGACACCATCATCGCGTCGATTGCGGCGACCGTGGACACGCTTGCGATTAACCCCTCGGACCCTGCCAGGGCAACAGCGGCACCAGCAAACCATGCGAGTAAACCGGGTAAATTAAGCGGCTGGTTATCTGCCACTTCATCGACCGAATAATGGCGCTCGCGCACTGCAAAATGATCGACGATGACCACACCGGCCACCGGAATGAACACAATCGAAAGATAGAAAAGAAACTCAACAAAGGAGTCGAGAATATTCATTAAGCCTGCGGTAACACCCAGCGCGCCCAGTAAAATGGTTGTGTTCCTAGCGTTGACCCGTGGGAACGATGCCGTTACACCAAGCACGGCGCTGTAAAGGTTCAATGCGTTGAGCACCCATGAGCCCGCAATGATGATGGCAAACGCACCAAGCCCTAAACCCAGCGTGAGCATGATCGTTGTAATGTCATCTGTCGCCAAAGCGAAGGCGGCACTTGCCCCCACCCACATTACGAAGGGCTGAAACACCATATAACTCGCGCCACTTGTCACCAGCGCACCGGTCGACGACCGCAAGAAACGCGTGATATCGGGCATGATGATGCAGCCAATAACAATCGAGCCGACAATCGAGGAAATGCCATCCCCAAGGCTCATCTCGGGTTCTGAGACAATCGATTGCCCGCCATCCTGACCAAGCACGGCCGCTAGGAATACAAGCGCCACAAGCATCAGAACGGGAATCATCAACGTCGACACAAAATTAATGGCCCGAAATCCAATAATGGTCGTCACTGTGATCAAAATACTCGCGCCGATCGTGACCGCGAGCTCGGGCGGAACAACACCCAGAACATCACTGCTTAGTCCTGCGATGGCACGACCAAACAGGTTCAAATTTATTCCAAACCATCCGAGTAACGATATCGAGAAGGCGAGATTGACGATTCGTGCGCCAGTGTCGCCAAACGCCAGTCGAACTAGCAAGTAAGAGTTAAAACCTGTTCGGGCTCCAATCGAGCCCATCAACCAGCCGACGACGAAAATGATGAACGAGCCACCCAGGATCGCTGAGAGTGCCATGGCCTCCCCAACGCCGTAGGCGACTTCAATACCTGCGATAAACGTAGGTAGGGAAAAAGACACCATCGATGACACAGCGGCCACTCTGAAGGTCGCTACACGCGCATCAGTCGGCACCGCATGGGTCGAAAACTCGTCGTGCTCTGGCATACCACTCATTATTATTTTCTCTCACAAACAAAGCATGACGCTGGCGTCGCTCGGACAGCTCAAGCACACGGGTAACCAACTCAGCGACGCGTCTCATCATGCTCATGAGGTCGCAGCGAAGCAATACTCTATCCCTGTTAAGTCAGATAAATAATCAGCGTTTTGTCACCTATCGTTCATCTAAATCATTTGCCACAAAGCCGCATCGCGCTCGTCGGCCGACAAGTCAGAGAAAGGTAAACCTCTATGCGTCAGACAAAAAAAAGCCCGCGGTGTTAAGCGCGGGCTCTTCGGATGGCTGCTTGCTTACATTGAGTAAGAAACACCCAATACAAATGTACGACCACGTGGACCTACTGGCCATGCTGTCTCAGTTGACCATGGCTCTTCGTCAGTCACGTTGTTAACAGCACCGTAGATAGTCAGCTCATCGCTGTACTGGTAGCTACCGTTAATGTCTGTGATCACGATCGAATCAAAGAAGCCATCATCGCCGTAAACCGCCTGGTTGTCTCCAAGACCCAATACTTCTTCGATCTCATCAACTGCCTGCTTGCCCTGGTAAACGTTCTGGATACCAAGGCTCCAAGGACCACGATCCCAAGACAGGCTCAACGAACCCGTGACACGTGGACGACGGAGCTCTTGAAGCTCTGGATCGACGTCAGATGTGTCGAGTGGGTTGAAGAAACGATCGAGACGCTTCTGACGCGAACCAACAAGGCTTACGCGGAAATCATTCTCGCCCATAGCCCAGTCGTAAGAAGCAGACACGTCAACACCTTCGGCCTCGAGCTTCGCGAAGTTAATCGTACCGGTCTCAAGGAAGTTCAAGCCACCGTCACCACGACGTGTAAACGCGTTACAGAAGTCGAGGTTGGGGTAGTTGCTTGAGTCATAACAACCTTTAAGGATGTCGTCCGAGCTAACGGCCGCAATTGCTTGCTCAATTTTGACGTCCCAGTAGTCGACTGAGAGTACCAAACCGGGAGCGAAACTCGGTGCGATTACGACACCGTAAGTAGTGGTGTCAGCTGTCTCTACATCGAGCGCAGGGTTACCGCCTGATACACCGTTGAAGCGTGCAGTAAGAGGGTTAGTCCAATCATAGACGCCGTCAGTGAAGATCGCATCCTGAGAGACACCAATCGCTGTTAGCGCAGCAACACAGTTGCCTTCTCGAGCATCAGTACCGTTGTTGATGTTGGTAGACGCACAAGGGTCTGAACTCGCCGCTACAGTGATGGGCAAACGTGGGTCAAACAACTCAGAGATGTTTGGCGCACGAACCGCCTCAGATACCGTACCGCGGAAACGGACGTCATCGATAGGCGCCCATGTCGCACCCACTTTCCATGTGTTGGCTTTACCCGACGTTGAGTAATCCGCTTGGCGAATCGCTGCATCGAGCGTCAGCTCACGTGTGAAGTCACGATCGAGGAAGATCGGCAATCGAATCTCGGCAAAGACATCGGTCACGTCGTACTCACCCTTAGTGTCGTACTGCTGTGTGTTATCAAACGAGATGAACGAATACAGCCAAGGTGAAATTGAGTTGACCGACTGACCCGCTTCGTAGGGGCTTCCTTCTGGAATCACACCCAATGTGAGTGGATCGAGACGGTTGTCGCTTGACTCCTCACGACGCTCAACACCTGCAGCGTAGCCAACAGGACCATCGAGCACTGACTGAAGCACTTCAAACTGACCTACAGCTGTCACATTGAAAACCCACTGCTGAATTTTGAGTGTGCTTTCGAGATCTGCCGTTACAAAGTTCTGAGCCGCTTCGCTCGCAGAGTACGTGCCGAATGGGTTCAGTGGCTGACACTGACCGTCACCCGGTGTGAACGAGTAGTAACGATCGCTGTAGTAATCACCATCAGCGAAGCCGTTTGAACCCGCGAAGTAATCGAGGGGGTAGTCAGTTGATGGGTCGAGGGTTGAACGACAAACCACGTTACCGCTCGCATCACGAACCGAATCAATTGCTGAATAGAAACGATCCAGATAGATCGCGTTCGTTTTATCGGTCTGTTGGAACATGCCTCGGTTGAAAGAGACTTCAACGCTGTGTCCGTCAGCAGGTTCCCACTCGAGTCCCGCAACAACGCGAGTCGTCTCACGCGTGTACTTCTGGTTGTTGTTGTCGCTCAAATCCAGTGGATCCTGCGTCAACAAGAGGTAGCCAGTCTGTGCAACAACAGGCTGAAGCGCATCTGGAATGAAAGCGTTATCAGCGCGGATTTCAAGCGTATCGTAGAACGTATCCTGCTCGTTGAAGACAGTTGTCTCGCCGCGAACATATTTCGTTTCTAAGAAACCGCGAAGATTGTCAGCAAACTCGTAGTTAACATTGAAGTTAACCACCTGACGATCTGTCTGTGGGAACAGCGTGTCACGGTTAAAGTTAACGCGACCACCGTCACCGCCTGAGCCCCATAGGCCGTCAACTACGACGCCGTCTTGGTTAACGCGAACCGTACCGTCATCACCTACCAGCCAGCATCCTGCGAGGTAGCCAACGCGACCACCTTCTGATTCCTGACAGTCGGGGATACCGTTACCGTTGATATCGACGTAAGTTGCGCCTCGACCACCGAAACCAGGAGCAATAGAGCCTTCCTGCGAAGTCAGCCAAAAGCGAGGATCTTCAACAACCGCACGAGGTGGACCGTTTGGATCTGGGTTTACCAGTGTTTCTGCAATACCGTTGTCGCGTGACCAGCTTCGATCACGGAAACGAAGACCTTCATCCATCTCAGATGAGAAAGTCACAACCGCGTTACCACGGCCGTTGGCAAAGTTAGAACCCCAAACGAGGTCTAAAGTCGTTGTCTGGGCACCGCCGCGCTCGGGTACACCGCCCGACAGATCAACCTGGAAGCCTTCAAAGTCGTCTTTGAGGATGAAGTTAACAACACCGGTTACAGCGTCAGCTCCGTAAATCGCGGATGCACCACCCGTTGTTACTTCAACGCTCTTAACAAGCGCGCGAGGAATCGTACCCACGTCTACCGCCTGGCTACCACGGAAGCCGGCAACGTGGCGGCGGCCGTTGACCAGTGTGAGCGAGCGATCACCGCCCAAACCACGCAGGTTCAAGCTGTTCGCACCTGTTGTGGAGTTCTCTGCAGTCAGTGACGAAACCAGTGCGGGGATATCAGAAACGATATCGGCAATGTTGATTTCACCAGAGTTGCGGATGTCCTCCTCGGTGACTGACTGAACAGGAACCGAAGAAATGGTGTTGGTGTTAACTGGAATACGAGATCCGGTAACAACAACCTCCTCGATTTCCTCCTGGGAAAAAGCGCTCGGAGCAGCAGTAGCAACGGCAACCGCCATTGCAGCTAACGCAAAGCTCGGCTTTCTAGACAATGACTTAATCATCTTAGCGTCCTTTGTTGTTCGACCGCGTTTGCTCTATCAGAGCTTCCGCGGCTCTTTTGGTTTGAAGGCGCACGCTCGCGCCTGCGTAGCGTCGCACACCGCAGTATATAGCTGTGCACAAATGTGACAAGCCAAGCGTGCACCAAAAGATAAAAAAACAGTAAAAACAGTCTGTTAGGAATTTTAGATAACCAGCCATGAGGCGAAATCAGCCTCGCACCCCGGCTTTGACTAGCCAAAACGCACTAAAGGGGTGATCTTATTTTGATAAATGCCCTCATTAGGTGCGGCTTTGGGTTTTGAAACGGGGCATTGGTATGGCGCGTTAAACCCCTTAATGCGCCAGACCAGATGGGAGACCAGTGAGCGCGGTTGAAGGACAGAAAGCAATGAGCGGATTTGGGAAGGCATAGAGAGCCGTTGCCAGACCAGAGCGTTACAAGACACCAAAAAAGGGATATCCGTCTGTGCGCGGCGTCCTTAATTGTTAGCGCTGGAGCTAGATGCGGAGCAACCCTGCGTGCGATGTGGTTCGGTCAGTGATTCAATCAGTCGAGGTCGACAATGCCTGCAAGACAGCCAACGCACGATCCGCAGAGGCCTTGGGTACAAAAATATGATCGTGGTAGTAGGCAGCAATCACGTTTGCACTAATACCCTCCTCCGCTAGCGCACCCGCAACGGCTGCAGTCAGTCCAACTGCCTCTAGACTCGAGTGCACTTCAAGGGTGATTCTGCTCATTGGTGCACTCACATTTTCGAGGCGATCTACTGCAGATTGAGGTAATACCAACGTCAGCCCCTCTGCTTCACGAAAGGTTGCGATGGCAAGTGGCGTTAGGGGGATCGCATCCTCTTCTCCCACCTCGGCAAACACCCACTCCGTATCATCTAGCTGTGGTGCCATGCTAGCCAACAACCTCTTTAAATTAGTTTCGCCTGCCACCTCATTCACCTCAATTTCTTAACACATCAACGCAGCTGCGCTATTCACGCGTGTCGTTAGGTTGTCTTGCACTCGTCGGCAAGCTAGCACGCCAATAGGCAAATGCGACAGCGTCGCTTGTCAGCGGTGGGTGTGTGAGTACACTAAAAGTGTCTGACGGAAGCACTCTGGATAACGCGACGTGCGCAAAATTTAGGCCTTTACGTGGGCCTTTATAGATGTGGTTTGCAGGTCGCAGCTTTCCTATTCGTCAACGTTACTTGATAGTGAACAACCTGAACTCGAATCCAAAAGAACAAAAACACAAGGAATGTAGAGAAATGTCGACAGTTAAGAAGGGTCTGCTGTTCACCACCCCATTACTGGTTTTGTTTGGCTGGTTTGCCTATGACTACTTAGCGACAAACCTTAAATTCATCCCTACGACCGATGAGGAGCGCGCGGCGATTCGAGCTGAGGTAGCCAAACAGAACGAGAATGCATTCTTTAAACCGGCTCAGCGCCCACGTGAAGTTGCACCCGCGAACCCATTAAACAACGTCTTCTTTGGCGACTTACATATCCACTCGAGTTTGTCTGCCGACGCCTATCTATTCGGTAATCGGCGCGATCTTGACGACACCTACCGCTTCGCCAAAGGCGAGTCGGCAACACTGGCAAGCGGAGAAGTCATTGAAATCACTCGGCCGTTGGACTTTGCCGCAGTTACAGACCACGCCGAGGGCTTTGGTCGCGTCATGGCTTGTTTTGATCCCGCGACACCTGAAATCGCCGAGGACTGCGAACTAGTTAACAACCCCACAGTGCTGTCGTTTTTGGAACTCAGAGCAAATGTTGAGCGACGGCCGCTGGTGGAGGACTTGAGTTACTTTGACAATAAAAAAGCCGTTGAAAGGCAGTACCACTTTGACACTTGGCAGTCGATCAAAGACGCCGCGGAGAGACACAACGAACCCGGGGTCTTCACCACCTTCGCAGCTTATGAGTACTCCCCGGCTATGGTCGATCGAGGCAAGCACCACCGAAACGTCATTTTCCGCGGTAGCGTGACACCTGACTACGCAGTTTCTGCCTACGACGCAGACTCTGAAATCGATTTGTGGAAACAGCTAGATGCGAATTGTGGCGACGGGTGCGAGTTTCTGACGATCCCCCACAACCCCAACAAGAGCTGGGGCTTAGCCTTTGCGAGCGAGACGATCGACGGCATTCCCTACACCCGTGACGACTGGCGTCTGCGCGAAAAATTTGAGCCCCTCGTTGAGATGTTCCAAATAAAGGGTAACTCCGAGTGTGTAATTGGCTATGGTGCCACCGATGAGGAGTGTGGCTTCGAGCAGTTCTTTCCTGTCTGCGAGGAAGGCCAAACCACGCTGTGTATTCACCCCACCTCAATGGTGCGCGATGGTCTGAAGAAGGGCCTCATGCTTGAGGAAGAGCTTGGTTTCAACCCGATGAAATTTGGTCTGATGGCCTCCACCGATACGCACAACTCCAACCCCGGTGATGCTGAGGAATGGGACTACCGGGGTGCAAACGCGTGGATGGGGTCCCCGGCAAAAATCCGGCTTCAAGACGGCTTAAGGCAGCCCAAGATCACTAACCCAGGCGGTCTCGCCGCAGTCTGGGCCCCTGAAAACACACGCGATGCAATATTCGACGCCATGAGCCGGCGCGAGGTTTACGCCACCAGTGGCACTCGCATGTCGCTCCGCTTTTTTGGGGGCGTCGATCTCGCCGAGGACCTTGTTGAGACAGGAAATATCGAAGCTGCTTATGCAACAGGCGTCCCCATGGGCGGTACTCTCTATGCGGGGGCGGGGTCTGCGGGCGACGAAAATACAACTGCACCTCGATTGTTTGTTTGGGCAACGCAAGATCCAGATAACGCGCCCTTAGCAAAAATCCAAATTATCAAAGGCTGGCTTGAAAATGGTGAAGCTCAGGAGAAGGTCTTCGATATCGCTTGCGGCGGATTGGACGCGGACGGTGAATGTGTTGCGACACAGGCGCCCGTTAACCTGAGCAATTGCGCTTGGTCAGAAATGGCGGGGTCGCCTGAGCTTCGAGCTGACTGGGTTGATCCTGATTACGATCCGTCGCACAACGCGTTCTACTACGCGCGCGTCGTTCAAATACCCACCTGCCGCTGGACAACCTATGACAGCCTGCGACTCGGGCTTACTCCCCCTGTAGATGTTCCTGCAACGGTCACCGAAATGGCGTGGAGCTCACCGATCTGGGTCAGTGCTAAAGACCAGTAGCGTCTGAAATCAGGGTTTAGAGCGCTTCCGGCTCTCTATTCTCCGCAACCTCTGATTTGTTCTTATCTGGATATCGGAAGTCGAGCTTTTGAGGCGTTTTTTTCTTAGACCCAGTCGGCTCATCGGTTTCCCATCGCGCACATTTATCGATGGCAACATCGCCCTGAGGGTTATTCACGGTATGCGCAATGTTGTAATCACCGGCCCTAACTGCTGCTCGAGGTGATACTTCTTCGCTCAAGCACTTCGGAAAATAGGGCGCCACATCCAAACCCAGTTCTTCTTCTAGGGCGGCTACCTCACGCTCTTCAGGCGTGGCGCACCCAGCTAGTGCGATGGTGGTAAGTAAGCAAAGTAATCTGTTCCGCATACCGACTTGCCTGCAGATAGGTGTTCTCAGGTTATTACGGACTCTCCTTATTTTCGAGTCCCCTTTTCGCCCGACCCACCTTCGGTAATACTCTTCTCAAACAACACCGATAAACGCAGGCTGGTATGACACTGACATTAAAACCCCTTACTCGATCTTATCTACGTTTAAGCGCGCTACGCTCTATCCTCGCTATCCTCGCTGTTTTTGGCTTGGCCGGGCAGACTTCGCTTGCCTCGGAACTTCCTATCTTTTCGGCGGAAGATGTTTTTGAAATGGAGTACGCCAGCGATCCTCAGGTGTCTCCCGATGGATCGCGCGTCGCCTACGTGCGAACGTCGATGGACATCATGACGGACCGTGCGCGCCGGACAATCTGGGTGGTCGATACCAATGGGAACAATCACCGACCGCTGGTCAGTGGGTCAGGCAATTTTAGTTCGCCCCAATGGTCACCCTCCGGTGATCGGCTGGCTTATTTGTCTAACCGCGACGGTAAAACACAGTTATTTGTTCAGTGGTTAGACGGCGGTGAGACGGCAAAAGTCACCACCCTGCCCCAATCACCTCGGAGCATCGTCTGGTCACCTGACGGGACGCATATTGCCTTTACACGCTTCGTACCCGCAAAACCACCGACATTGGCAGAGATGCCCGCAAAGCCAAAGGGCGCTGAATGGGCAGAACCTGCGACCGTTGTCGATCGCATGACCTTCCGGCGTGATGGCGGCGGCTATTTACCCACAGGTAATAATCAGGTCTTTGTTGTACCGGCTGACGGCGGGACGCCTCGGCAAATGACGTTTGGGGATTACCCCATCAGCGGATCGGTCTCGTGGATGCCAGACAGTCAGTCGATTATTTTCTCCAGCAATCGTCGAGAGAATGTCGAGTACCAGCCTCGCCAAAACGATCTCTTTGCGGCCTCCCTCGCAAATGGCGAAATCACGCAAATGACCGATCACGCAGGCCCTGAAAGCAATCCAGCAGTCTCGCCCAACGGCCGCTACTTGGCCTACACATCCGCTGCTGATACCCGTCAGGGCTACAACCGCGCAGACCTCAGAGTTAGAGACTTACGGACTGGCGAGAGTCGCTCGCTGACCGCCGACCTCGATCGTTCGGTATCTGATGTTCAGTGGGCGTCTGATAGTAAGAGCCTGTGGATCAGCTACAACGACCTTGGTATGAACCGAGTCGCTGAAGTGGATTTAAAAGGAAAACTTGAGCAATCCAATGTTGTGCTTGGTGGCACTGCGCTCGGTCGTCCTTACACCAGCGGGGCGTTCTCTGTCGGTGGCAAGAACAGGCTCTCCTTTACTTTGGGCCGTGACGACCGCCCAGCGGATCTTGCCTTGTTGCAGCCGGGCAAAGACCCTCGAGTGCTCACGGATCTCAACAGCGACCTCATGGGTCAACGAGAGATGGCCCGCGTCGAGCGTATGACATGGGCCTCGTCGCACGACAGTCTTGAAATCGAAGGCTGGATTATGAAACCACCCGGTTTCGATCCTGAAAAAAGCTACCCAATGATCCTCGAGATCCATGGTGGCCCGCATTCCGCTTATGGACCTAACTACTCGACAGAGGCGCAGCTTTATGCGGCGGCAGGCTATGTTGTGTTTTACACAAACCCGCGCGGCAGCACGAGTTATGGCGAAGAATTTGCGAACACCATCGACCTCGCCTACCCCGGCTATGACTACGATGACCTCATGTCAGGGGTCGATGCACTGATTGAACAAGGATACGTCGATTCGGATCAGCTTTACGTCACAGGCGGCTCTGGCGGCGGTGTACTGACCGCCTGGATCGTTGGAAAAACCGACCGATTTCGCGCAGCCGTGGTCGCCAAGCCAGTGATCAACTGGGCGAGTTTCGTTCTAACGGCAGACCTAAACTACTACTTTGCGACTACGTGGTTTGATGCACCGCCATGGGAAGACTACGAGGGCTACTGGAAACGCTCACCTCTGTCGTTAGTGGGGAATGTTTCAACACCTACGATGTTACTTACGGGTGAAGCAGACTATCGAACGCCCATGAGCGAGACAGAGCAGTATTATCAGGCGCTTAAACATCGTGGTGTCGACACGCTAATGGTGAGAATCCCCGGCGCAAGTCATAGCATTTACGCGCGTCCCTCAAACCTCATTGCCAAGGTCAGCAACATTTTGGCGTGGTTCGAGCGGCACAGCGGTGCTGATGACAACGATTAGAGATAAGGGAAGTATGAGAGCGGTGTGATCAGAAACCCACCCGCTTAGACGAACAGACAACGAACGACGAGAGTCATAACAATAAGGTAAAACCATGCGATTACTCATAGCAGCGCTAATGACGGTACTGACCACAAGTGCTCTTTCATTTTCCGCACAGGCAGGGACGAAGGCACAGATAGAAGCGTTTGTGGATCGGCTCAAATCAGGCGATCTCGACGCCAATGTCCTGCTCTATCCAAACGCCGACAGACGGGTTGCTTTTGCCCACACCAATGCGTGGATGCCAACAAGACCGCTCTACCCCTCTGCCTCGCCTTATGCGCTAGAGACCAAGATCGATGACAGCCTCTCTTCAGTCACCTACACGGTCGATGGCGAGACGTTCACCGTTGCTGACCTACTCAGCCGTGAGCCATTGATGGGCATGGCGGTCGTTGACGGCAATACCATTAAGCTTGAGCACTACGCAGCAGATCATGGTCCCGAGTCAGTCTGGATCTCTTTTTCAGTTACCAAGTCGTTTACATCAACGCTTATTGGCGCTGCCATCAAGGACGGCTTTATTGGCAGCGTGGACGACAAGGTTGAGGACTACCTCCCCCGACTGAAAGGCTCCGACTACGGGCAAGTGACGCTGAAAAATATTCTGCAAATGTCTTCAGGAATCGCTTGGAACGAGGATTACACCGACCCTGAATCCGATGTTTCAGTCGCTGGTACGCTCCAAGGTGTGGCGCTCACTGATTACCTGAGCAAACTGCCGCAAAAGCACAAGCCTGGCACCGTTTTTAACTACAACACGGCAGAGAGTAATTTGCTGGGTGAGGTACTGCGCGCCGCTATCGGCAACTCTGCTGCTGACTATATGAACGCAAAAATTTGGCAAGGCTTCGGTATGGAGCACGCAGCAAACTGGCTTCAATCGGCACCCTTTGCCGGTGAGACCGGTGGCTGCTGTATCAGCGCATCGATCCGTGACTACGCGCGCTTAGGCATCTTCGTAAAGAACGGTGGTGTAGACGCTTCTGGTGAATCGATACTCCCTGAAAACTGGATGAATGATGCGACGGCATCATCCAAAGGGTTTGAAGGATACGGCTACAAGTGGTGGCTACAAGGCGATGGCGCCTTCATGGCTGCGGGTATCTTTGGGCAATATATCTACATCGATCCAGCAAACGATGTCGTGATATCCGTGCACAGCAACGCACCCGCAGCTGTCGACACTAACTATCATGCGCATGTCGATGCGGCGATGGCAGCGCTTGCAAAGTCGTTTGCTGAGTAAAGCAGCGGATTAACCTAGGTTGAGAGTGCGTCCGTAAGCAGGTGCAGGCGCCCTCTACTGCTCTTCTCTACCTACCTGCTGGATGCTCGCACTACCTGCTGGATGCTCGAACTACTTCTGGATGCTCGGTGGTTCTTTTCGCTAAGGCTTAGTTATCGCGCCCCAGTATCAGCGTCGGAACACCATGCGTCTTATCGCGAACCGTGCAGACACGGGTGCCGGGGCGTCGGCCGGTTCGGATATCCGACACGTCAAAACCCTTCTCTCGGAGTTCGCTATTAGTGGCTTCAATATTGTTCGTGCGCCAGCTAAGGCCAAAGAAGCGATCGCGCTCGGGCGGCAGCGGTTTAGACAGCGACTGGTACACCTCGACAATCAGGTCTCCACACCGAAAGAACATCAGTCGTGAGTCCCAATCTTGGTTCGTGAGGTCCAAGCGCATATCGAGCTGCAAGCGACCGCTGAGGAGTGCTGAGGTGAAATCACCGTCGCCACTTGCCACCACAGCGTGGTCAAGCCCCGCTAGAGCCCCCTCGCTCGCGAGATCCTCGGAGACGCTCTCACGCTCAGCTGCCACCGCGAGATTCACACTGCGGGTGGTTTCTGGGTTCAGTGCAAGGAAGTTATCGTCCGAGTCACCCTCAAGAACACCAACACCCACATTTGGAAGTCTTCGCCGCGCAGATTCGAGGTCAGGACTACCAAAGACGAGCTGTTTCATACCCTGCCGCTCAGTTGTTCCCACTAATCGAAGACAGGTATTAGCCAACTGAAAACTGACGGATTCCGCTCCTCGGAACGCACCTTGCTCACCTGCCTTACCCACCAGTGCGGCGTAATCTACCGCGGCCGCATCGAGATCATTGACACCGATTACCACCGAGTCGAGCTGGGAGATCATTCGGGACATCTTACCTTTCCTTGTTCGTATTTTTGCTCAGGCTCGTATTAGCCGCGAGAGGCATAAGAATACTTGGCCCCCTTCATTAACCCAAGCGTGTCTCATCTTCGTGACTTTGCGTCTCGTCATCAACAGCGTGATCACTGTCAGCGCTATCAAACTGCTCACTAGCCTCGTCCTGCTCAAATGGAAGCCTACCGGATGCATGCTCCCAACCGTCCTGCAATCGCACGCCAATGCCGATCAATCTCACTGGCATCTCGCGACGTTGCCAGCCCTCAATGAGTAATTGGCGGTAATCGGAATCAACGGCGGCAGTGCCAACCCGCTCCACAGTCGTACTGCTGAAGTCCGAGAATTTTAATTTAACGAAAGCCTTGTGGATGCTTTCCGTAGCATTTGCTGCGTCAATGCGGCCCAACAATTGCTCATAAAGCTTATCGACATAGGGCTCCCAAACACTGGGCCCTGAGAGATCCTCACCGAAGGTTGTTTCCACACTGATCGACTTCCGAATCCGGCTAGGTTGCACGGGTCTTTCGTCCTTACCACGGGAGCGCTCGTGCAGCACGACACCAAACTTGCCGAACCGGCGGATGAGATCATGAAGATCCCAGGCTCTGACATCAGCACAGGTTTTTAAGCCGTAGCGATGCATTTTCTCGGCTGTTACAGCACCCACACCCGGTATTTTCTTTACCGGCAAAGCTCCCACGAAAGCGTCAACCTGTTCAGGGGTCACGACGGTGAGACCGTCGGGCTTTTTCCAATCGGAGGCAACCTTGGCGATGAATTTATTGACTGAGACACCCGCAGAGACCGTAATATCGAGCTCTTTCTCGACCTTAGCCCGAATTTCTTTAGCGATCTTTGTCGCTGTTAAGCTCTCGCCGCTCGATTCGGTCACATCCAAGTAGGCTTCATCCAACGACAGCGGCTCAATGATTTCCGTGTATTCCTCAAAGATGGCACGCATTGCCTTGGAGGCCTCGCGATACTTCATGAACTGAGGTGGCACCACCGTCAAATGCGGGCAGAGCCGCATCGCATGCGCTGTCGACATCGCAGAGCGCACACCAAATTTACGCGCATCATAATTTGCAGTAGTGAGAACCCCTCGACGCTCCGCACTGCCACCGACAGCCATCGGAATACCGCGTAGTTTGGGGTCGTCGCGCATTTCGATGGCGGCGTAGAAGCAATCAGCATCGATGTGGATAATTTTGCGCTGCATCCGTTGCTTACTTAACCCTTCGATCAACTAACATGCGCCTGCTCTCCACATCTCGCTCGTTAGAACCAGGATTTCAGCGAAGGCTTGGTCACCTTCCCCAGCGCATTTCGCGGTAACGCCTCAGTAAAGTGCCATCTGCGAGGCACTTTGTACCCGCTCATTCGTTCGCGCGCCCATGCGGTAAGTGCATCCTCTGAAAGCGGCTGACTGACAACAAGCGCACAAGCGACCAATTCCCCCCACTCATCATCGGGTATCCCAATAACGGCAACCTCGCTCACATCCGGGTGCTCAAGTAAGGTGGCCTCGATTTCGAGGGCGGAAAGTTTGTAGCCCCCCGACTTAATGATATCGATCGAGGCTCGACCGAGTATGCGATACGCGCCATCTTCTATCACGGCAATATCGCCCGTTAAAAACCAGCCGTCGGCAAACGCCTTAACAGTCGATTCAGGGTTGCCCCAATACTCTCTAAAGGCCGTCGGGCTTTTCACTGCCAACTCACCGGGAGTTGATGCGTCAGTCACTTCGTCGCCGTTCTCGTCGACACGTTTTATGACAACCCCCGGAAGTGGCTGACCAACATGCCCGGGGCGACGCTCTCCTTCATAGGGGTTCGATAGCGCCATACCCAGCTCGGTCATGCCGTAGCGTTCCAAAAACCGCTGAGAGGTCAGTGTTTCCCACTCCTCAAACAGCGGTACAGGGCAAGCAGCCGACCCTGAAACATTCAGCCGCATAGCAGCAAATCCTTGCGTAATCTGATTTTGCTCCGCAGCGTCGAGCGTTTTCAGATAGGCAATAAGTTTTACGTAGATGGTGGGTACAGCCATGAATACAGAGTAACTACCAGTGACGACCTTCTCGCAAACTCGCTCCGCCTCAAACCGGGCGAAGAGATCAACCGTTGCCCCACGCCAAAGCGCACAGAGAAGAATATTGACGATGCCGTGGACATGGTGGAGCGGCAGAAAGAGCGGTATCACATCGGTATCAACCCAGCCCCAAGCTTCTATTAGCGAAGTCACCATCGCTGACACACTCTCAACGGTATGAACCACTGCTTTAGGTTTACCCGTGGTGCCGCTAGTAAAAACAATTAAAGCGCCCTGCTCTGGGGTAATTGGCAAGCTCGCGGGACTTGCCGCACCGGGTAAGTCCGCTACTGAGAGCTGAGTCACCGAGAGCTGCTCGCATACTCTGTCGAGGCCGCCTGAGCGGAGCGATTCGGGTAGGAACAAGCGTTTTACACCAGCAACGGATAGACAATGCGACAGCTCATCTGCACTGGCATGAACACTCAACGGAACGGCAATACCCCCCGCTGCCACAATTGCGATAATGAGCGAGGCGTACTCAAAGCTCGCAGGGTAGAGGAACGCCACCCTTTCTTCGTTCAACGAAGCCTCACCGTCTAACAGTCCTGCGATCACCCGATTCACCGAGTGATTGAGGTCCTCGTAGGAGAGTTCGCGATCACCGTCGACCAAGGCGATCGCTTGGGGTCGCTGCTCAAGACTCGGAAACCACTCGATGGACTTAGCTGTCATTAGCGAATACCCACAATAAGAGGCCACCCGCGAGCAGTGGCAATGCAAAAACCAAGAACAGCGAATACATGCCCCACCCCATAGAAATTAACATTGCAGCCAGGAGTGGCGACACAATCGCGCCTGTGCGGCCAAGCCCAGCAGCCCAGCCCACGCCAGCAGCACGAATATCACTTGGGTAAGTTTTCGTCGCAAGTGCATAGAGACAGGTAAAGCCCCCGTGCAAGAACACGCCGCCGACAAACATCAAGACCATCAAGCTGTCGAGCCCCGATGGCTCCGCAAGACCCACGTAGGCCAATACAGCGCTCGCAGAGACAAAGAACAGTGAAAGAAGCGGCACCAGAGACAACCGAGTTGTGAGAAAAGCCAGCACCAAAATACCGGGAACGGCACCTAGGTTGAAGCCGGTAAGCGCCTCGATCCCTTGTGCCCTTGTGTACCCAGAATCAACAAAGAGTGTCGGTATCCAGGACAACATGAAGTACATGGTGAGGAAACCCATGAAATAAATAACCCAAAGCGCAAGCGTTCTGATGCGTCGCTCAGCGGTAAGGATTTGGGCGACGGGCGTTGCACTTGGTCGACTGATATTCGTCTCGACTGCGGATATCGGGTCTCGATCGAGTCGCGCTAAAAGGCTGTTCACCACAACCTCCCGATCAGGCCGATTGCCTGCTCGGCTTGCCAAGAACTCAGGGGATTCAGGTAGCAAAGCCCAGGTAACAACGGCGATGCAGAGCGTCAAAACACCCCCTGCCATGAAGACCGCCGTCCACCCGTAATCGGGGATCAACCCGTTCGCAATAGGTCCAGCGAGCACAGCACCTACCGGATAGCCCATAACCACAAGCGATACAGCGAGGCTACGATAACGACTTGGCATAAATTCTGAAGCCAAAGCCGGTGCACTACCAAAAATGACACCGATACCGAGCCCCGACACAAAGCGAAGAATGGAAAATACCGTGACGGAAGCCATGCTCTCAATCCAGCTAACAGCGAGCATACTCAGGCCCACGAGTAGCATAGCCGCAACTAATAGCAGCCGCCGGCCAAGCCGATCGGACAGTGGCGCCAGACCCGCCGCACCTATGGCCATACCAAATAGCGCCGCACTGAAAAGTGGCCCCAAAGCCGCGCGCTCGAGACCCCAGGCGGCAGCCACGCTGGGCGCTGTAACTGACATGGCGACAACATCGATACCGTCAGCGAGATTCAATAGAAAGCCGAGGAAAACAACTAGCCACATCAGTGGCACCACCGGCCCCTCATCAATGCGTGCCCTGACCAGATCAGCACTCATGACCTATCCTTTTATTCTGCTTGTGGCTGTTGGCAGCATTTCTACCGGCGCTATTGCCAGAGGTGTGTGCCTAACAGCCTTTTTTATGGGCTAGATGATAAAACGAAACCAGACCGGCTGTCCGGTGAAAGCGTTCAGGCAACGAATAAGTAAGGTCTCTGAGTCTCAGATTCGTCGAGCAATTTTGACTGCTTGTTCTGACCCAAAGCCGACAACCCAGCACCATGCCTTCAAAAGTACCGATTGACGCTTGGCTTCGCCCCCAGCCTCGTCGCGATGGTCAGCCTCATCACTGCAAAACCGATGGATCGCCGCTGTGAGCGTCGCGTCGCCGTAAGCCTCAAGTGCCGCATACTGCGACTCGTAGTGTTTGACGACAAAGGTTTCAACCGCCTCGATTGAGCCATAGACCCAGTTTCGACCGCCGATTGCAGAAACCGCGCCCAGCACAAACCCCGAGAGGCGCCACAGCGGAAGTAAGAGACTCTTTTCCCGTGAAGTGAGCCAGTCCTCGAAGAAGCCAAGGTGGCTTTGCTCGGTTTCGAGATGGTGGCCTGCGAAGGCCCGTATCTCAGCGTCACGCGAGAGCGCTAAAACGCCCTTGTAAATCCAAACTGCGCCCGTCTCACCGGCGTGATTCGAGCGCATCTCTCCCGCGAGATGGGAAGGCAGTTCAGAGGCTGATTTGAGTGTCGCTGTATTCATAAGGGCCGCATTTTTTGAGCGGTCCAACTATAGCGAATTCGCTTAAGAAGTCAGGGCTTCCGCGGGCGAGATTGCATCCAAGCTGAACGCTTCCCCGACACCGGCATGCGTAAGTTGTCCCGCATGGACGTTCAAGCCGAGGGCGAACCGCGCGTCACCTCGCAGTGCATCGAGACCCTGATTTGCCAATCGAACGACATAGGGAAGTGTTGCGTTGGTCAACGCCAGCGTCGCCGTGCGTGCGACACCACCTGGCATATTGGCCACACAATAGTGCACAACACCATCAACCTCATAAGTGGGGTCTTGGTATGACGTGGCGCGAGAAGTCTCGAAGCAACCGCCCTGGTCGATAGCAACGTCCACCATGACACTGCCTTTTTGCAGTTTGGAAACCAAATCGCGCGTCACTAATTTAGGCGCAGCGGCGCCCGGAATTAGCACAGCACCAATGATCAGATCCGCATCCATGACCTGCTCTTCCAATGCGGCCGCGCTCGACCAGACCGTCTCAATACGTCCCATAAAAATGTCGTCTAGATAACGGAGGCGATCGAGTGACCGGTCTAAGACCACAACGCGAGCGCCCATACCCTGCGCAACGCGCGCTGCATTTGTGCCAACAACCCCGCCACCGATGACAACCACTTTGGCCGGTGCAACACCGGGCACACCACCCAGAAGCACACCGCGGCCACCGCTCGACTTCTTGAGGAAGTCTCCACCTGCCTGAGCGGCCAGACGACCTGCGATTTCTGACATAGGCGCCAATAGTGGCAGACCACCGTTTGCACCCTCAACTGTTTCGTATGCAATACACGTTGCCCCACTCTCCATAAGCAAATCGGTCTGCTGACGATCGGCAGCCAAGTGGAGGTAGGTGAACAGCAATTGGCCCGGACGCAGCTGACGGCACTCGTCAGGCTGTGGCTCTTTCACCTTCACGATCAAATCGCACTCGGCAAATATTGTCGCCGGCGCGTCGACAATAGTCGCGCCAGCAGCGACATAGTCTTCATTTGAAAAACCGGCACCGTCACCCGCGCTAGCCTCAATCATGACCTCATGACCATGGCTGACCAGCTCGAAAACGCCTGCAGGTGGTAGGCCCACACGGTACTCGTGGTTTTTTATTTCCTTCGGAACACCGATACGCATAACGATTGACCTTTTTACTCGATGAGGCCTCTAAAACCAGCAGGCGATATTGCGATGATAAGAGCTAATTACAACTTTAATTATATTAAATTTAAGTAAATTGCAGTGGAATCCACTTTTTATTCGCGCTATTTTTGAATAAACCACTATTCGAGACTTAGCGATGGAAGCCCTATCAAAAACCGATAAAAAGATTCTGTCGTTGCTTCAAAAAGACGGCAGGATGAGCGTAGCTGAGATTGGTCGTCGCGTTGGACTCACCGCATCACCCTGTACCGATCGTATAAAGCGGCTCGAGAGCCAGGGTGTGATTACGGGCTACTACGCGCGCTTGTCTCCCACCAAACTGGATGCTGGTTTGGTTGTGTTCGTTCAAGTGACTTTGCAGCGAACGGCAGGCGACGCGTTTAAAACCTTTACCGACGCGATCGAACTCATTCCCGAAGTTGAGGAGTGCCACCTTGTCTCCGGAGAATTCGACTTCTTGGTCAAAGCACGTGTAAAGGACATGACGCATTACAAGGACCTTCTTGCCGGCTCGCTGCTCCAGCTTCCCAACGTACAGGAGTCCAAGAGCTATCCTGTTATGGAGTCTGTGGTTCAACGATCAGGTATAAGGCTCTGAGGAGCCCTAGCTCTCTACAACGGCTCTACTAACCTTCTGCTTCCCTGCCCAGCTTGCCTGAGAAAACCACCCGTAAAAGTAATCTATGCTGGATTTATTGCTCGCAAGGAGCGCCCCAGTGATACAGCCTTTACTCAACGAAGGAGTGAGCTGGTGAACTGGTGAACTGGTGAACTGGTGAACTGGTGAACTGGTGAACTGGTGAACTGGTGAACTGGTGAACTGGTGAACACATTCTGAGGTCATTCACCCTTTAAGTTGTCTACATTAGCCAGACACTTTTTACTGTCATAAGATATGACAATAGAATCATTTAACCACACAGAAGAGCTCGGCCATGAAAATTCTAAGAACACCCGACAGCTGCTTTGAGGGTCTAAAGGACTATCCGTTCGAACCCCATTACACGACCATCAAGACACACGATGGGCAGGATTTAAGAATCCATCACATCGATGAAGGCCCTCGGGACGGACCCGTTGTCTTGTGCATCCACGGGCAGCCTGTCTGGAGCTATCTCTACCGAAAGATGATTCCCTACTTAACAGGTGCGGGTCTCCGCGTTATCTGCCCAGATCTCGTCGGTTACGGCAAGACTGATAAGCCCGCCGCGCGGGATGACTATACCTACGAGCGCCAAGTGGAGTGGATGGGTGCGTGGTTAGAGCAAAATGATTTTTCGGGGCTGACCTTTTTTGGCCAGGATTGGGGCGGGCTCATTGGTCTCAGGTTGGTTGCCGCGCATGCGAATCGCTTCGAAAACGTGGTTATTGCCAATACGGGACTTCCCTACAACCCTGACGTTCCGCAAGCGATGATCGACGAAGTTGAAGACTATCGAGCGAACGAACCGACACCCACGTTGTTCAGCATGACCAAGGAAATGCGATCTCTGTCGTGGGGTGGAAAGGCGAGCAACCCCGCGCGCATCTTCGCGGTGTGGCAGAAGTTCTGCTGGGAAACCGTGCATCTACCGATTGGTCTCATGCTATCGATGATGACCGAGCAACAACCAACACTTGTGAAAATCGCGAGAGCGCTACTTCACAAGCTTGGTATGCGAGCACCGCTGCCCTCACCGGTTGCAAAGGCGTACGACGCGCCCTTCCCAAGCGCCGAGTACACGATGGGACCCCGCGCCATGCCCAGTCAGGTGCCATCGTTGCCCACATCGCCCTCGCTCGAGCAACAGCGGCTGGCATGGGAGTTTTTCGACAACTTCGACAAACCGTTTGTCTGTGCGTTTGCCGATGACGATCCGGTAACCAAGGGCGGTGATGCCATTTTTTTGGAACGGGTACCCGGCGCCAAAGGTCAGTCGCACACAACCATTAAAGGCGCGGGACATTTTCTGCAAGAAACCCGCCCCAAAGAGGTGTCTCAAGTGATCATTGACGCCGTGGCAAGATCAGCGGCCTAATTAGAAGGGGGACAGCGCACCACTCAGCCCCTTTTGTTTCAGCGTTGAAGCGCCGGTAAACCGAAGTTAAGTCCTTGAGCTTTTACCAGCGCCACCCCGGGGGGGTATCCCTTCTCAGGCGGCTGAGGCCTCTTTGATCTCCCGCACGGTCATCTTGCCGAGCTGTGACATGTGCACTTCATCGGGCCCGTCAGCAATACGGCAGAATCTCGCCAACATGAAGACTTCAGGGATCATCGTGTCCTGACAAACGCCCATACCGCCAAAGACCTGCATAGCGCGATCAGCCACCTGTTGCGCCATTTGAGGCGCGACAATTTTGACCATACTAATCAGTGGCCGCGCGGCTTCCATGCCCTGCGTGTCCATGACGTGTGCTGCGTGCAACGTCAGCAAGCGCGCCTGCTCAATATCGCAACGGCAACGAGCAATCTCATGCTGCACGCTCGTCTTCTTGATCAGAGGCTCACCAAAGGCAACGCGGTCCTCGACTCGCGAGCACATCAGCTCTAGACAGCGCTGTGCCATCCCGACAAAACCCATCGCGTATTGGAAGCGGCCCGGACCGAGGCGGCCCTGCGCAATCTCAAAGCCGCAGCCCTCGCCTTTGATCATGTTGGTCACCGGCACTCTTACATCTTCAAAGAGCAGCTCAGCCTCACCCGCCGGTGAGTGCAGCGAGTCAAAGACACGAAGCTCGCGAACCAGTGTTATCCCCGGTGTATTTCTCGGGACGAGGATTGTGGAGTGCTGACGATGTCGAGGGTTCTCTGGGTTTGACTTACCCATTACCAGCATAACTTTGCAGCGTGGATTCACCGCACCCGTAGTCCACCATTTACGCCCGTTTAGGACATACTCGTCGCCATCACGCTTGATTTCGAGTTCCATATTAGTTGCATCACTCGATGCAACCTGCGGCTCAGTCATGGCGTAGGCACTGCGAATCTCACCGGCAAGCAGTGGCTCGAGCCACTCTTTCTGCTGCGCCTCGGTACCGTATTTGGCCAAAACTTCCATGTTTCCACGATCGGGCGCATTGCAATTGAAGACCGACTGCGCCCAAGACACCTTGCTCATGGTTTCAAACAATGGCGCAATTTCGACATTAGTTAAGCCCGGACTCCAGGGTTGATACTCGTGGGGAAGGAACAAATTCCACAGCCCCTCTTCCTTGGCCAGCGCTCGTAACTCGTCGTACCAAGGTGGCGTAGTCCAGAGCTTGTCTTGATCCAAACACCACTCGTGCCAATCGTGCTCTCGGGGATAAATATGTTTATCCATAAAGGCCTGCAACTGGACGTTTAGCGCCATGACCCGATCGTTTAATTCAAATCCCATGTCATTTCCCTCTCTAAAACTGATGAGGAACCGCCACAACCGTGGTGACTCCAATTACGTCTCGAACACGCAGTCACTCTCAAGGTGCGAACAGCATTGCCTCGATACCCGTGCCCTCGAGCACGCTATCTACCAACGCACGGTCGGCTACTGAGAGCGCCTGATACTGCTCGTTGGTCCACCGCAAACATTTGGCTTGGTAGGGAAACGTTTGCTGAGTCCAGCGGGCGCCATCAATCTCGCACTCCCAAGTCTTCTCGCCCGCCTGTACGGCAGCTGCGTTGGCCAACTGTGCTGGAGCATAGACACGACCAATCTCGTTCAACAGCGCTTTTAAGCTCTCTGGCTGCTCCTCGAGGTCAACCCAATCTTGGCGCGTTGCTTCAAGCCCGCTTTGGTCACACATCTGATCGACCCATGCGACAGTTCGCGGCGACACCTCGTGAGCAATGGCTCTTGAAGTGGGATCGAAGCCGACGAGCTGTGTCAGCTGACCGTGTAAGCCAAAGTCACCCGCGCCGGGTCGTCCGCCCAACATGAATTTTTGATTCGATAAATGCGACTCCATTGCCGCGAGAAAACGACGGTAACTGGCGTCGATAACGGGTGCTGTGATGTCGTTTGAGCCCACTACATAAAGCCGGCCAATCTGGCGCTCCGAAATATGTTGCTTGAACGCCTGTAAACCCTCGGTTGGCATGCTGATATCCATTCCCAGAGGGAGAAGTGTTCCAGCGTTGTCTGCATCTGCCGCGTAGTGCCAGCGATAGTGGAACATGTATTTCGTGCACCACTCATCGGCGAAGTCCTCGATGAGATAATCGATAAACGCAAGTGCTGGATCCGTTGGCAACACTGAGCGGCCGCTATACGTCTCCTCGAGCCGGCGAATGATCGGCGTCGAATCACACTCAGCAGTCAGCCCAGACTCACCCTCAAAGAAAAACGTGGGCATGAAAATCGGCCGTGGCTTCTGGACCCCTAGAGCCTCGCAGGCAGCTTCAGGTTGCCCCCATTGAATCTGATAGGGAATGCGGCGATAGCGCAGTAACGCCACCATTTTCTGGGTATAGGGAGAACCCGTACCCCCCACCAAGTTTACTGGCTGTAGTTCACTCACTTTTTTCTCCAAACACTACTTTCTTCATTGCAATAGAAGATTGCCGCAAGAACGCTTTTAGAAAAGCCTCACCAGCAAAAGGGAAAGGTCCTCTCACTGCCACACTTCCAAATTATCTGAACGCACAATACGCCGACTTAGAACACTGGTTATGACTGGGGTCATTCTGCATTCGGCAAGAAGACTGTCGACGCTTAATCTGTCCTCACCTGACAGAGACCGATAAATGTCTTGCACGCGCTGCAGTAAGTAAAAACGGTGAGGTTGAGCAATGGCGTTGATGCTCTGTCCTCGAACTTCAAACTTTGCCATACCGGGAGCAGCGGCAAGCCTGCCAACGGCCGGTGTTCCTGTTTCGGGTTGGTTTTCTTCGAGCCACGTGTTGATGCATTCGGCAGCAGCCAAGGTTTCAGGCACAAAATCTTCTGAAAGAACGCGAAGCACGGCGATCAATGACTCAGGGATTTGGTCTTCCTCGACAAGCCCCGCTGCTGGGTTGAACCACTCAGGGTAGTCGTCATCTTGGCGGTTCATCCGCTCGACCCAGCGAAAAACAGACGTTGCGCGTTGCTGCATGAGTCGAGCCGGGTGGGGATCTCGCCCCAAATGTGCATACAAAGGTGCGATCAGACCAAAATCACCGATGCAAGGTTTTGCACCCAAGAGATAGGGGTGTGTCTCAAAGTGCGCGTTGAGTGTGTCCAGCAGCTCAAGATACAAGGCTTCCACCACTGCTTGCGACTCGTCTGTGACACCGAAAACCATCGCCGCATGACGCATACGATCCATCATCGCTTCGGTTTTTTCCTCACGCGCAGGTGTATCGCGTTGAGAATGAAGAAAGTGGTATCGCACAAATGCCAGATTGTCCTCGGGGAAGTTCCAGCGGTAGTGCATGGCGGGGCGAAGCAAACCATCGGTGCCGATCACATCAAACAACGCACTGATGATCTGCTGCTTGGCACCTACAGGCTGACCGGGATAGTCGTTCGCTGCTTCGAAATATTCGATAATGGCTGCGCCATCGCGAATCACTTCGCCCTCGGGCGTCACGAGTGTGGGGATGGTGGGTAGCTTTCCCTTTGGGAGCACTTCTGCCTTGAAGCTTTCATGCCCGGTCGACAACTCCTCGAACGGAATCCCGTTTTTAATGAGATAGCTCCGCGCACGCCCTGAATATAGGGAGTGTGTCATTGCATACAATCGACTGCGCTTTGTAGACATCTTATCTTCTCTATGGTGGATGACTTACGGCCTATAAAGTGCCAATTCACTCAATCAAAAGATGATGGCGTTGCACGTTTCTATGTTGAGCTGTCCTGCCAGACCCGCTTCGCGGTGAACCGAGATCTCCTGGTACTCTGGCAGTTGCATCATCTCCAGCATCGCTGCACGCGAGGGATACTGAGCAATGGCGATCGTATCCCATAGATCCTCAACTTCTCCCAGCATGAGACGACTGACGTCACCCGAGAACACGAGCTTTCCGCCAACGGTGGCCAAGGTCTTCATAACACCTCGAGAATAGAGAGCGTAGGCTTCCTGCCCCGTAAGCTCCGTCTCACGACCGTCCTTATAAACCGCCTTTTCTTTGAACTTCAGAAGGTTAACCATGCTAATGGGACCGTCGGGGCCTGGGGACATGAACCCTGCCATCTGCTCCTGAGTCGGGATAACGCTGTTCTCTACTTTCACTGTTTGCCTCCAATTGACCAGACGACGCTGTCGTCATCGGTAAATCACGGCCCAACACACATTTGGGTGATTAGTTGGGCCAATAAATGTAGTCATCACCCTCTTCAAAGGGCTCAACAAGTGTTTTATCAATGGTAATCGCGCTTTCAAGCACTGCGGGGTAAAGCGCGGGGCGAGCGGCAGCAGCATGCGCATCGAGCAGGGCCATAAGCTCTGTCACTTTTTCTGGCTTGGATTCCGCGAGATTGATTTGCTCAGTTGGATCCCCAGCGAGATTGAAGAGCCACCGCTTATCGGGTCTCGCCGTAACTTGTAACTTCCAATCCTTGTGACGGACCACACGGTAATGGCCGCTTTGCCAAAACAGCGTGTCACGATCCCACGCCTCAAGTCCCGCACCAGTTGCAAGTGGCAGCAAGTTTTCGCCGTCGATAATCACGCCTTCAGGTTCTGGTGCCTCGGCCGCAGCTGCGAGAGTTGGCATGACGTCAATGTGTGCAACGGGCTCCTCAGACACAGTGCCCGGACTTATCCGCGCCGGCCACTTCATCATAAGCGGCACGCGGATGCCCCCCTCAAACTGGCTTATCTTCCAACCTCTAAACGGCTTATTGATGTCGGGCAAACCAATATAGCCGGGACCGCCGTTGTCATTAGTGAAGACAACAAGGGTATTGTCAGCTATTCCCAATTCCTCGAGCGCTTTATTGATTCTGCCAACGCTCCTATCGAGCGATCGAATCATGGCTGCGTAGACGCGTTTTCGGTGAGGCGTGATGTCACCTACCGCCTCGTAATCCTCGCGGGTAGCCTGTAAGGGCGTGTGGACTCCCCAGTGACCAAGGTAAAGAAAAAACGGCCGATTTTTATTGGCGTTGATAATGTTGATGGACTCATCCGTCCAATAGTCTGTGAGATAGCCGCCCGGCTCAAACCGATCTTGATCTCCAGAGTTAAAGCTATTCGCGAACGCCATCCTCGCCCACAAGAACTGGTCGATGGGATCAAAATCGAGTTTTGCATTCACCACATTAGGGTCGTCCTCTGGCAGAAAAAGACCACTTGCCATTAATAAGCTTTGATCGAAACCCTGCTCGTGCGGGGCCATGCCATCCTGTCGACCCAAATGCCACTTCCCAATATGGAAGGTTGCATACCCCCTCTCTTTGAGAATTTCGGCAATAGTGACCTCCTCGGGTGGCAGACCCTGCTGCTCGTATGGCGGCTTACTTTCATCAAGGGCTGCGTCATAGATCATGGAGGGTGTCCCCCTGCCCATTTCCGCTGAAATGCGCGAGAGCATCGGCGCCATTCCCGAAGGTGTTGGGGTGAATTCAAAACCTGTTCTTGTCGGGTAACGACCTGTCATCAACATTGCGCGCGACGGCGCACAAGTGCCAGCGCCAGAATACGACTGAGTGAATACCACGCCATCAGCCGCTAGCTGATCGATATGTGGTGTTTTTACCCGGCCACCATCCAAGCCGCCACCAAAGGTTGATATATCGTTGTAGCCAAGATCGTCTGCAACGATAAGGATAATATTTGGAGGGCGCTCGTCGGGTGATTCAGATGCTAAATTTGGTCCTGCATTCCACGCTAGGCTGCGCGGAGGTCCAACCTCGTACTCATTCGCTGAGCGGTACTTGATAAAACCCAATAGCAACTGGGTTTGGTTTTGGTAGGCGATCGCAGCCAGAACAATCAGTCCGAGGGAAACAGCTAGCAAGATTTTTTTCATGTGTTGCTCCCAAAAGGATACCCCGTTTATTGAGGCTCAAGGCACATCTCGCCCGACCACTCGCCCGACCACTCGCTCGACCACCCTGCCCCCTCAAATACCGACGCTCGCAGCCTGTTGTTGAGTGAAGTTTGTCCTCGAACTCACGGCTCCATTATTATTTTGACATACAGTATGTCATTTTATCAGAGCCATGCAACTGGTGTGGGCGATGCAACCAAATTCGCGAAACTAGCTGCGAATAAGTAATTGCCCCAACAGCGATGCCACTACCGCCCTGCTTTGCTCTTCGCTCAAATTTTGCTCACTTCTCAAGCGCTGCCACATCTCAAATGAGGCAATCGCGTCTACCGACTCCTGTATGGCATCTGGCAACTCGAGCATTTCTGGCAACCACTGTTCAAGATCTCTGCGCAAACCGCGCTGACTGCGGGCATAGTTGTTGCGCAAGACTTCGTAGCGCCATAGCTGGGCTTTGGTACCGACCATGAGATTTTTTAATTGCTCGAAAGCATCACTGCGGCGCGCGACAGCGTGCTTGATGCGTGCCTCCATATCACCACTGCGGTCTCCGCCGACAAACAGCGCTTCGTACGCATCACGTAAGTGAGCATCGACCGCCTCAAATAGCGATTCCATGTCTTCGAAATGTCGAAAAAAGGATCGAATGAGGACACCGGCCCGATCTGAGATTTGCTGAGCAGTGGGAACAAGCACGCCATCTTCCTGGAGCGAGAGCGCAGCTTGAATTATTGCAAGGCGCGTGCGTTCGCCACGCTGTCGTCGTCCATCAAGCGGACGATCATCTATCTGAGTAACGTTATTGCTATTTGTTGCCACCTGGGCCTCTAAATCGATGTATGCGAATGAAAAGTGTACACCCACTGAATGGCGCGCCACATACAAAGTAATCGTTCTAGCCCAACCCCTCTGCAACAATGGCTTTTCCTGCTTGCGCAGCACCTTCGTTTCACCTTACATCAAAGCATACTGCCGCTCCCATTCCAGTACTCAAGCCCTCGTCTTGACGTTGAAAAAGGGACATTTCTCAACGAGATTAGGCGCTTGCGGTACCGACCCATCTTGAGGAGACCCGTTCTGAAGGTGGGGGTGAACGGTTATTACTTGCACACGCACATACGTGACGACGTAAACAGGGTTTCCTTGTATGGTTGGCGACGAAAGGACAGTTAATCAGCAAGGCTTTCCTCGCGGAAGCATTACACAAGAGCACTCATTATGACCTCGGCGAAAAATATAAAACCTTTGGCAAAGGCGTTCACAGGCGCACAATCTCTTGCACTGAGCTCACTATTTGCACTCACATCTCTCACAACAGCAGCTCCGACTCACGCCAACGAGAGCGTATTGAACAGCATCGAGAGTCGCTCGACGCAACTGACAGATTTGAGTGATCTGATCTGGGATTTGGCTGAGGTTGGCTATCAAGAAACCCGCTCGAGCGAGGCGCTCAAAAGCGCGCTAGCAGCAGAGGGTTTTTCCATAGAGAGCGGTGTGGCTGAAATCCCTACGGCGTTTGTTGCCAGTCACGGTTCGGGCGAACCTGTCATCGCCGTTATGGGCGAATTCGATGCGCTCCCCGGTATAAGCCAAGCGGCAGTCCCCTACCCCCAACCGGTCGAGGGAAAACACTCAGCACAAGCCTGTGGGCACCATCTTTTTGGCGCGGGATCACTAGGAGCCGCGATCGCTGTTAAAGAGTGGCTCGAACAGACCGGCACATCGGGTACTATCCAGTTCTTCGGCACCCCTGCTGAAGAAGGCGGCTCAGGCAAGGTCTACATGGTGCGGGCGGGCCTTTTTGATAACGTCGATACCGTCATCCACTGGCACCCTGCTTCAATCAACGCGGCGGACTCCGCCAGCACACTCGCGAATCGCTCGGCTAAATTCACCTTCTCCGGCGTCTCATCGCATGCAGCATCAGCGCCCGAGCGAGGCCGATCGGCCCTCGACGCCGTTGAGTCCATGAACTTTATGGTCAATCTTTTACGAGAGCATGTACCTGCCTCGACACGACTACACTATGTCATCACCGATGGTGGCTCGGCACCCAATGTCGTGCCTAACAAAGCGCAGAGTTTTTATTACGTAAGACACCCGAATGAAAACGCCCTTCGCTCGATTTGGGACCGCGTCATTGCGACCGCTGAGGCCGCAGCATTAGGTACAGGCACCTCGATGAGCTATGAGATCATTCACGGAAACTACAGCGTCCTTCCCAATGACACACTCGCTGAGGTAATGCATAAAAACTTATCGGCTGTTGGTGGTGTCCACTACAGCGATGCGGATAAGGCGTTCGCAGCGGAATTAGCGAAAAGTCTGCCCGATGATTCGCTCATCACCGAGCGTGCCGCTCAAATTAAGCCCTATGCCTCTGGCTCACGAGGAAATGGCTCAACAGACGTGGGTGATGTCAGCTGGACGGTGCCAACCGTCGGGATGAGTGCTGCAACCTGGGTTCCCGGCACTGGAGCGCATACATGGCAGGCGGTTGCCGCGGGCCGCACACCGATTGGACACAAAGGTATGATTGTCGCGGCTAAATCCATGGCACTGACCGCCGTTGATCTCTTTAAAAACCCAGCGCTTTTGAGTGAGGCAAGAGAAGAGTTTGATATACGACGGGGGCCAAACTTCCAGTATGAGGCGTTACTGGGTGATAGAGAGCCGCCGCTCGACTACCGCCGCTAACAGTCCAACACCGTTATCACCCCCTAGTCGCAGGGAATGCTTCAGAGATCGCTTAAGCGCTGAGGCCAGAACGCGCTGCTGATACGGGAGGCTTTCGACGTAATCGGGGAGCATCTCATCGAAGCTTGACGATGAGGCTGCCTGCGCCTGAAACCCCTCAAGAAACGCGACGAGCGCGTTGCGGACTGTTTGACTCAAGCCATCATCGAACTGGAGCTGCCAAGTCATATCTCGGCTCAATTGACACGCTGCAACGAACTCGCCAGGCATGCGGGCACCCCACTCGGTGGGCGCAATGAGCGACAACTGCCATTCGGCACCCACGCGATAAAGAAAATACGTGTTGTCTGGGGCAACCCGAAACTTGAAGGCTGACGACAAAACCAAACTCGAGCACCAATAATCGAGAAGCGCCTCATCGGCAGATTTGGGCCGGATTTCAGCGGGCGCCGCAGCAGCCATTTGCTGCAACACCATCACCACACCTTTGCCTTGCGGATTCCCCTGGGGATTAATCGTCTCGCTCATTTTCCGCTACTACCTTGCCTACTGGCCGCTTATGTACTGTGCAGTACGCAAGCGGGAAGCAAACGTATTGCGTCACCTGAGCTTTCAGCTGACTAGGCTGCCAACTCGGGCTGCGCTGCGACGATAGCGTCTTTGATTTGTTGCGGGATCGGACGGCTTTTTCGCGTTTCCTTGTCTACGAACACATACGTGAATGAGCCTCGAGTAGCTATCTCATTGGTCGATGTATTCAACATTTCAAACGCGAGCGCGCAGCTGCTGTTCCCTAGTTTAGTGAAACTGCAGGCCACCTCCAAAATGTCCCAGGCCATGCATTCACCGACAAAGTCGATATTGGCATTCACGGTAAAGGTTAAAAAATCACCGTCGGTGCCACCGTCCCAGCCAACCTGTGCGAGGTATTCTGAAACCACCTCATCAGCCAACACTAAGTAGCTACCAAAATACGTGTGACCATTGGCGTCAGTGTCAGCAAATCTCACTTTGATTTGCCCGGTGTAAGCGGCGTTTTCCATTGGGTATACCTTTTAACTATGCAGGGAAATGCGAAAATCTTGAGGACGGCGAGTATGGGGGTATTTGGCTTTGCTTTCCACGACGAGCTACCAATATTACCGTGCCGTGTTATGGCCCTTGTTACAACATAGCGAACGGCAATAGCGCCGATAAAGGTGAAATTACCGCGTTGCTCATGGAGCCACTTACATCAACTAGACAAACCCCTTATCATTCGCGCCGACAAAAAAAGACCAGTGTTTGTACCGGGGGAAATCAATGAATACAAACGTCATCGTCGCGGGCTTCGCGATTGCCATCACGGCCATTATTTGGGTCGGAACCACTACCAATGACGAGTCATGGACAGGCAACCGCAACGTCTGTGTAGGCGAGTGCTACCAAGAGTGGAAAGCAGAGAATGGTGGCAGCATTGCCGACATCGAGCGAGTTAAACAAGAAGCTTTGGCAGCAGCCTCTCCAGAAGCCCTGGGCGAGACCTACTACGGTCAGTGCATTGCATGTCACGGTGGCAACGGCGAGGGCGGTATTGGTCCCAAGCTCGCAGGTCAAGCGATGAGCGATATTTCAGGCAAGCTTACTGCCTATCGCGCTGGTGAAGCGCGTGGCGCGCAATCAGCGATGATGTGGCCCGTTGCGAAGCCAATGACCGACGATGATATCGGCAACCTAGCCGCTTACATCGGAACGCTGTAAATCGACATCAAGAGGTGGCGCCCGCCACCTCTTTTCTTTCTCCTTCGAAAAATTGCCAAGACACACCGGCCAGGGCCAGTGGCGTAACCACTAACGCCAGTCGAAGCGACAACAGCCCCGCCAACACGACAAGCACGATCAGCTTCAAGCCCTCTTGAAACTTGAAGAGCCGAGAATCGACACCACTCAAGAGCGCCGCATTGGCAACACCAAACCACAGCATTATTGCCCACGCATACGCTTCATAACCGCGTAAAGCCTCGCTACGCTGTGCCAACAGCAGCAAGACTGTGATGAGAATCAAATTCACCGTACCGCTCACTTTTCGTGCGTTTGAGACCTGTGGATCGTACTTTTCAAACGGCGGATCTTCCTGATTCAACAATGAGTTCGGAGCCGCGACATCGGAGGGCTGCCAGGCCGGATGTGAGAACGGCACCCAGAGTCGTTGAGCCCAGCTACTCGTTCGCCGCATGTCATTGAACATGTCCCGATAAACATGGATCCATGACTCTACTGGGGACCAGGACTGAATGGGCTTAGTAATGCCATAAATGCATGGCTCATAAGCCAGCTCGGGCTGATAAGAACCAAACAGTCGATCCCACACAATGAAGACACCACCGTAGTTTCGGTCTAAGTATTGCGTGTTACGAGCGTGATGAACGCGGTGATTGGAGGGAGACACGAACACATACTCGAACCAACCGAGCTCACCGACATGCTCAGTGTGCACCCAAAACTGGTAAATCAAATTCAGCGCACCCACCGTGACCATCATCTCGGCGGGGACGCCAATGAAAAACAGCGGGGTGTAGAAAATCCAACCAAATAAAAAGCCGGAGCTTGTCTGACGTAGAGCAGTAGATAAGTTGTAGTCTTCGCTTTGGTGATGGACCACGTGAGCGGCCCAGAATAGCTTTACCTCATGTCCCGCTCGGTGCGAGCAGTAGTAGCAAAGATCATATAAAACAAAGGCAAGCACCCAGGCCCACCATCCCTCAGCGGTCCAAGTAGAAAACGGGGTAACCGATGCAAGCCACGCGTAGACCGAGCCCCCTACACCCAAAGCGACGAATCGGCGCGCCTGTGACAGACCACCCAGTGTGAGACTACTCACTGCATCGGTGAGCCTGTATGTGTCGCGACCACGCCAGCGACCCCAAGACCACTCGATAGCAATCGCAAACAAGAAAAAGGGTACTGCTAATGCAATTAAATCCATCCTAGGAGTATAACCCTGTGAATGAGGAATCCCCACGTCAGAAGCTCGACAGAACTAGCAGACAACGGCAATTCATTGTTACTTTTCAAGTGTGCGGCAGCGCGATTACGAGGTCAGCCTCTGACGAGCGCCGTAAGGTCGGGCCGGAGGTCTAACGACTTCAGCGCTTGCCAAAGACGCAACGCGTCAGGCTTTTTGCACATAGCGAGCTGAGTGATGTCGAACGCAACGCACACAATTAACTATAAGGATTTCAAAATGCTCAAGCGCACCGTTTCACACCTGCTTGCCACCCTCTTGTTTGCTTTTTCGCACTCGAACGCACTCGCTGAGCCGGTCCATGAAGCACAGATAGAGCGCGATAGTTACGGGGTTCCACATATTTTCGGCGCCACCGACGCGGATGCGGCATTCGGGCTCGCTTACGCGCAAGCAGAGGATGCCTGGCCCATCATGGAAGGCAGCCTACCCTTCTACCGCGGCACTGCCGGGCTTTATGAGGGTCAGGAGGGCGCACAAACCGATTACCTCGTTAAGTGGCTAGATCTTTGGGGAACCCTTGATCGAAACTACGAGGTTGATCTGTCACCTGAAATCCGCGCGTACGTTGAGGCCTTCGCAGCAGGCTTTAACGCCTTTGCCGCCGATCATCCCTCAGAGATTAAGCACCCCGAGTTACTTCCGGTTACCGGGAAAGACATCGTTGCAGGACACATGCTCCGACACCCACTATTTTATGGCTTCAATGAACCGGTGTTGGAATTATTCGGAGATGAACGCCCCAACACAGTCAGCAAAGCTCCGTACAACCCACAACCGAAGGAGCCTATCGGATCAAACGCCACGGCGATTGCACCCTCTCGCACCGACGACGGCTCTACTTATCTCATCATCAACTCGCATCAACCACTGACCGGCCCCGTCGCTTGGTATGAGGCACACATCGAATCAAGTGAAGGGTTGAACGTTATGGGTGGTCTGTTCCCCGGAGCACCTACGATGGGCGTTGGTTTCACCGAGGAACATGGCTGGGGTGCCACCGTAAACAAACCCGACCTAGTCGACATCTACGTTTTGGAGATGAACCCCGACAACCCCAATCAATACCGTCTTGATGGAGAGTGGCAAGACCTCGAGGTTGGGGAAGTCACCCTTAAGCTGAAACTCTGGGGTTTCATACCTTGGTCCGTTAAGCGTGAGGTGCTCCGCTCAGCGCATGGCCCAGCGCTCAGGACTGACCATGGGGTCTACGCGATTCGGTACGCCGGTATCGATGAGATGAAACAGGTCGAGCAGTGGCTCGCGATGAACAAGGCCAAGAACTTCGACGAATGGAAAGCGGCGGTTGCTCTCAATCACATCCAGAGCTTCAACTTCGTATACGCCAACCGACACGGCGACATTCATTTCATCCACAACGCTCAACTACCGGTGAGAGCAACGGGCTGGGACTGGCAGCAATACCTTCCCGGTGATCGCTCTGAACTGATTTGGGATAGTTACCACTCCACCTCTTCATTACCGCAAGTCACAAACCCTGATTCTGGCTTTGTACACAGCGCTAACCAAACACCCTTCAACGTCAGCGAGCCGCGGGATAATCCTGTCCGCTCTCAGGTACCTGACAACGGGGGTTGGCAGACACGCATGACGAATCGCGCAACACGCGGACTGGAACTGTTCGAGGCTTTCGAGCAAATATCATTCAACGAGGCCTGGCAGCTAAAACACGATAACCGCTACTCGGTTAACTACCGCGGCATTGCGTTCCTCGATGAAGTTACCGCACTACCAAAATCGAGCGACGACGTGAGTCAAGCAATTGATATCCTCGCCACTTGGGATCGAGGAACAGACAAAGACAATCGCGGAGCGGCACTTGGCGTTTGCGTCCTCGCCGCGGAGTGGCAAGCGGAAAGTGGCGGCACTGACAACCCTAATGCGCAAGACATATTAGACGGTTGTATTGATCAAACGCTGGAGATCGGTGGTCGGCTGGACCCTCGCTGGGGTGATGTTAATCGTCATGGTCGCGACGGACAGCATTGGCCCGTTGCAGGGGGCCCTGACACCCTTCGTGCGATTTATTCGCGGCGTCTTGACGGTGACGACCACCTCACCGCGGTCGCTGGGGATGGTTTGTACTATTTTATTCGATGGACGCCCGACGGAGAGCAAAAGGCACTTGGAACACACCAATACGGCAACGACATGACCAATCCTGAATCGCCGCATTACCTTGACCAGGCCGAGGACTACACGAATGAGGTTCTCCACGAGCCGTTATATACAAGTGATAGCCGAAAGGGGCGTATAACCCGACGATACACCGTGAGCTCGCAGTAGTTATGAGCTCTTAATTGGGCTGTTATAGAGACTCTTGCGTCACGGATAGCGCGGCGCTGATCATAAAAGTAAAAAGATCGATAACTTGTTCATGCAGTAAGTATTTTAGACACTCTAAAAGAGCCATAGCGTCGGTGCTTTTCACTCCCCACTAATCGCACCCCAGTCCCATCTCGACGGCTTTGATCTATCGGGTTTGCCACCGATTGATATGCTCAAAAATGCAAAGAATTTATAGATTAAATCCGCATACGAGCGCGCATGGCAAAGGTAAAACTCGAAGGTAATCAGACCGACGGTTACCACCTAACTGTTGATGGTGCGCCCTTTTTCATCAAAGGGGCGGGGCTCGAGTTTGGCCAGCTGAAATCCCTCGCGAGTGCGGGTGGCAACACGTTTAGGACCTGGCGGGTGGATAACGGTGAGCGTGACGTCATCGATATTCTTGACGAGGCCCACACCCTCGGTCTCAAAGTCTGCATGGGGCTCGATATTGCCCGAGAACGTCATGGCTTCGACTATTCGGATCACGACGCTGTAAACGCCCAGAACGAGCAGATGATGAAAGACGTGATACGCCTGAAAAATCATCCTGCGCTCCTTATGTGGGGATTGGGTAACGAGTTAAATCTGAGAGCCGAAAATCAGGGTGTTTGGGATGCGATCGAAGATCTCGCAAAACGCATCAAAGGAGTAGACCCTGATCATCCAGTCACGACAATGTTGGCCGGTATTGATGCGCCAACGGTGAGTGCCATCGCCGAGCGAGCACCCTCCTTGGATTTCCTGTCTTTCCAGATTTACGGTGAGATCGATCAGCTACCCGAGATTCTAACGAAGGCTGGCTACAAAGGTCCTTATCAAATCACTGAGTGGGGACCTACGGGTCACTGGGAAAGCCCCGAAACAGATTGGGGAAGACCTTTTGAACCCTCAAGTACGCAAAAGGCGGGTGACATCGCCCGTAGGTACAGCGAGATCATTCTTGCCGACAGTAAATTTTGTTTGGGCGCCTACATTTTTCTCTGGGGACAAAAACAAGAGCGCACACCTACCTGGTACGGGATGTTCCTCGAGAGCGGTGAGCGTACCGAAGCTGTCGATGTGATGCGGCAAGCGTGGACAGGTGACACCCAAAAAGAGACAACACCAAAAATTCGTTCCTTGTCACTCAACCAAAAGACAGCGCCAGCGAGTATTGAGGCGCGCATTGGTGATTCGCTGAGTGCCGAGATCAAAGTCGATGGTGCAGACGACGCACTCATCTCATGGCGAGTACGCGAGGAAGTCCCTACGGCATTGCAGAGTGATGGGGGTGACTTTGAGCCAACACCGCCAACTATCGAAAGCCTGCTCGAAACCCAAAACAAACACTTTGACTTTAAGGTTTCACAACCCGGTGAGTATCGCCTCTTTTGCCAGGTCGATACGCCGTATCAGAGCAGCGCTGTCACCAATATTCCATTTCTCATTACGTCTAAACCTCGAAAACTGGCGAGGTTCCTCAACCTGTTCGGAAATAAGGCCGCATGAATACCGATACACTCTCGACCACTGATGAATCCTTCGTTAGCCCAACGGTAACCCGCAGTGCGCAGATCCCTATGACGCAAAAAATAGCGTTTGGTATCGGCATGCTGGCGAATCAAATGTTCCCCGCAGCACTTGGGATCTTCATGGTGATCTTGGTCCAAAGTCTTGGAATGAGTCCAATTTTATGGGGACTGATTTTCTTCCTCCCGAAGCTCGTCGATGCGCTGACTGACCCACTCATGGGTTACATATCCGATCGCTTCGAGTCACGTTGGGGTAAAAGACGCCCTTTCATCTTTATCGGCGCTATCATTGCGGGCCTCTCATACATTGCGATGTGGCAACTCTCGGCAGAGAACAGCCAGCTCTACAATTTCTGGTACTTCCTCGGGTGGTCTGTCGTTTTCTTCATTGGTATGACTATTTTCAGTGTCCCCTACGTAGCAATGGGGTATGAAATGAGCAGCGACTACCATGAGCGAACGCGACTCATGGCTGTTGCACAATGGATTGGCCAGTGGGCGTGGGTCATTGCCCCGTGGTTCTGGATCATTCTCTACGACCCTAACTGGTTCGAATCTGCAACCGAAGGAGCCCGCACACTATCGATTTACGTCGGTCTGGGGTGTATGGCCATGGCGATGGTACCTGCTATTTTCTGTCATTCGGTCGAGACAACTAATAACGGTGACAGCGCGCCCTCAGGCAGCGTCGCTGACACCTTCCGAGAGCTCTTTCATGGCATCGTGATTACGCTGAAAAATAAGCCTTTCCAACGCATCTGCACGGCGACTTTTTTCATATTTAACGCGTATAACTGCGTCGCAGGCTTTGCCTTTTTCATTATCGTTTATTACATGAACGGCGGTGACCCAGCGGCGGCCGGGAGTTGGCCGGCACTTTTTGGTAGTGTCTCAGCGCTCTGCACATGCTTCGTAGTGATCCCTGTTGTTAACTGGATGTGCCAGATGTACGGCAAGCACAAGACCTTCCTCATTACCCAGTCGATGTCGCTCGCAGGCTATGCCATGTTCTGGTGGAGCTTCACGCCTGCCAACCCCTACTTGATGTTCGTTCCAATTCCATTGTTCGTATTCGGGATCGGCGGTTTGTTCACTATCATGATGTCGATGACAGCCGACATCTGTGACTTGGATGAACTCGAAACCTTCGAGCGTCGCGAGGGATTGTTCGGTGCGATCTATTGGTGGATGGTAAAATTTGGCGCTGCATTCGCAGGCCTTTTAAGCGGCCTGATTCTGGCATACGTTGGATTCGACCAGACAGTCACAGTTCAGACTGACGAGGCCCTAGCGGGCCTCAGAGCTGCGTTCATCATTGTTCCAGCCACAGGCACGCTTATAGGAATATGGGCAATGTGGAACTACGATCTCAACGAAGAGCAAGTCAGAGCTATTCGTTCAGAATTAGATGCGAGACAAAGCGCTTAAGTCGGAGAAAGCGCTGGTATTGCGAAACGTCAGATCGACCAATAGATCGCAAGGAAGCAACTATAAAAAAGCCCGCAATCGCGGGCTTTTTGTCTTAAATTAATGCCCCTCAGCCGTCTGCTGGCTTCAGTCCATAACGCGCTCGACATGCACATCAATTCGCACATACCGACCGTCCTTTTTGAACAGCGCTTCAGATTGCTCGGCTGACAACACACTTCCTGGCATGGACTCGGTTCCACCATCGCGAGTATGCAGCGTTATTGACGCCGACTCTGTCATATCCAGCACCACAGGGACCTGACAATAAGTGAAGCCCAGCTCTCCAACTGTAAGAGCAACTTCCTGCAAGCCGCCAGTCACATCGAAGTAACGCAATGTCTCAGGCGACTCGAGGAACTCTGACTTGCGGAGAACAGTTGGCTTAAAGCTCACACACGCGTCCGTTACTTCAACGCCTAACTCGAGCAAGCGTGTTAATACTTCCTCTTTGACCTGTCCTGTCATGCCGGGCTGTCGCGCGCCTGCAAACCCCGGGGTATGTGAGTAAGGGTCAGTCGGGAATGCCCCGTAAACATCGGGCGTTTTGTTGAAGCCAATGCCCTCGCGCACGTCATAGTAAGCGGCCTTTAACCCGTCCACTACCGATGCCGGTGCGCCGGCGACTTCGGCTTGTTTTACCGTTTCCATCACAGCGAGAAGCAACTTGGAAACCATGTGCCAATATATCGAGCCCAACCCCTCATACGCATACATGCCACCCGAGCGGCCCGTGAAGTTGGCGCAGTCGAATAACTCTGAGAATAAGTTTTCGATGGCGTTACTCTCGACTGAGACTTCCTCCGCGTGACCCAGCTTCGCCATTTTGGCGAGCTCGGCAGCGACTGATGCCGTGTTGTTGAATTTGCCTGCGAAGTAAACCTGGCCCGTCTGATCCCTCTCCACTAGGTCGGTATTGCCACTCGCAAGCAGCGTAGTCATCAACTTGGAAGATTCCACAAACTCGTTAGGCACCAAGTTGCGCTCCATAAAGCGCGGCAAATGCCTATTGGGGTACAGCAAATAAGAATGCTGACGCTCGGTGTACAGCGGTGATGCTCGCAATGTTCTAAGCAGTGACAGAGACTCTTCTGCCTCGAGCAGCTGCGAACTAAGAACTGCCACCTGCCCTTCCAACATCTCGTAAAGGTATTTTATCTGCACGCCGCTATCGCTCACCGCAATACGGTTGTACGCGTGATAAAGACCGTCCTCGCGGCGATTCGAGCGAATACTGACCGCGCTTATGTCGCGAGCACGCGAGAGACAATCGACGACACTGGAGAGTGCAACAGGCCGTTTAGCGGCAGAGAAGCCTTGTTGATAGATACGGTTACGATAACGCTCGGCCGCGGTGCCGAGGGCTTCCATGACATCCTTCCTGACGGCATCCGACACCGGACCTGAACCGATTGAGTGCTTGTTGGTTTCCAACACAGCAGTGACCTCAGCCAAGAAGTCCGCGACTTCCTCGGACAACGTGACAGATTCCTGCTCTAGCTCGGCAAATAGCGGAACAATTTTGTTCAGGAAACGGTGGAGATAGCACAAAGTCACAACCGAAACGCCAGTGCCGACCAAAGCGTTATTCGCGTCATTCCACTCAGGCCGCTGAGTGTTCATCCAGATACCGGTATCGGGAACGAAGTTGGCGATCTTTGAGAGTAGCGTCACCAAGATCTTCTCTGCGAGATTAACCTGATACACCCCGCCATTTTGATCGGGCATGAGCCGACCGTCCGCACCCATCACCTCGACACGCGCATCGATCGTCTTGTCGAGTGCCTCATCAAATTCGATGGTGTCGTAGGGATCGCTCAGAATACTCGCATACGGCTTGATGCGATAAGGCACGTTCGCATAGGCAAACGCTTCACTGAACATCATCGACTTCAAAGCAACCGGGTTATGTGCAACCGACTGCTCGATCAATTTAAGGAGATAAATCAGCTGGTGATCACCCCAGTAACCAATATTTGCCCAGGGGTTTTCGGGTTCAGGCCGCTCCCAATCGATACCCTGACGTGTAATGCGATAAGGGTTATAACCATCAGCAGTGGTCGCGTTCACGAACTTTGAAATCATGTTCGCGCCAAAGCAGGGAATTGACGAGCTAAGGGCTTCCCAGTTCTGGAAAATATCGCGCCAGTTACCCTCGTAGTTAAGGAGCTTATTCCCTTTCTCGTCTTTTACCTTGATGGCAAATCGGTTCCAGGGGCGCGATGGGTCGCCGTGCCGACGACTGAAGCTCAGCGGCAAATATTCTCTGCACAAACGCTCGAGCTGCAGATCCGTATTGCTTGCAAGCGCCGCGTCGAGATCGTGATAGGTCATGCGCGCTGGTAACGCATCAAAGAAAGCCGTATTGGCGTTAAAAACCGCCCGATTCCATTCAGCACAAAAAGCCATGAGATCGGATTTTTCGATAGCGTAGTTATCAATGAATAAACCACCGCGCATGATATTGAAAAGCACGTTCGAGGCGTGGTGATTGGCGCTCAAGGTGTCACCGGTCATCTGGACACCATCGGCAGTGCTGATCAAGCGCTCAAGGTTGCTAGAGCCCTTCTCGATATCCGCCTGAATTAATATTGGAATGTCAGCGCCACTCTGAATAAGTGACACCGTATCTCTGACAGCCGCTGGCCCCTGATTCACATCAGCGACGATACCCCAGCTGCGCTCTTCGCCCGCGCCAAGATCGAATGCTTGATGGACAAAGTAAGCGCCTCGGCGGCCCAGCACTTCCTGCTCTTCGGTTACTGCTTGCCCTGAGCGGAATTGACTCAGCTGGTTCGAGCTAATGAGATATTGCGCATCTTGTGCGCCGAACGACCAAACCGTAGTCGCCGAGAGTGCCTCAGAGGGTTCAGCTTTGTCCGACAAGATCGAACTCATTGCGTAAACAGCCAAGCCAGAGTTAGGCACCAACTCATTTTTCTTGTAAGCATCAACCAGGCAGCTCAGCTCGTTTTGCGTGCCCGCCAGAACGCCATAGGGAAGCAAGTTCTCAACCCCGTCGAGCAATTCGACTCGACTGTTTTTATCTCCTATCGCCGCGATAGAGGAATGCTTTACAAAGCCAAAGCGATCAGAGGTCGACCAAGAATACGTAAATTGAAGACCCAAATCGTGATTGAGCTCTTCAAAAATAAGCTTGTCGCCCAATACATTTTTGTAGAGGTTTCGCGTGAGTTTGTAGATACCGGCATGCGAACGCGAGAAGGGTTCCCAAAGTGTTCTTCTGCCCTCCTGCTCAGCGATAACAATCGTTCGGCTGCCGGTATTTCCAGAATTGTCTTGAATCTTGTCTTCCGTGTAATACGGGAACAATGCGCTGTCGCAATCCGTGCGACCTGCGGACAATCCACCGCGTGTTGAAATGAACATCCAGTGATTCGAGTCACTAACAACACTGATAAAAAAGTCGTCCATGCCATCGACGTTGGCAATACGATAAAAAGATTCGCCATCCCGAGTGACGTAGTCACCCTTTACGGCAGCGGAAGAGGCATTAAGCGGATTGGCACCCAAATACAGCGTTTCGTTAGTCATATCTCTCAATCATTAATGTCGTGATATTCGAACTGTGAAGCGATGGGGTCGACGCAGTCGACCGCCCTACTCTCATAGCGCCGCTTAACCTAATTGTCGGCGCACCAGTTCTACTGACGGACGGAGGTTCGCAATCGTGTTTGATTACATCCCTCTCTACTCGGGACGATATGCTAAAACACCACCCAGCCCAGCGATACCAAGGTTCATCCAACTTAACCAGTGAATCCGCCGTCTCGTCGTATTGAAGATGTCTGAAACGGCATCCTTGCTTAGCATCGCGCTTATATCCCCACGCACACGACAAAACACACGAGGAGACACATGGGTAAGCGGACAGGCAAACACCATTATTTAATTGGGCAGGATAATCGCAGTTTGAGCGAGCTCGATTTAGATACCCGTCTCGAGCTTTTGCTTGAAGAAAAGATGCATGGCATTTCCTTCAGCGCCTACACAAAGGGTCAAAAACCCGGCGACGAACTCACACTCGAGCAAATCGAGCATCGCATGGCTCTTCTGGCGCCTCGTTTTAACTGGATTCGTTCGTTTTCTACCACTCAGGGTAATGAGCACATCCCACAAGTCGCCAAAGCCATGGGGTTAAATACGTTGGTTGGCGCCTGGCTAGGCGAGGACGCAGAAAAGAACCGGACCGAGATCGAAAATCTGATCGAGCTTGCGCAAGCGGGCGTCGTTGATGTCGCCGCCGTGGGTAACGAGGTTCTTTACCGTGGCGACCTAGAGGAATCCCAGCTCTTGGACTTTATGTCAGAGGTCAAAGAGCGACTTCCCGCCAATGTTCCCATGGGGTATGTCGATGCCTATTACGAGTTCGAAGATCGGCCGCAAGTGACGGAAGCCTGCGACGTCCTCCTGACTAACTGTTATCCGTTTTGGGAAGGCTGTGCTCTGCCCTACGCAACACTTTATATGCAGGACATGTATCGTCGAGTGCAAAAAGTCGCGAACGGAAAGCGCGTCATCATCTCAGAGACTGGCTGGCCAAGTTCTGGTGGAAACTTTTACGGCGCTGAGTCATCGTTACAGGGGGCCTACCTTTACTTTCTAAAAGCGATGGAGTGGGCGGCTGAAGATGACGTGGAAATGTTTTATTTCGCGTCATTTGATGAAGAATGGAAAGTGTCTGGCGAAGCCGGTGAAGGTGACGTTGGCGCCCACTGGGGATTGTGGGATGAAAACGAAAAATTTAAGTACTCAAACCTGTTATGAATAAGACGAAACGCCTGCCCTACAAACGCGCCATTTGCTACTCGGGATTCCGCGATGGGCAAAGCCCTGATGCAGGCGTCTTCCCCTCGGAGTCGGAAATTCTGGAGGATTTGCAGCTTCTCGAGGGACATTGGGATGCTCTTCGGGTCTACGCCTGTGATCTGCATACCGAGCGAGTACTCAAGGTTATCGAGCGCGAGAATCTGCCCTTTACCGTTATGCTCGGTGCGTATATCGGTGCAGAGGTGAATAATCCAAATTGTCCGTGGGGCGGTGTCTACAGTGATGAGATCCTTGCAAAAAATCGCATCAACAATCAGCAGGAGCTGGATCGTGCCGTGGCGTGGGCCAATCGCTATGAATCGATTGTCGACATTGTATCGGTGGGTAACGAGGCGACCGTAGATTGGACTGACCATCTTATCGAACCCGAGGCTGTGACAGCGTATGCGGCCTTTTTGCGTGAACGCATCTCTCAACCCGTCACTTTCTGCGAAAACTATGTGCCCTGGCTCGATAAGCTCAGCGGTCTCGCCGAGGAGCTAGACGTCATTGCTATTCACACCTACCCGGTGTGGGAATACAAAACGGTAGCCGAGGCAATGGAATACACCCGCGAGAACTTCGATGCGGTTCAGAGCGCCTACCCGGATAAGCAGGTCATCATCACCGAGGCTGGCTGGGCAACAGCGTCGAACGGGCGCGGAATCCCACCAGAGAACGTCGGTGAACTGTTTCAGGAAACTTATCTGCGGGAGTTGCTCGATTGGGCTGAGGGAGAAGAAATATTGGTCTATATCTTCGAAGCCTTCGATGAGAACTGGAAAGGATCGGATCATCCCCTAGAACCAGAGAAACACTGGGGCATTTATCGAGCAGATCGTTCAGGCAAGCCAGCACTGTCGCTCCAGCTGTAAGGCTGGGTCATGACCTGTACTGAGTGTGTCCTGGCTAATGTGGCGCAGCGCGATCTCATAGATAGGATGTCATAGATAGATAGCTCCGCGGACAAACAGTACCCATATACGTCGGTGTTCATGCGTATACTGGGAGTTAATAAAAAATACATTAGGGGTTTAGCGGTAATGAATGGCGCAGATTTACTCATAAAGAAACTCGCAGACGCTGGCGTCAGCGCTTGCTTCGCCAATCCTGGCACTTCAGAAATGCAGCTCGTCGCCGCGCTCGATAAAGAACCCCGAATTCGAGCTGTGCTTGGCCTTTTTGAGGGCGTCGTTACAGGTGCTGCCGATGGATTTGCGCGTATGACCGACACGCCAGCCCTTACGCTACTTCACCTTGGACCGGGTTATGCCAATGGCATCGCCAACCTTCACAATGCATCGCGAGCCCGCGTACCTGTGTTGAACATGATTGGCGATCACGCGACTCACCATCTGGAGTTGGATGCACCACTGACATCCGATATCGACGGACTGACCTCGGCTGTCTGCGCCTGGACAGGGGTATCAACTAGCCCGAACGACTTGCCCGAGGTGGGACTGAAAGCCTGGCAAGCCAGTATGGAATATCCCGGTAATGTCACTGCCTTTGTGGCCCCGGCAAACCACGCTTGGGATCCCGCCAGTGGTGACGTGGATATCCCTGATATTCCAGCGCCTAAAACCCTGAGTGACGATGAGATCATGGAGGCAGCCGAAGCGCTTCGGAATAGTGATTCCGCAGCCTTGTTCATGGGCGGTCATGCACTCCGCGAGTCAGGCCTGATTCAAGCGGGGCGTATTGCTGAAGCAACTGGCGCGCGTCTCATCACCGAAACCTTCTTCACGCGTCAACAGCGAGGCGTCGGGCGCGTTGAGACCGAGCGCCTGCCCTACTTCGGCGAAATGGCTGCGGAGCACCTACAAGGACTCGATACCCTCGTCATTGTCGCCAGCAAGCCACCGGTGTCCTTCTTTGCCTACCCCGGAAAACCCGGATGGCTATCACCTGAAGGGGCGAGCCTGCTTCAAATGGGTGACCACAGTGTAGACGCCATCGATACACTGACGCGCATTGCCAATGCCCTTGGCGCACCCAACGAGGTGATGAACGTTGCGCAACGCGTGGAACATGCCTTGGAAAGCGGTCCTATTAATGCGGTAGAGCTCGGTAAAGTGATCGCCAATCGACTCCCAGAAAACGCCATTGTCGTTGACGAAGGCGCCACTAATGGGCTCGGGGCGTTTCTCATGACCGGCAATGCGGCGCCACACGATTGGTTAACGCTTACGGGCGGGGCCATCGGAGCAGGTTTGCCTATGGCCGTTGGTGCCGCCATTGCGTGTCCCGATCAAAAGGTGATTGGCCTGGAAGCCGATGGATCCGCGATGTATACGGTTCAAGCGCTATGGACCATGGTACGCGAGGACCTCGACGTTACTGTGTTGATTCTTAACAACGGATCGTATGCCATCCTGAACATTGAGCTTGCGCGCGTCGGTGTGGAAGCACCCGGGCCCACCGCCCTGTCATTGCTCGATCTTACCAACCCGGCGATTCAGTGGACCGATATCGCCAAGGGTATGGGCATGGCCGCAGAGCGTGTTGATACGGTTGAGGCACTTGATGAGGCCGTAGCGCGAGCTATGAATGAACGCGGTCCAAGGCTGATCGAAGTCATTCTGTAAAAAAGAAATGAGTAAGGCTCTTTGAAATTCAGGGCTGCTCAACGTTCTATTGTCGCCACTCACACCCAAAACCAGGTGGGCAAACAATCGAGTAAATAGGCACAACTGCGACAAACCCAACAAATAGGCGCGCCAATCCAAAAATAACAGGCGGGGATTTACGGGTTCTCTCGTATACTGCGCGCATGCAAAACAACGTACTCGCCAAGATAAGAACCGTCGTAATCGCTATAGCCGCGGCGGCAGTGCTTGTCGCCTGTTCGTCGGACGACGAGGCACAGTCGCAGAATATGCGGGGTTCTTGGGGTTCGAGAGAGCTACCAGTAACCACCGCCCAGATCGAGCGGGCTCCATTGATAGACTCGATTAAATCCGTGGGTACAGCGCGCGCACAGCAGAGCGTGACGCTCTATCCAGAAAGTGCGGGGGTGGTGACCTTTGCGAAACTCGCTCCTGATGTTCCAGTAACAGCCGGTGAAGTCCTTCTTCGACTCGACGATAGGGATCAGACACTGGCAGTTCGGCAGGCTGAGGTAGAACTCGCGGAAGCAAAGCGAACGCTTGAGCGATACCTATCGCTCAATATGACCGAGGCCAATATCCCACAGAGTACGATCGATACCGCACAGAGCAGTGTTGATCTTGCGGAAATTCGTTTATCTCAAGCAAACGTTGAGCTATCACGACGCGCAGTAACTGCGCCCTTCTCGGGCCGAATTGGCATTACTGACGTGGAGATCGGAGACCGTGTTGACACATCGACGGTTGTCACAACGCTCGATGATAGAAGTATTTTGCTTGTCGACTTCACCGTCCCAGAGAGCTTTATCGGAAAAATTGTAACGGGGCTCGGCGTGGATGCGCGGCAGTGGGAGTCACCGGACGACAATACCAGAGGCAAAATTGTTGCGGTTGACTCTAGAGTTGACTCATCAACGCGCGCCTTTCGCGCAAGAGCTGCGATCGATAATAGCTCAGATAGCCTTCGTCCCGGCATGGCTTTTGAAATTGACGCTTCGATCTCGAAAGGCGAATACTTGAGTGTGCCTGAGTTGGCTGTGCAATGGGGTGCTGATGGACCCTATGTCTGGTCGGCAGATGGCGATCGTGCGAAGCGAAGTCCTGTAGAAATGGTTCGCCGAGTCGATGGTCGCATGCTAATCCGTGGTGACGTGCTAGAAGGTCAGCGCGTAATCCTTGAAGGGATACAAAGCGTGCGCCCGGGTATGAAAATCAACGATCTGTCCTCAAACCAGATTCTGGCAAAGCCTAAAACAGACAATGCGTCCTCAACGAGTCAGGGATCGTGAGATTGACTTGTGCCAAGCCCAGCTTCTGAGACTCGCGCATGAAAACCACCTTTAACAATCTTGCAGGTGCTGGATTACCCGCACTCGGTGTAAAGCGCCCATGGTTGGTTGCGGTGATGAACTTGCTTATCGCCATCGCGGGTCTTGTCGCCATCTTCGCCATTGAAGTGCGTGAACTACCCGATGTGGACGAACCTGTTGTCAACGTGCGGGCAAACTTTCCAGGTGCTTCGCCCGAGACAATGGACGCCGAGGTCACCCGCATTCTTGAGGGTGCCGTTGCTCGTGTGAGTGGGGTCAAAGAAGTCAATTCCAACAGCGAGGAAGGCAATACTCGAATACGCGCGGTGTTTAATCCAAGCTCCGATGTCGACCGAGCTGCTGCCGATGTGCGCGAGGCAATCAGCCGTGTCCAGCGCCAACTACCGGACAATGTTGAGCAATTGGCGGTCTTCAAGGCGGACGAGGACGCTGAGGAAATCATGCGCGTTGCTGTACTGGCGGAAGGTATGTCAGAGCAAGATCTCGCGACTGTCGTAGAGCGCGATGTCGTGCCCGCCTTCATCTCATTGCCCGGAGTGGCTGATGTTCCCTTATTTGGGTCGCGCCGCCAGATTCTTCGTGTCGAGCTCGATCCCGGTCGTCTTAGCACTTATGGTCTTACGGTAACCGATGTCCGAGCAGTGCTCGCGCAAGCCCCCCTCGATGTACCCGCAGGAAGCTTTAAGACCAGCGATCAGACCCTGCTGGTTAGAGCTGATGCAGCCGTTGATTCCGAGGACGATATCGGCAACCTCTTACTCACCGATAAAGTGCGTTTGAGGGATGTCGCCAGAATCGCGTACACGCCCGATGACGCCACCTCGATCGTGAGACTCAATGGCCAGCGGATCTTGGGTGTTGGCATCGTGCGTCAAGCTGGCTCAAATACCATTCAGATTTCAGAAGGGGCCCATAAAGCAGTAGCGCGCTTTAACGCGCAGCGCGATGACATCAAACTGCAAGTCATCTCTGATGAGGCAGTCTTTATCAACGGTGCCGTCACAGAAGTACTTAGGACACTTGGCTTCTCAGTGCTTATAGTCATCCTGACCATTCGTTTATTCTCTGGTAGCTGGCGATTCACCCTGGTGCCTGCGGTAGCTATACCTATTTCCCTGCTCGGCACGCTTGCCGCGAGTTGGGTACTTGGCTTCTCCATCAACATTCTGACGCTCCTAGCTCTCGTGCTAGCAACGGGGCTGATTGTCGACGACGCAATCGTTGTTCTAGAGAGCATTCAGCGCCGACAGCAGCGCGGCGAAGGCACCAGCGCCTCCTCGGTACTCGGCACGCAATCAGTATTTTTCGCGGTCATTGCAACGACAATGGTCCTGGTCGCCGTCTTTGTACCAATCGCTTTCCTACCAGGCACCTCTGGCCGACTTTTCCGAGAGTTTGGACTCGTACTGACCGTGGCCGTCGCGATCTCATCGTTTGTTGCGCTGTCACTGGTTCCGGCGCTGATGGCGAGGCTTGGCAAGTCTGAGCAATTAGAGGGCAGTGCTGCAGCGGTGAAACCCAATATTTTGCAACGCGGCTATGCAGCCATTCTCACAAAAGTGCTCGACTACCCTTGGACGGCAGCGTTAATTTCTGTGGCGATCGCAGGTCTCGCAGGCAGTGCCTTTACCGAATTGGAGAGCGAGATTCTTCCTACCGAGGACCGCGGTAAGATCAATATGTTTGCGCGAGGTCCTGCGGGTGTTGGCCTACCCTACACCGAGCGACAAGCCGATCAGATCGAAGCTATTTTCCAGCCCTATCTGGACTCGGGGATTATTGACCGACTCTACAGCGTAGCCGGTCGCTGGGACCCCAATATCATCTACCTTGTTGGCACGCTCAAGCCGTGGGAAGAGCGCGATATTTCACAGCAAGAAATTGCGGCGGAGATTCAACCTCAACTTAGCCAATTGCCGGGAGTTACAGCCCGTGTCTACGGGAGCAACAGTCTTAACATGCGCGGTGCTTGGCGGGGCGGAATACAGTTTGTCTTGCTCGGCAGTGACTACGAAGAGATTTACGACGCAGCCCGAGATTATGCTGACGCGATTCGGGAGAGGCTTACCAGCGTTTCGAATCCCCGTATCGATTACACACCGTCACAAGCACAGGTTGCCATCCGAATAGACCGTGAGCGACTTGCTGACCTCAATGTCTCAATCGACGAATTAGCTCAGACGCTGAGAGTGATGGTGGATGGTGTGCAAGTCGTTGATCTCAACGGTCGAGACCAGTCGATTCCTATTGTCCTGAAGGCCGGTAAAAACCGCATTCAGGGACCGAACGATCTCGTGAACCTCTTTGTACGCTCGCAGGATGGTCAGCTCATACCGCTAGCGTCACTGGTCACGGTAGTAGAAGAAGGCGTTCCTGATGAGCTGAGACGCTTGTACCAGCGACGCTCTATCAGTATCGACATGCAAACCGTTGAAGGTGTTGACCTGCAGACAGCGGTTGATGATTTAACGGCGTTAGCCCGCGAAGTTGTGCCCCCAAGCATCTCGGTTGTACCCGAAGGCGAAGCAGCACGACTGGGCGAATCACGCCGGGACTCGCTCTATGCGTACGGGCTTGCACTTTTGATTGTGTTCCTCGTTCTGGTTGCGCAGTTTGAGAGCCTCACGTCGGCACTTGTGATAATGACCATAGTGCCCTTCGGACTCGCAGCGGCCATCTTCGCCCTGTTCATTACAGGAACGTCTCTCAATGTTTACTCGCAAGTCGGGCTTGTGATGCTGATTGGCTTGATCGCAAAGAACGGCATCCTGCTCGTCGAATTTGCCGATCAACAGCGCGATGCGGGTTCCAACGTCAGAGAGGCCATCGAAAATGCGGCAAACATTCGTCTCAGGCCTATCGCAATGACGCTGATATCCACCGTATTGGGTGCTCTCCCTCTTATCTTGTCTTCTGGCCCGGGTTCAGAGGCCCGCGAGGCTGTTGGATGGGTTGTTTTCGGCGGTTTAGGGCTCGCAGCATTTTTCACACTGTTCCTCACTCCCGTCATTTATCTTGGCGTGGCGCGCTTTTCCAAACCTCGCGCTGATTCCCAGCAAAAATTGGAACGAGAGTTACAGCTATCCAGCGACCTTTAAGCTACTAAGCTACCTCACGCAATAAGACATTGCGGCAAATCAAACTCGCATCTTGGCTATGAACCTGCCTTTGGGTGTCATTTGTGCCACTATTGGTGCAAACAAAAACGACAAGGTGAGATCTGTGCCAACCATCAAGATCAATGGTAAAAACGAATCCTTTGAGGGCCTAGACCCTTCAATGCCTTTACTGTGGGCGCTGCGGGACCATGCTGGTATTCAAGGTGTTAAATACGGATGTGGTGTGGGTCAGTGCGGTGCTTGCACTGTATGGCTTGATGGCTTTGCGACTCGCTCTTGCCAGCTCACGGTCGGAGCACTCGATGGTCGATCCATCACAACGATCGAAGGCCTCGCCGGCAATAACTTACATCCCGTTCAGCAGGCATGGATCGACAACGACGTAGCACAATGCGGTTACTGCCAAGCGGGTCAAATCATGTCAGCCGCGGCGCTTCTCGAGCGCAACCCCAGTCCAACGGACGACGAAATCGATGCAGCCATGGCAGGCAATATTTGCCGCTGCGGCACCTATGTACGCATTAAGTCAGCGATTAAAGCCGCGAGTGGCGCTATGACCGCCTCTGCCCTCTTTTACGATGCAACTCAGTCAGAGGAGGCCACCGCATGAGCACGTCAGTTGACCGTAAAGCAAACGAAGGGCGGCGGAATTTTCTGAAAGCGTCGCTCGGGCTCGCCCTAACATCATCAGGTAGCATCTCCATCATGTCCGCCGTGGCGGCAGAAGCGTCGGGGACACTCAATGCCTACGTCGAAATCGACGGTGATGGAAAGGTCACTATCTTTGCGCCAAATCCAGAAGTCGGTCAGGGTGTTAACACATCCCTGCCGATGATTGTTGCCGAAGAGCTCGACGCGAATTGGGATGACGTTGTGTGTAAGGCTGCACCTGTCGCACCGAACTACGGTGCCCAGTTCGCAGGTGGCTCTTTATCAACACCCATGCGCTGGGATGAACTTCGAAAAGTGGGTGCAACCGCGCGCGAGATGTTGTGTCAGGCGGCAGCGAAACAATGGAAAGTCGCACGCTCTGAGCTCACCACCAGCAAGTCAACGGTTATGCATTCGGGCAGTGGGAGAAGCGCCAGCTACAAGGAGCTTGTCGCCAACGCAGCGTCGATACCTGTGCCCGAAGAGTCATCAGTCATCCTAAAAAGTGCGAGCGACTACCAGCTATTGGGTAAGCGCGTGGTTAACGCATCAGCGGCAGATATCGTGGTCGGCAATCCAATTTTTGGCATCGATGCGACCGCACCGGGTATGGTTTACGCCACGTACGTGAAGTGCCCTTCAATTGGCGGCATTGCGAAATCCGCGAATCTTGATGCCGTCAAAGCCCTCCCCGGTGTTATCGATGCCTTTATTCTCGAAGGCACACCCGGTGCGCTTGATTTTGGCGCGCTTCGAAACATGCACGCCTTCGCACCTGGCGTCGCGATCGTTGCAAAAGACACATGGTCCGCATTCACCGCAAGAAAATCGCTCACCGTGGAGTGGGATTACGCCACGGCCTCAAAAGACGATAGTAATGCGCTGAAAGCTGAGGCGTTGGCAATCCTGAAATCCGGCGCCGGCGAAAAGGATATCGAACGCACAGGTGACGTTGATGCTGCGTTTGCGCAGGCAGACCTCACCGGCGATGCCATTTATCAGATGGACTTCGTCTCGCACGCACAATTAGAGCCGCAAGGTGTTGTTGTCGAAGTGAAGGGGAACGGCGTAGAGGTGTGGAGTAGCAGCCAAACACCCGTTTTCATCACCCAAAACATCGCCAATCAACTCGGCATTGACGTCAAGAACGTCACCGTCCATCAGATTCGTGGCGGTGGCGGTTTTGGTCGCCGCCTGTCCAATGAGCCGGTGTTTGAGGCAGCAGCGATCTCGCAGCGTATTGGGAAGCCAGTCAAACTCCAGTGGTCGCGTGAGGATGATATGGCTTTTGATTACTATCGCTCAGCGACCAACTACCGCCTTCAGGGTGCGGTCACTGACGGCAAGCTCGTGGGTTGGAAAAACCTGATTGCAGCTGGCTCACGCGATGACGAGAACCCCAATTACGCCGCCGGTTACAGGCCTTTTGATTTCCCAGGAAAAGTTATTCCGAACGTCGCTATTGAGCAAACGCTCTTCAAATCGGAAACACCCACCGGTCCCTGGCGAGCCCCCATCTCTAACGTCTATGCCTTCGCGGAGCAATCATTCATTGCGGAGCTCGCCCACCAGGCAGGCATAGACCATAAAACCTTCTTACTCGACGCCATCGGCAATAAGGGCTGGATCAAGGAAGGCGATATCCAAAGCCTGAATACAGAACGCGCTCGGGCTGTTATAGAGGCAGCAACAAACGCAGCCGGCTGGGGTCGAAAACTTCCTGAAGGTCGAGGTCTGGGCCTTGGCTTCTTCCTGAGCCATGCAGGCCATATTGCCGAGGTTGCCGAAGTCAGTGTGGAGGGTAGTAACGTTACCGTGCACGACGTCTGGCTCGCCGCTGATGTGGGGCAAGTGGTCAACCTCTCTGGCCTTGAGAACCAGCTACAAGGATCAGTCGTCGATGGCGTGAGTGCTATGGCTGCACAGTCGATCACGGTTAAAAACGGTGCGGTTGTTGAGAGTAACTACGACAGTTACCCACTGCTGCGCATGCCCCAGAGCCCGCGCGTGCACGTGCAAACGCTCGATTCCGGCTATCGCCCTAGTGGGGCTGGCGAGCCTGCCTTGCCACCTTTGGCGCCTGCCGTTTGTAACGCCATTTTCAACGCCTGCGGCAAGCGTATTCGATCGCTTCCCATCAGTAACGAAGGGTTCAACATCGTTTAATGTGGTTTCGAGTTCGTTGACCCGTAGACACAAAAAAGCCCCCGATTGGGGGCTTTCTTATTTCTAGCTCGACGGTTATGTCATCAAGCGCCGACAGCCGCAACAGAGGGTGAGGCCTCAGCATCGCTCCGGAGGTCCGCTTTGATAACCGGTAGGGTTCTGACGCGCTTGCCGGTTGCATCAAAAATGGCATTAGCCAAAGCAGGCGCCACCCCGGGTGTACCCGGCTCACCTGCACCGCCCATCTCTGCACCGCTATTGATGATGTGGGTCTCTATAACAGGTGCATCGTGCATGCGGATTGCATCGTAGTCGGCGAAGCTGCTTTGTGCGACAGCGCCCTTCTCGATGGTGATCTCGCCGTACATCGCTGCACTCAGGCCATAAATGACACCTGACTCGACTTGGGCTTTCATCCCATCTGGCGATACGGCATAGCCGGCGTCAATCACAGCAACCACACGGTCTACCCAGGTCTTGCCACCCGACACGGTAACTTCCACAACCTGACCAACAATCGAACCGAAGGACTCCTGCAGCGAGATACCGCGGCCACGCCCCTCTTCCATAGGACGTCCCCAATCCGCTTCCTTGGCTACTCGATTGAGCACGGCAAGCATGCGAGGCTTATCCTTGAGCATTTCAGCGCGGAACTCATAGGGGTCGCGCCCTGCAGCATGCGCCGCCTCATCGACAAACGACTCCGTGAAGAAACCGTGCTGTGAGTGATCAACGCTTCGCCATGCGCCAAAAGGCACGTGGGTTGGGCTGGCGACATGACCAATATCCTGTGACGCTACTGCGTAAGGAATGAGCGGCGCTTCCACGGGCTCGTGCTTATCAACATAAGTGTTTTGCCAAGCGACCAACTTACCGTCGGCATCAAGACCTGCCTTGAATCGACTCTGAACGGCAGGTCGATAGAAGTCCTGCTTAATGTCTTCACCACGCGAGTAAACCATCTGTACCGGTCTACCAACTTGGCGAGCAATCATAGCGGCCTGCAGTGCGTAATCCGCGTTGCTCTTGCGTCCAAAGCCACCGCCCATAAAGTAGTTGTGCAGCGTCACTTGCTCTAAATCCAAGCCAAGATTCGCGGCGAGGTGCTGTCGGAAGCCGAGTGGGTTCTGACACCCTACCCAGATCTCAGCGCGGTCGGCTGTCACTTCTGCCGTCGCATTTGGCGGCTCCATACAAGTATGTGCGAGGTAGGGCACCCTATAATCAGCTGTTAGTACCGTTGCTGCACTATCAAACGCTGCATTAGCGTCTCCAACAGCCAAATCGTTTGCACGATCGACACCTGCCGTGATGTCGCGATCAAACTGCTCGAAGATAGAAGCACTCGAGACTTGCTCTTTGCCGTTTGTGTTCCACTCGATATCAAGCGCTGCAAGCGCCTTTTCGGCCTTCCAGTAGCTGTCTGCAACCACCGCGATTGTATCGCCCGCTGAGTAGGAACCTACCAGCCCTGCTGCACTCGAGGGTCCCATTTTGACAACATCGATAACACCTTTCATGGCGCGTGCTGCACTGTCATCAACGCGTCGCAAGGAACCACCTGCAACAGGTGTTCGCTTAACAGCGGCATAAACCATACCGGGGCGTTTTACGTCCATGGCAAACATCGCAGTGCCATCGACTTTGGACGGAATATCGTGACGAGGCTTGCTCTGACCCATGACAGAAAACTCGCTGGTTTTCTTGAGCTTTGGCGTTGAAGACGGCGTCATTTCAGCTGCTGCGGCGGCAAACTCCGAATACGGCGCAGACCGACCCGTACTATCGTGATGAAGCATGCTTTTAGCTGTTCGAATCTCACCTGCGGGAACACCCCAGGCTTTCGCAGCTGTCTTGACCAGCATCTCGCGTACCGATGCGCCCGCTGCGCGGAGGAAGTACTGACCGGTGGTACGGATACTCATACTGCCACCCGTCACCTGCATACCCATTGCATCTGCCAGATTGAGCATGAGGCCATCGACGGTTGGGACAACCGCATCAGGGAAATCCACACCCTTAAACAGATACCCACGGCCAACAGCCATATTGGCGTATTCAGCGTCCGCTGGCGCTTCTTCAAAGCGCATCAGGTCCCAATCAGCATCGAGCTCTTCGGCCAGCATTTGAGTCAATGCGGTCTGCGCACCCTGCCCCATCTCTGAGTGCGGCAAAATCGCCGTTGCGCGATTCTGATCGTCTATTTTGAGATAGATGTGAAGTAGGTTTTCACCTTCGCCGGTTACTAAATGGCCTGCTGTCTCGGTCGGATTGCCCGGACGTACAGCGATACCAATGACCAAGCCTGTTCCACCAAGAACACCTGCAGATAAAACACCGCGTCTCGTCCACTTACCCATTCTGACTTACCTCCATCGCATCGTAGAAAGATGCGCCGGCGACCTGCTTAATCGCTGATCGAATTCGTCCATACATGCCGCAGCGGCAAACGTTACCGCGCATGGCATTATCAATATCGCTATCCGAAGGGTTTGGATTCTCAGCCAGCAGCGCAGCCGCAGACATCAACTGACCCGATTGGCAGTAGCCGCACTGAGGCGCTTGCTGATCTATCCAAGCTTGCTGAAGCGCGTGAAGCGAGCCATCGGCATTCTTTAGACCCTCAATGGTAGTGACGCTCGCACCCTCGAGTGATGCAACGGGTGTCACGCACGAGCGCTGTGCGCGCCCATTCACATGAATGGTGCAAGCGCCGCATTGCGCCATGCCGCATCCGAATTTTGTGCCGGTTAGGTCGAGTTGTTCTCGAATAACCCAGAGCGCAGGTGTTTCGGGATCAGCATCAACTGTCCTTACTTCACCGTTGAGTGTAAACGTTGTCATCAGCTATTCCTCGTTTGTGAAGCACTCAGGAAAGCGCTTCAGTGCCGCTAGTATGATCGAATTTCTAGCTCATTGCTCAAAAATACGATCATCCTGATTAACCCTTAAAAGAGTCGACAAACCACTGTTGGCTCGTGGTCAATTAATTTAATGACTGGCGGTCATTTGTCAAGCGAGTTACTATCGCGTCATGAGCTCGAACATTACTCAACTGAAACGTGCACGAACTCCGGAGCAGAAGAGCGACCGAAGGGAAACGATCCTTGTCACCGCCAAAACACTTTTCATGGAGGCAGGCTACGAAGGTTTCTCTATGGGACTTTTGTCCAAGCGCGCGGGCGTCGCAAAGGGCACGCTATACCTCTACTTTGGCACCAAAGAGGAAGTACTGCTCTCTCTTTACAGCCGCGAATTCGAGCGGTTTTGCAGTGAACTGACGGCGGGTATACCTGCGAAAATGACTGATGCGGATTTTGTATCACGCATCTATGAGACCAGTGTTTCAGACTCACTATTCTTGGCGCTACATGCGAGACTCGGAACGGTTATCGAGCAAAACATTTCAGTCGACGCGCTCATTATTTCGAAGCGCAGCATGGCGAAGCACTTTCAAATGATGGTCAACAACCTGTCAGGGCCACTCTCGCTTGATTATGAACAGACACTCGCTGCTCTCACAGGCATATCCGCCTTGCTAACAGGGTCTTATGATGGCGCTCCCGTGTCAGTCTTGGAGACTGAAACTATCCCAGAGGATGTAGCGAATTTTATCGGGCACTTCGATATGAAGACACGTTTTGAGAAAAATGCGGGTTACATTCTTCAAGGGATCCGTGCTTCAGGCTTCAAATAACGCCTGAAGTGCGGTTCATCATGCGCATCCAATTAGTTTCTTTTAAAGTGTCCGCCATGAACCCTAACTATCGCTCGCACTACCAATCCCAAAAAGCACCAAAGTCCTCAATGCGCACGAGTGTTGCAAAATGACCATGCAATTGTCAGCAATGCTATCTACCTGGGCACCCAAGCGAGACAGCGAGGACTGGGTCTTAGGAACCGTATACAAAACCGAGGGCTCAAGCTATCGCAAACCCGGTGCAATGAGTCTGATTAGCTCAGGCGGCGACCAACTGGGGCTATTAAGCGGTGGCTGTCTGGAGGCCGATATCCGACTTAACGCCCGAAAAGTCATGGCATCAGGCAATCCCGTCTGTATTCGCTACGATGGCGACGATGAGGATGATCTGTCATACCGCTTAGGCATCGGCTGTGGTGGCGTTGTTTACGTGTTATTAGAGCTCATTAATGCTGAAAACAACTACCAAGGCTTACTTGAGATTCAAGCTGCACTCAACGCGAGAAAAAGTGGTCAACTGTGCCAGCACATTCCTCAACCGAGCGAAATTTCACTTCCGAGCACCTTTGCGATCGATTCAGTGCTCAGCCGTAAACGTACAAAGAGTGTTCTTAGTGAGACGAACGGTGAAACCTGGCTGAACTCACACATAACCCCCGCTCCGCACCTCCTCGTTGCTGGTGGTGGAATAGATGCTCAGCCCGTCGTCATCCTTGCAAATAAAATGGGCTGGGAAACCACGGTCTGGGACCCGCGCCCCGCCAATGCAAGGGATGAGTTTTTCCATATGGCCGATCATCGATTGCGTTGCTCAGCGGAGGAGCTCGCTGATCAAGTTCACGCGCTGTCTATTAACGCCGCCATGGTGATGACGCATAGCGTGCCGATGGACGCACAAAGCTTAAAGGCGCTGTCGGGACAGGGTCTCGACTATGTCGGACTTCTAGGCCCCACTCATCGCCGTGAAGAAGTCTTCGAGGAAGCCGGTCTCATTGACGCTGACTTCAACCCTACGGTAGACGGTCCTGCCGGTTTTGATATTGGCGGTGAACTGCCTGAGAGCATCGCGCTTTCCGTAATTGCCAAGTGTCACGACGCTATTTTCGGCTCGGGTTCTCGCTCTGGCGGTGTAAGCCAGTCTGCCAGGGACAATGACTGACTCGCAGCTCGGCATTCTGATTCTCGCTGCCGGCGAGGCCCGTCGATTCGGTGCCTGTAAGCAACTCGCGAAATTTCAGAGCAAGCCGTTACTTCAGCATGTCTTAGACGCCGCTCTCGCGCTACCCCACAAGCGACTGCTGGTCGTTACCGGTAAGTATGATCAGGAAATAAAAAAGGCGTTTAAACGCGGATTGGTGAGTGGTGCTGAGCAGGTTTATAACCCCGATTGGCCCGAGGGCATGAGTAGCTCGATACGCCTGGGGTGCGAGCTCCTTGCAAGTGAGTGCAATCAAATCCTCGTGCTTTTGTCTGATCAAATTTTAGTATCAACCGACGAGCTCCATTCACTTATTGATGGGACAGACGGTACCGGAATCGCGTGTGCAGGGTTTAGCGGAACGGTTGGCCCGCCCGCTTTATTCGGAAGCGCGTTTTACCCAGAACTGTTGTCACTAGACGCAGAAAACGGTGCAAAACGAATTCTGACCAATCCCGAAAATCACGTACGGGTGGTCCCTACAGCATCTGCAGGCTGGGATATAGACACGCCCGAGGATCTTGAGAATTTAGCGGACGTCAGATCCTAGATTTTTGGCAACTAAAGGCCTTTTCTATGAATAATCAACAACAAAAACAGATGTGGAATGGACGCGCTGGCGCGAGTTGGGTGCGACACAATATGTTGCTCGAACAGTTACTGGCTGAGCCAGGACGTCGCTGCATGGACTCGCTATCCCTGCCAGCCGGAGCGCAGCTCCTTGACGTTGGTTGTGGCTGTGGCAATCAAACCTTGGAATGGGCATCGCGGCTAGATTCTCATTCCAAGATTATCGGTGTGGATATTTCTGAACCGATGCTTGCCTTGGCCGAAGAACTGAAAGTCGCAAATCGTAATGTACTCAACGCTGCAGTCGAATTTATCGAGGGAGATGCGAGTGACTCCCTGTTTCCGAATGAGTCTTTTGACGCCATCTACTCACGCTTTGGGGTCATGTTCTTCGCCGACCCTACCGCTGCCTTCGCCGCGCTTCGCGAGACACTGAAACCCCAAGGCCAACTGGGCTTCGTGTGTTGGCAGAGTCCAGCGCTCAATCCCTTCTTTACAGCACCGATGCAAGCGGCGCTGTCGGTGCTTCCTCCGCCACCACCTGCAAAACCGGGAGCACCAGGACCGTTTGGATTGGCCGATAAAGACCTCATCCAACGCGTGCTATCCGACGCTGGATTCAGAGATCCGAGGATCGAGCCATTGACGCTGCAACTATCGGTCGGTGAATCACAGTCCTTTGATGAAATATTTGAGGAACTCATTCAAATCGGTCCCGCGGCAGCTCTGATTGCTGAGAGCGACCCGGCGCTAAAAGAGCCTGCACGTACTGCTGTCTTCGAACGCCTTTCCGAGTTTTACTCACCGGGACAAGGCGTTTCGTTTGAAGCTAATTTTTGGTTGGTGAATGCGGTAAGGTAGCCCCAGATTTACAAGATGGATTTCCAATCACACTCAACGGGCCCTAGACGTGGCTCGCAGAGTTTTTCAGCGCTATTACTGAGGCCATGTTTTGATTTTGCAGCCTCCAAAGAAAGGTACAAATTGATCAAGTTAAATAAGGAATTTAAATGAGCAGAGAATTTGATGTCATCGTTTACGGCGCAAGTGGATTTACCGGCCGACTGGTCGCTGAGTACATGGGAAACACCTATGGCACCAGCGTTAGCTGGGCGATGGCCGGTAGAAGCGAAGCGAAACTAGCAGAGGTTCGAGAGCTGATCGGTGTATCAACCGATATACCGCTTGTGACCGCTGATGCGGCCAATGAGGATTCGCTGCGAGATATGGTCAAACGCGCTTCATGCATCTGCACGACTGTGGGCCCCTACCAGTTATACGGCTCTGAACTCGTTAGATTGTGCGCCGAGGAGGGAACACACTATGTGGACCTATCGGGGGAGCCCGGCTGGATGCACGAGATGATTGCTGCGTACAATGACACTGCACGCGCCTCTGGCGCACGCATTGTGCATAGCTGTGGGTTTGACTCGATCCCTTTCGACCTCGGTGTCTACTTCCTACAAAAAGCATCGATCGATCAAACAGGCGCACCCATGAGCCGTATCCGTGGCCGCGTCCGCGCAATGAACGGCGAGTTCTCTGGCGGAACAGCGGCATCCTTGGGCGCTACTATGGCGGCGCTGAAAACAAATCCAGGCCTTCTGAAGGTACTGGCCAACCCCTTCTCGCTTGCCAATGGCTTCCAAGGCCCTGAACAACCCTCGGATGCCAAGCCTTACGAAGATGAAGCCATCGGCTCTTGGGTTGCCCCCTTCATCATGGCGCCAATCAACACCAAAAACGTTCACCGTTCGAATGCCTTGCTAAATCACCTGTACGGCGAAGATTTCGAGTACGACGAGATGATGGTGACAGGCCCCGGTGAGCAAGGTGCGGCGGTTGCTAAGATGGTGGCGAGCAGTAACCCGCTCGAGGGTGATGACGTGCCAAAGCCCGGTGAGGGTCCCTCTAAAGAGAGCCGCGAAGCCGGTCACTACGACGTTCTGTTTGTGGGCACCAACGCAAACGGCGATCGCATGGAAGCCACCGTCACGGGCGATATGGACCCCGGTTACGGATCAACCTCCAAGATGATCGCTGAAAGCGCGCTTTGCATCGTGCAGGACTGCGAAGATTTGCCAGGGGGTGTCTATACGCCAGCGCCTGCGATGGGTGAGAAACTTATAAAGCGCCTTGTCGCCAATGCAGGCCTTACCTTTGATATGGGCGCCTGATTACCAAACCACTCACTGGAGAGTTGAGCGCGGTGCTGGGAGTCACCCCAGCGCCGCAGACTTGGTTACTCAATAACGTCGAAGGTGACTATTTCTACAAAGTCGTATGACTTGAAGTTACCCGCGCGGTCTCGAACGGTGAACTCTGATACCCCCCAAAGACCCGGTGCTGATCCGGCCGGCAAGATGACGGTGGCCGTGTACTCCTGCCAGTCCAGCTCCTCAGGGAGCGGGTAAAAGTTTCCTCTGCGCTCTTGGTAATGGTAGTAGCCGTAATTCAGCCCTTGGGGGTCCCTCAAATTGAAGTAGCCCACCGAATAGCCCGAGATGTCGTCACGAACCCTAAAGGTAAATTCAACTACGGTCTCACCATTTGGGGATTCTTCGTTGACTGGGACCGCCGAAACACTCAACTGATTCAAGTCAATTTCTGGTGGCGTCAAATCTGGATTTAAACTCTCGACCTCAACCGCGGGAGCTTCCTCTCCAGTATTCTCACCCCCAAAACCACCATTATCGGGGAGATCTGAGCTGAAGAACTGGCGGCTTTCATTGAGGGCAGCATCAATATTACGAGTGTAATTCAAGCTGTACAGTCCGCTCGGCATGTAGTCAGGCATCGCAAAATTGATAGAGCATCCATCCTCTGAAGACCTCCCATATTCTTGCAACGAGTAAGTGGTTACAAATTCGTCATTAAGCGCGGCATAACAACCATTCTCCCCGCGAGGGTGCTCCTCGACGACCTGCCAAGATGCAGTCAAAGCTCTTATCTGCTGCCCATTAATCTCGGCCTCACCCAACTCTAATGATGCAGATCCGGGAACATATTCTGGAGCGATTAGGTCTTCTTCAGGGTTATCTACGAACATTCGCCACCCAAAATCATTTAAGCCAAGGAAGCGGGAGTTACCTACCTGATCATCCAGGCGAATTTGTTGGGGGCGCCAGAGTCCGGCTTTCGCATATTTGGATAGATCGTGTGTCCCTATCACTCTAGTCGACAACTCGCCGGGCACATCACTGTACAGCCAGAGATCAAAATACGTATCTTCCGTGCTAGCAACCCTTGCTTGGGCCCTCTCTATACCCTGTAGCAAAAGGTCAAGCGCGTGAATTTCCACTTCAACCGTTACCCGCTTATCCTCATTCGAGGCGCCAGCCACTTCAACTTTTATCCGCTTGGCTTTTCCCGGATAAACATAATCTGGAAACAGATTGTAAACCGTGAAAGTCAAATCTTCCCGGATACGTGCCAAGTAGATTGTCCCCTGCATCACACGATCTCTGACAAACTCGTACTTATCGGGCGCACGTGATCTCACGATGTCAGGATTTAAAATGAAGTCAGCAGAAGTCTCAGCAAAGTCCTCGTCAGGGTTTTTTAGGTGAGCATAAGCACTTACAAATGAAGTTTGTTTTGTAGAGCACCAACCACTTTCTTTTTCGGAGCACTCGTACCAACCACCTACATCCATCCAATCCGCTTTGAGCTCATCATCAAATACATTTGCCCACATGAAGTGAGCTTTTTCATGAATGATAAGGCGATGAATATAGTTAATACTATCTTGCTCAAACCCCGCCTCAAGGAACTCTATATATCCAGAACCTGTCCATGCGATTGCTGGAACAAAGCACGGTTTATAGGGATTGCAAGTACCGTTCAGGCGTCTTACCAAATATGAGAGTCCTTCAATGCGATGATACCCCGTGGGCATCTCCTCGAAGACCGAGATAATAGAAACTAGTTCTTCTGGCTGGAACGATTGGAATCTGTCCTCACTCTCACCCGTGAGCGCTTCGATATCGGGAACAAAAGTAGTGACACCAAAGCGTTCTCTCAAAATGCGATCTACGTGATCAGCATCGGCACCGTTTTTAGTCACGAGGCGAACCAAAGCTCGGTGTAGCCTATTCGAGAAATACAAGCCACGACGCCCCTCAACCTGCGCAATCCGTGGTACCGCATTGTCGAATGCAGCACGGCCTATCGCCACCTGTTTTGAGGCGTCATCACCCGTTTCGAAGTCGATGTCGTCTGACAAAAACTCATCCACGAGCGATAGGACATAACCATCCAAAATTTCGCTATTGTAGAGTGGGATACGACTTAGCGTTGAGTGAATCGCGTATGCTTGTTCTTCTGTCCAACCACTTGCAGCGTCTAAGACAAGGCCATAGTCGGCGTACAGCAATTCGGCGTGGGAATTATCAGGAATCTCAACAGTCTCGTCCTCAATAACCACCTCAATAGGCTGGTTCACCGCCGAGGCATACTCATCGCCCTCGTAGTTATCAACATTCTCCTCCCAGCAATAACGGAAGGTGTTTGCGGGCGCTGCTGCGACGTATTCGTTACAGACGTCCTTACCAATTAGCCGCTGCGCATCGAGATCGTCAGGGATGCCATCGTTATCGTCATCGTTATCCTGATTATCACCAATGCCATCCAGGTCCGTATCAACCCATTCATCACCGTTGAGCGGGAAAACGTCATCACTATCCGCAACGCCGTCTCCGTCGTCATCAGTGTCGGTGTTGTTACCTATGCCATCGTTATCTGAGTCCACCCACTCGTCCGCTATTAACGGAAAATCATCGTAATCATCGGCGACACCGTCATCGTCGTCGTCTATGTCAGCGTTATTTCCCACGCCGTCTTTATCAGTATCGAGAAACTCGGTTGCATCTCTCGGGAAGGCATCATCAACATTCTTTACGCCATCCTTATCTGAATCCAGCTGCGTCCACAGCATCCAGATAGGTGTTCCTCCGCTCGTTTCTTCGTCAGCAGAGCCCCATACGTTGGATGTGAGGCAGAGAGACAGTAAGAAGGAGAGCTGAAAGCATGTTTTTATTGATGTCATGTCTGTATCTATTCTTCGAATTTTGTTCGCCTGAATTTACAACCAAACTCAGACTGATAGGCAAAACACCAAGTGGCCGCCTGCTAAAAGTGACGAATTTGACAAGGTGATTTCTTGAATCACCCAGCCAAACGCCAACAAATTTAGGTATCAGTACTCTCTTGAGACGTACCCCCTAACACCAGCAAACCTGCAAAAATCGCCAGATTTTTCACGAAGTTCTGGGTTTCGTGAGCTTGGCTCACACCCTCGTAAACATTCCAAAAGTCGTGCATGCCAATATTAATAATCAAGGTCATGCCTGCAAACATCAGTGCAACTTGGCTGACGCGCATGCCTATCATCAACATCACACCGCCGCCAATCTGGAGAACAATCGTGATAGGTAACAGCAATTCTGGAGCCGGTATGTTGTGGACCGCCATATAGCTCAAGGTGTCGGCGTAGCCGGTTACTTTAGAAATGCCCGGAAGAAAAAAATAGAGACCGAGCAAAAATCGGCCGAGGGTGACAGCAAAGCGCATTGTTATTGTTCTCCGTTGACTGAGATCCCATTTAACACTGAGACACCCATCGCGCGCACCTTTTTGTCTAACTCTTCGCGTGCGCCTTTTGGATACCGCTTCAGGGCACTCATACGTGTAATGCCTGCAAGATCAGACCGCTCGTGCAGGCATAAAAAAAGGGCGCCATAAGCGCCCTTTCCAAACAGTCGACAACCTTATGCGAAGGTTTCACCCGCCGCCAACTTCTCAGCCACGATAGCAGGCGCTTCAAAACGATCACCGTAGGCCGCACTTAGCTCACCACATCGATCGATGAAGTTTTGCAGGCCGTAGGTGTTAACGAACTGCAGGAGTCCGCCCGTCCACGCGGGTGCACCGATACCCATGATGGAACCGATATTGCCGTCAGCCACGCTGCGCAAGACGCCAGTCTCGAGGCACTTGAGCGCTTCAATGACCTGACGAAACAGCAGACGCTCTTTAACGTCTTGATCAGAGATTTCTAAGCCTTCTTTACCGTAGAGCTCGGCGAGTCCAGGCCAAACCTCCTTCGAGCCATCCGTACCATATTCGTAGAAACCACCTCCGTGATAGCGGCCGCCACGCCCATGATCACTAATCATGGTGTCGACAACACCGGCCGTAATCGATCGATCATCTCCATCGATAGCCAGACCCATTTCCCTCCAGGTCTCCTGAGCTTTACGAGACAACTCGAGGCTAACCTCGTCATAGACTGTTAAGGGCCCAACCGGCATCCCCACTGCTTTACCTAGATTATCGATGCGAACTGGCTTCACACCCTCTACCAGCATGCGCACACCTTCATCGAGATACGTACCGAAGGTACGCGATGTGAAGAAGCCGAGCGAATCGTTGACAACGATGGGCGTCTTCTTGATTTGCTTGGTGTAATCGAAGGCCTTAGCCAGTGCGACATCACCCGTATTCTCACCCATGATGATCTCAACGAGCGGCATCTTGTCGACGGGAGAGAAGAAGTGAATACCAATGAAGTTCTCAGCGTTTTGGCTTGCCGCTGCCAACTGAGTAATCGGCAACGTGGAAGTGTTTGACCCCCAAATACCTCCCTCCGCCATGCGAGGCTCGAAATCACGCGTCATTTGATGTTTGAGATTCATATTCTCAAACACCGCTTCGATGATGAGATCGCAACCGTCGAGGTCCGCGTCTGATGCTGTCGGATGAATCAAAGACAGAACCTCTGCCATCTTCTCTGCCGTCATGCGGCCTTTATCAACCCGCTTTTGCAGCAATGCTTCCGTGTACGCCTTACCTTTTTCAGCCGCTTCAAGACTGATGTCTTTGAGAACAACCTGGATACCGACCATTGCCGAGGAGTACGCAATACCCTGCCCCATCATGCCCGCACCCAGCACGCCAACCTTCTCGGTCTTCTGCGGAGGAATATCTTTAGGCCGTGAGGCACCGCCATTGATCTTGTTCATCTGGAAGAAGAACGTATTAATCATGTTCTTGGCTTGAGGCGTGAGCGCAAGTTCAGCCAGTCCCCGACTTTCGATGCGCATTGCGGTCTCGAAGTCGACCGTCAGGGCCTGCACAGCCACGTCGAAGATCTTCTCAGGTGCAGGCAGCAAACCGCGCGTGTTCTTGCGAATCATGGGCGCGCCCATGGTCACCATTTGCGCTACCTGTGGGTTGCGGATGTTGCCACCGGGAATTTTGTAACCCTTGGTATCCCAAGGCTGAGTGCGCGCCGCCTCATCGTCCTTATTAGTCAGGACCCACTGCTTGGCAGTAGCGACGAGTTGTTCTTTGTCTTCAACCACTGCGTTGATCAAACCGGATGCCAAGGCCTTCTCAGGAGCAACGCGCTTACCTTCGACGATGTATTCGTTGGCCGCCATCAGCCCCATGAGATACACCGCCTTGACATTACCACCGCCTCCCGGAAGCAGACCCAGTGTCACCTCAGGGAAGCCGAGCTGGACACTGCGGTGGTTCCAGGCGATACGATGGTGGCATGAAAGTGCAAGCTCGAGACCACCGCCCAGTGCGGCACCATTAATAGCAGCGCAAACGGGTGCCTCAAGTTTTTCTAAGCGTCGCATAGCGGCCTTAGTCGCACACATTCCATTGAAAAAATCTTCAACCGTGTCTTCGGTAACCTGGCAGAGCATGTTCAGATCACCACCTGCAAAGAAGGTTGATTTGCCTGACGTCAAAACGACACCGGCAAGCTCCGTCTCTGCCTCTAGTTTGTCGAGTGTCGCCTCAAAAAGCGGAAGAAACGCATCGCTCATGGAGTTAACGGGCCCATCCATATCCATGGTGACCGTTACTACATTATTGTCGTCTTTATCGTATTGAAAACTCATTTTCTCTAACTCCTAATCCAGCCTAGACGCGCTCGATAATGGTTGATATACCCATGCCGCCACCGACACACAGCGAGAGCATGGCGCGCTTCAGGTTTCTGCGCTCAAGCTCGTCGATCATGGCGCTTACCAGGCATCCGCCGGTCGCACCGAGTGGGTGCCCCATCGCAATTGCACCGCCAACCACATTGGTGATCTCGTGGCTGATGTCGAGATCTTTCATGTAACGAAGGGCTACAGATGCAAACGCCTCGTTGATCTCCCAGAGATCGATGTCGTCAGGCGTTAATCCCGCTTTCTTGAGGCACTTCTTCGCAGCAGGTCCGGGACCTGTCAGCATAATGATGGGATCCGTCGAGAGGACTGTCGTTGCAACAACGCGCGCACGCGGTGTAAGCCCCAAGTCATTCCCTGCTTTCTCGCTGCCAATAAGGACCGCGCTCGAGCCGTCGACGATGCCAGATGAATTACCGGGCGTGTGTACGTGATCAACTTTGCTGTACTCGTTGTACTTGGCAAGAATGATATCGTCGAAACCCATCTGACCGGGCACTTCGAAAGATGGCTTGAGCCGCGCAAGGCCTTCCAATGTGGTATCGGCCTTGATGAAGTCGTCGCGCTCGAGAATCGTTACGCCTGAAGCATCTTTCACAGGCACCACTGACTTATCGAACCACCCACTGTCGCGGGCGTGTGCAGCACGGCGTTGCGATTCCACTGCATAAGCGTCGACATCTCCGCGGCTGTAACCGTCGATCGTCGCGATCATGTCGGCACCAATGCCCTGAGGTACGAAACCCGTTTTGAGTGCGAAGGCCGGATCGCTCGCCATTGCGCCACCGTTAGAACCCATCGGCACGCGCGACATACACTCGATACCACCGGCAACAACAAGATCATCCCAACCTGACGCGACTTTTTGAGCTGCTGTATTAACGGCTTCTAATCCAGACGCACAAAAACGGTCTAACTGAACGCCAGGAACAGACTCGTCCCAGTCAGCATTTTGCACAATCATCTTGGTGATATCAGAACCCTGTTCACCCACAGGCGTTACGCAGCCCATTACCACGTCGTCGACATAGCTTGTATCGAGGTCATGACGTGACTGAAGCGCTTTAAGCAGGCCGGCTCCCAAATCAACGGGTTTTACTTCGTGAAGGGTGCCGTCTTTTTTTCCCTTACTCCGTGGCGTTCGAAGCGCATCGAAGATATAAGCTGCGTGTGGCATAGCGTGTCTCCCAATGAAAATGGCGTTTGTAAATTTTTCGGACGGCTACAGTGCCAAAACTCACCACCAAAATCGATGATTTGCGACTATATATTTGAACTCTGAGTATGTTTTTTTAATTTTGAGCATGCTTAAGAACAGAAACACAACTATCTCGCCCTTCTCCTCGCTGTTTTCCACCCTCTCAAAACTCGATGGGACAGAGCAATATTTGGGTTTCTTATGCTCACTTTGTCGCGAAGGCGGACAGGCTGAAAACCGAAAAGACTTGTACCAACGGCTAACTTGATGGCTAATGTGGGGGATGGACCAACGCACTCAACACCTACTCACCGCACCTGCGCTGCCACTACTCACAAAGTTATCGGTACCCGGCAGCGTTGCCTTCATTGTGCAATCAACCGTGAGCTTGACGGAGGTTTGGTATGTAGGACAGCTTGGCAGCACCCCGCTTGCCGCAATGGCCTTGGTATTCCCCATGCTGATGCTCATGCAAATGTTGTCAGTGGGTGCCTTAGGAAATGCCGCGTCATCGGCCATAGCGAGAGCACTTGGAGCCGGCGACAAAGAGCGTGCACAGCAACTGATGTGGCACGGTCTCCTCCTCGCTGTTCTTGGGCCCATCGTGCTGCTGATTGCATTTTTAATCTCGGGAAAATTCTTTTTGTCACTACTGGGTGGAACGGGCGAAATCCTCGACTTAGCGTTTGCCTATAGTGCGATGCTATTCGGAGGCAGTGTCACCATCTGGCTTATGGGTGTCGCGAGCTCGATATTCCGCGGTCTCGGCGATATGAAATACCCTGCGCGAATGATGATTGTCGGATCCCTGATACAAGTGCCTCTGTCTGGAGCACTGGTACTGGGCTACTTCGGCGCACCCAAACTAGGCTTATTTGGCGCAGCCGTATCGGTCATTGCAACGAGCGCAGTGATGGCCGTGGTCATCCTCTCGCGTCTCGCGAGCGCCGACTTGCCCGCCAACTTGAGGCTCTCAAGTTTGAAGTTTCGGAAGTACCACTTCCAAGATATTGGGCGGGTGGCACTCCCGGCATCACTATCCCCCATCACCACAGTCACCACCATTTTGGTACTGACGGGTTTGGTGGGGCAGTTTGGTGAAGAAGCGCTCGCCGGCTACGGTATTGGGTCACGCATCGAGTTCCTTATGTCATCGCTCATCTTTGGTATCGGCGCCACCATGACCTCTTTGGTGGGCATGAGTATTGGCGCAAGGGATGCCGATCGCGCCGAGGAAATTGGTTGGACCGGCGCGGGAATGTCCTTCGTTTTAGGCGGTGGTATTGGCACTCTTTTGGCGGTATTTCCGCACCTTTGGATCCCCATCTTTACCGACGACGCGATGGTCTATGAGACAGCTAAGGGCTTCATCCAAATTGTCGGTCCCTGCCTCGCTATCCACGGTGTTGGCTGGGCGCTTTACTTTGCCTCACAAGGTGCCGGCGCGATGCGAGGACCGCTTGTGGCGCTGATTGCGCGTCCCGTGGTTGCGATCAGTTTAGCCTTCTTCTTACTGGGTCCCATGGACCTAGGCATGACCGGCATATTCATCGGTGCCGTTGGCGGTATGTTCGCGTACACCGCCATCGTAACGGCATCCATGAAAGGAGGCGCGTGGCGCCGACAGATTCCAGCAGCGCCTAAGCCGGTATGACACTATTCACACTGCTGTTTTGACTGATTAGCCGCTGTTCCAAAAATACCCTTTGCCATGAGCGAGGTCTCACCCTCGCGACGCTTCTGGTATACCTCAGCGCGAAGATGGTGAACGGCTTTGTTGTCAGGCTCCGCCTGCGCTGCGAATTCAGCCAGATGACAGGCAAGTCTCGCATCAGTCTCCGCCAATACGCGCGCACGCTCCGCAAGCTTGAGCGCCCCACCCGATAGTTTGGCAAGCTCAACCGCCACAGCGGCATCACGGGCTGGCTTTAGCTGGGCGGGATTACCCTCGTACCATCCACCGTACAACCGCCAGATGTTTCGCACTACGAACTCGGGCTCATCATAAGTAGGGCCCAAATAGGGCTTCGCCAAGAGCTCGGGGGAGACCTTCACCGCATGGATAATATCGTTCAGCGAAGCGCCCTCATTCATCAAATCAAGCGTTTGGCTGACCATGGTCTCTAATACTGTCGCCACCTCGTTGAGCACCTGTTTGATACGCTCCTTGCCGGCAATGGGTAGACCATGCGCAGGAAGAAATAGCTCGGCATCGCGCGACGCCATATCGCGCAGTGCTGCGGCCCACTCCTTTGGATACCGCTGAGCTTTCTGTGGGTTACCTGCGTTTGGAAAGGCCCAAATGAAGAAATCACCTGCACAAATCGCTTTGTGCTTAGGAATCCAGGCCCATGTGTGATCGTCGGTTTCACCCTTCGCATGATTCAGCTGAATTTCGAGCCCACCCACATTCATCGCGAGATCGTTTGTATAGGTAATGTCGGGCGCAGGAGTAGCAAGCGGTAAAAAGTGTGACTGACCTGCGAGGTCATAGCCCCTGCGTTTGAACTGACCAAACTGGCGCTCATTGATCACGTGGTTGTAGCCATTGGTCATCCGATACCGATCAAAGCGCGCGGCGACGTTCTCATGCCCGACGATTGTCGGCTTACGACCCTCGTAAGCCGCACAAAATGCGCCACAACCACCGACATGATCGATATGTCCGTGGGTGAAAACCACCGTATGAAAAGGATCTTGGGTCCATGACTGAATGGCGTGAACGCACTTTGTCCCGCCGTGTTCATTTGATGTATCAAAGGTCACAAGCCCGTCATCTGTCTTAAAGACGATCGAATGTGAAAACGCCTCAACCACTGCAACTTCAGAGGATAGTTCGGAGAGCTGGTGATTGATCCGATTGATCGGCCCCGCCTCACGCATATCAACCCTTCCGTCGATGAGATCTGCGGACATTTTGAGTAACTCAGCCATGTTTTTTTCCTATTCTTATCTTTTTACTTATCTGGACGCGCTGTCACCATCAATTACTGGACCAATCTAGCGCACCGGGCGGGACGATTTGAGTCTTTCACTCGGGTATGCAGACACTCTAAGTTTTCGACTACACTCAGGCAATGGCTTATCTGCAACGGATAGGCAGTCGGATGCTTTGGGGGCAGATGATATGGACCAAGTTATTGCGGTAATGCAGGACGATTGGGTAATGATGGCCCTGCCCTTTTTCTTTGGGGCACTCGCCATTGAAGTACTGTGGGCTTACAAAGCCACGACCAAGCACTACGAGACAGTGGACTTTTGGACAAGCATGCGCGTCATGCTGCTCACCGTCTTTGTCGATTTGATTCCAAAGTTTCTGGGCATTTGGCTCATGTTCGTTGCGTACTCGTTGTCACCACTGCAAGGCGTCATCGACACCAGCTGGTACTGGTGGGTGCTCCTGTTTTTCCTCGACGATTTAACGTACTACAGCTTCCACCGGGGCAACCATGAGGTCAGATTGCTCTGGGCAGGTCATGTCTCGCACCACAGCTCGCAGTATTACAACCTCGGCACTGCGCTCCGTCAGGGCGTGGGCGAGCGAATTCTCAAATATCCATTCTGGGTGCCGCTGGCCATCATCGGGTATCACCCAGCCATGATCGTTACAATGCTAAGCGTGAGCTTGATCTACCAGTACTGGTTGCACACCGAGGCGTTTTATAAGTTCCCAAGGCCTATCGAGTTCATTTTCAACACGCCCTCACACCACCGCGTGCACCACGGATCCAATATCCGCTACCTTGATCGTAACCACGGTGCAACGCTGATCATTTGGGATCGACTATTCGGCACCTTTTCGGAGGAGATCCCCGAAGAACCCGTTCAGTATGGCCTTACCAAAAACATAAGCACTCACAAAGTTATGCAGGTGGCTTTTGGGGAATACGGCGCGATGTGGCGTGATATTCGTCGCGCAGACACATGGCGCGATAAGCTGAGTTACATCTTCAAAGCGCCCGGCTGGAGCCACGACGGTCCTGATATGCGATCTGACACACTGCGGAGCGCGTAACGGCTGCGTGACTGATCGAATCCTTGCTATCTACGACGCTGATTTCACCGTGCTTGGTGAGATCGCCTATGCCATCGGCAAACTCACCGGCACCCGCAGCTGCTCGCTTTGTGATATCTCTCACGGCCTTAACCCGCTCGGTAAGAAAAACTGGCGAAGCTACTGCGAGACGCGACCCGAGATCGAATGGATTCATCGTAATGACCTGGATGAGGAGTTGCGAACTACGCTCAATTGCGAGCTTCCCTGTGTCGTAGCGCGCGATTCTGCAGGCGGCTGTCACACCCTTCTCGAAAGCACTGAACTTAGCGAATGCAACGGCGACATTACAGTGTTTGACGCGAAGTTATCGAATGCGTTAGCAATACAGGCTGCTAGCATCGATGGCGCACCCGCATCATGACCTGCTCTGCAGGACGAGTGGTTAGTCTCGCGGCGGGCACCACTTTCTGATCAGGCAACAATTCAAAATCAAACTTACTGACCAACTGCGACATAATTAGGAGGCTCTCTACCTGTGCAAACCCAGCACCAACGCATAAATGAGGGCCCTGCCCGAAGGGGATATAGGCACCCTGAGTCAAACTTTTCTCGTTTTCTGGGAGAAAACGTTCGGGTTTAAAGGCATGAGGGTCTTCCCAGTATTTACTGTGGCGTTGAAGCGTCCAGGGGGCAATCATCACTAGCGCACCTCGCGGCAGACGCTTACCCTCGATCTCAACCTTCTCCAATGCCACTCGCGGTACGAACGTGATCGGCGGGTAAAGTCGAAGCGCCTCTTTAAAGAACGCTCGTGTCAGAGGCAATTTCTTAGTGGCCTCAAACGAGAGATCTCCCTCGCTAATGTAGGGGTCGATTTCCTCACGCAACCGTGCGAGCCACTCGGGCCGCTCAGCTAGCATGTAAAAAACCCAGGTGAGCGCACTTGCAGTCGTCTCATGGCCCGCGAGGAAAAATACACCTAGCTGATCGATCAGCTCATCGCGAGTGAAAGGTAATCCCGTATCTTTGTCTTTAGCCTCGATCACCGCCGAAGCAATATCGTTGTACTCCCCCTCTCCTGCATTGAGGTGAGTATCAATCAAAGCACCAATGTGGTGTCTGATGCGCTCGCACGCTGTAAGCACCTCTGGGGTTTGTTTAATCTCCGACCAAGCGGGCTTCAAGATCATGCCGAGAATATCGACCTGAGCCACAGACTTTTCAAAGAGCGTGAAGTCTTCAAAAACCTCTTTAGCCACATTGGATGCCAAAGGTGTCGAAAATACGGTTCGACAGATGACATCAGCTGTGAGATGACTCATCGCTAAATCCAGAGAAAATGGCTCTCCAGAATCCGCAGACGCACTGATCGCCGCAACATGATCGTCAGTAGCCGCACACATCGCGCCATAGGCCACGTTCAAGCGCATTAAACTGAAGGCCGGGTCGATCATCGCGCGCTGACGTCGCCACTTGGGACCGTCAGTGACAAACATACTCTCCCCAATGAGTGGGTCGAGCGCCCCAACCATTAGGTCGCTTTTAGGGAAAACACCCTGCTCGTCACGCATAATTTCTTTCACCGCCGATGGGCGATTAAAGAGCACCGTGCCACGTCTCGATCGCCCAAGGTGACCAATGTCAAAGTGATAAGCCTCGGCGGGAAGCAGCTCAAGGAGATTGCCATCCCCTTTCCATAGCGATCGGATTAGTGCGATGACCGCAGGCAGTGAGTTTGGCTTTGGCGGTATGTAAAGTGTTTCATCCACGGAAACTATCCAATAGTATTGACACTATGCACAGTATGGAGCGCCAAAATGAGCCTGTCGACCCATAGCATTTTCGAATCGCTGGTGATCATGCACATCATTACGGGGACCGTAGGACTCATCTCTGTCTGGATTCCTATTGCAGGCCAGAAAGGCGGCCAGCTTCACAGACAAGCAGGCAACATATTCATCACCAGCATGTTGACCACGGGACTTGTTGCCACAGGCATCGCGCTCACGACACTATCCGATCCAACCGGCACACATCCCCATCTTGCCCAGCACGAGTTGTTTAAAGATCCGCAACTGATCGCCGGCATCTTCGGCTGGATGATGCTTTATCTCGCGACGCTGACCATTAACTTGGCATGGCATGGCTGGCTCTGCATGCGCAATAAACGGGAACATTATAAAAACGCAGCCTGGCACAACCTGCTCCTACAAGCCGTTCTCACCGCGACATCGGCTAATTGCTTTCTTCGTGGCCTCGAACTCAACCAACCGATGATGATGGGCATCGCCTTTGTCGGGTTTGCAACGGTAGCAACCAACCTATGGTTCATCTATCGAAAACCGTCCTCGCCCAAAGCGCGGATCAAGGAGCATATCAAGTCACTGGTGGGGGCAGGGATCTCCGTCTACACCGCCTTCTTTGCGTTCGGCGCAGTTCGTTTATTACCAGAAATCGCGCTAACACCCGGACTTTGGGCCATTCCACTCGTAACCGGACTCGCTTTAATCATTTATCACCAGCGAGCCGTGATGGCTCCGCCTCGTCGCGTACAGACGACCTGATGGCTAGACGAGCTATTATTGTTGGTGCTGGTGCGGGCGGTCTCGCCTCCGCCATCGAACTCGCCGCAGCAGGCTGGCAAGTCGATATCTTCGAGGCACAGAGCGAGCCGGGTGGCAAAATGCATCAGCGCGAAGTCGGTGGCGCGGGTGTGGACGGTGGTCCCACGGTGTTCACCATGCACTGGGTGTTCGAACAGCTCTTCAAGCGCGGCGGCAAACACTTTGATGATTGTGTAACCCTGACTGAAAGTCGCCGCTTAGCGCGCCATGCGTGGACAGATGGCAGTCACCTCGACTTGTTTCACGATATCGACCAATCGAGCGAGGCGATTGCGAGGTTCTCCGATGAAGAGAACGTGGCGGGATACAGACGCTTCTGCAAGAACGGAGAAATCATCCACGGCCTGCTCAAAGATAACTTCATGGCCTGCGCTCAACCCTCCCCAGCCAAGCTCGCCTATCGATTACTGAGGGACGGTGGTTTTAACGCGCTTGCCGTAGCTCCGCATAAATCCCTTTGGCAGGCGCTCGGCCGCTACTTTAGCGATCCGAGGTTACGCCAGCTCTACGCTCGATATTCGACCTACGTGGGGTCATCGCCACTCCTCACCCCCTCAACACTCATGCTCATTGCCCACGTCGAGCGCCAAGGCGTTTGGTGTGTTGACGGAGGCATGCGCGCGCTCGCACACGCCATGGCTGACGTTGCGTCCGAAAATGGGGCCATATTCCACTACAACAGCCCGGTTCGGGAGATCATTGGCGATGAGCGAAGTGTTCGAGGAATAACCCTCGCGTCAGGCGAAGCGCATAGAGCCGATGTTGTGATCTTTAATGGTGACTCCGCCGCGTTGAGTGAAGGACTTCTCGGTGAACGGGTTCGTAAGGCAGTCCCGCCACGAGCCCGAAAAGAGCGGGGTCTCTCAGCCATTACATGGTGCATGCGTGCCAATACATCAGGGTTAGACCTAGATCATCACAATGTGTTTTTTGCAGCAGATTATGAGACGGAATTCTCCAACATCTTCGAGCAACGTGGCATCTGCGCGGAACCTACCGTTTACGTTTGTGCACAAGACCGAGTGAATGGCGAGTGCAAGTCTCCTGAGGGCGAGCGCTTGTTATTACTTATCAACGCACCGCCCGACGGTGATCACAAAGCGTGGACGCCTGGGAAACTCCTAGAACAGAGAGATCGCGCCTTAGACGTCATAAAGCGAGGTCGAGTCAACATCGAATTCGAAGAAGAAAACTGCCTTACAACCTGCCCCGATGATTGGCACAGACGCTTTCCCGCAAGTGGTGGCTCACTTTACGGTGCGGCATCGCACGGTATGTTCTCGAGTTTTAGCCGCGCCTCTGCAAAGACCAAGGTCCGAGGCTTGTACCTGGCAGGTGGCAGCGTACATCCGGGTCCCGGGGTTCCCATGGCGACCTTGTCAGGCACGCTGGCAGCGCGCGAAGTTCTAGGACAAGTCGCCTAACACTCGGCGTAAAAATTTTCGATTACTGATACCGTCTCCTTAGGGTGCTCCCAATGTGGCATACCCAAGCTAGGAGCCACGCGCTGAAACCGCCAATTAGCCGCGTGCTCAAAATCAGTAAAACGCTCAAAGGACACGTTCGGGTCACGATCAAAAATCACCAACACCGGCAAATCCAAGCGCTGATAAAGGGTGTCCACCGCGTTCTCCGTAAACAGCCCCATCGACAAAAACTGCAAGGGCATTAGATGGGCGTTTGGCACCTTGGTCGTTTTTAAGGCGTAACTCACGAGCTCATCAGGGATGAAACCTGAGAAGTTCATGCCGTAAAAATATCGAATACTACGCTCGGTGCGCAGCAGCTTGAACGCATTGCGGCCAAAGCCTGCAAATCCGAGGATCTTTTTGAGCCGCTGCTGAGCCTTTTTTGATGGCGTTCCGCGCGCTGAAAATCCAGTTGGTGAAATAAACGTTACGCTGCGCACTTTCGCACCAAAATCGGTGATCGCTCGCGCAACGAACTCACAGCTTAGTGAGAGCGCAACGACATCTGGAGCCTCATCTCCTGGCAGCGACTCGATCATTGCCGCGATCTCGCGCGCAAAGTCCTCCGGTGCAAACTCTCCCACATTACGTTCCGAGCGCCCGAAACCCGGCAAGTCGGGCGCAAAGACGGGTCGCGACAACTGAAAGTTCTTGAAAAGCGGCTTCAACTCGATGGCGCTGGGCGCCGCGTTGACGCTATGAATAAAGAGCAAGGGCCTTCCCACTTCATCTTCAGAGCGATACCAATACAGCTGATGTTGCTTGCAGCCGCTGAAGTATTCACCCCTGCAATCAATGGCGTCGTCTAATTGATGCATCCCTACTCACTCTCCTCAGTCGCTTATCTATACGTTCCTATGCCCGCCCGGACTAACGAGCATGAAAAAATAAATAAATTTTGACAATTTATGTGTTTAAATAAAGTGACACTAATACGGCTGATAAAAATCATGCCGATACGCCTGTTTGTGAACAGGCCCAAGTTGGGGGAATTATCATGACCGTAGCGTATCCCTTCACGGCGATCGTCGGGCAGGATGATATGAAGCTGGCACTTGCCATTGCAGCGGTAGACCCCGGCATTGGCGGTGTACTGGTCTTTGGTGAGCGCGGCACAGGCAAATCGACCACGATTCGCGCACTGGCACAGCTGTTACCCAAAATATCTGCGGTAAAAAACTGCCCCTATCATTGCGATCCCGAGGCATCACAGAAAAACCTCTGCCCAAGTTGTCAAACGGAGACCAACCCGAAAGCGCACAAAATATCGATTCCCGTGGTGGATCTCCCGCTGGGGGCCACAGAGGATCGGGTATTAGGCGCGCTGGACATTGAGAAGGCCATTCACAGCGGCGAGAAAGCCTTTCAGCCTGGCCTGCTAGCAGCGGCCAATCGTGGCTTTCTGTATATCGATGAAGTGAACCTATTGGAAGACCATATTGTCGATGCCCTTCTCGATGTCGCAGCCTCGGGCGTCAATGTTGTTGAGAGAGAGGGCCTGAGTATTCGCCACCCCGCGAGATTTGTTCTCGTCGGGAGTGGAAACCCTGAAGAGGGCGAACTGCGCCCACAGCTATTGGATCGCTTTGGTCTTTCCCTAGATGTAAGGACCCCGCGCGACATCCCTACTCGCGTCGAAATTATCAAGCTTCGCGATGCGTTTGATCTCGACCCTGAGGGGTTTAGTAAGCGATTCTCTCGCAAAGAAGGTGCGCTTCGACGAAAAATTGATGCTGCGAGAGAGGTGGTTGAAAGCGTTGATGTGCCAGCCGAGGTGCTGGAGAAGGCCGCGGAACTTTGCTTAGCGCTGGGTACCGACGGGCTCCGCGGTGAACTGACCCTCATAAGAAGCGCCCGCGCGCTTGCTGCACTCGAGGGCCATGATGCGGCCAACATGAACCACCTCAAACACGTCGCCTTATTTGTGCTTCGCCACCGTTTGAGGCGCGATCCTATGGATGAGTCTAGTGCCGATGCTCGCGTCGAGCGAACTATCGCAGCCGTCCTCCCCTGAACTCGAAGTCTCGAGTTTATGGCGTGATGCGCAACTAGCAGCGGCCGTTATCGCTGTTACTGGGCATCAATGCGGTGGCGTGCGCGTATCCGCACAACCTGGGCCGGTCAGAGATTTTTGGCTCTCTATGCTAGAAGAGCTCCAACAGGCACCCTCTCGAAAAATACCCGCTAACACCCCCACCGATCGCTTGCTCGGAGGTATGGATATCACTGAGAGCATGCGTCTTGGCAAACCTGTATTGGCGACCGGCGTTCTTACCGAGTGTCATCAGAGAACCGTTGTAATGCCTATGGCGGAACGACTCCCCAAAGAATATTCAGGCCATTGGTGCGCTGCGCTGGACTCCGGCAAAGTTCATGTCGCGAGAGACGGTCTCACGCATACAACAGACGCTGCCATCACGTTGATTGCCTTAGACGAGGGAATTGATGAGGAAGCGCCACCATCGGCATTACTCGAGCGCCTCGCTTTCAACATTCAGCTCGATCCGATATCAATTCACGGCGTTGACGACACAGCGTTTAACTCCTCAGATATCAATCGAGTCAAAAATCAGCTTCGCCTGCGCCCCGCTAGTGAGTCGATCATAAAGTTGCTTGCAGAGCTTGCGGCATCAATGGGCGTTCACTCAACGCGCTCGCTCCTGTTTTCAGTGACTGCTTGCAGGGTAATTGCACTGCTTCTCGACCTGCCTGAAACCCATGAGGGGGTTATTGGGTCGGTAATTCGGCTAGTCCTTCTTCCGCGCGCAACTCAGTTACCGCAACAAGAAGTGCCCGAGCCACCGGCGGAAGAACAGGAACCCGAGACGACGGAGGAAAATGCGTCGCAAAACCAGACGCCCGAGCCCCCTCGGGATACCGAGGAGATGGTTCAAGCTGCTGTCGCAGCGCTACCCCCCGACATACTTACTCTGCTCCTTAGCCGTGCGGAACGAAGTCGTCAACGACAAAACAAAGCAGGTAATGCGGGTCACCTATCACAAGATAAACAGCGCGGTCGGCCTGTTGGCGTACGCCGCGGCGATATCAAACGCGGACATCGCGTCGATATTCCTGCCACCTTGAGAACCGCAGCGCCCTTCCAAGGTGCGCGCGCTCGCTGGGACAATTCACGTAACACCAAGCGCGGTCTTTACATAGAACCTGCAGACATACGCGTTAAGCGCTTCGAACAGCGAAAATCGAGTGTGATGATCTTCGTGGTCGACGCATCGGGAAGCAGTGCTTATCAGCGAATGGCAGAGGCAAAAGGCGCGATTGAACTGATACTTGCAGACTGCTACTCGCATCGCACAGAGGTCGCTTTGATTGCCTTCAAAGGCGAGAGCGCTGACTTACTGTTGCCTCCCACTCGCTCGCTGGTCAGAGCCAAACGGACCCTGGCGCAATTACCGGGCGGCGGGGGAACACCCATGGGTGCAGCTTTGCAAGCCATGCACGACCTTGCCGTGTCAGTTGCGGCCTCGGGTGCCACACCGAGTTTTATTTTACTCACAGACGGCGCCGCGAACGTCGCAAGAGACGGCACCAAAAGTCGCAGTGCCGGAACTGAAGATGCCATGAATGCGGCGAAGGCAGTCTCCAGCGCCGACTACCGTGGCATCCTCGTCGACACAGCAGCCCGCCCAAGTCCTCGGGCACGAGAGCTTGCTGCTGCACTAGATGCCGTGTACCTACCTCTCCCCAACGCATCGGCTGAGTCGATTAACGACTCGGTGCGCGCCTTAGGCTGATAGGGGGCCAGGTTGAAGCCCGCTGACATGCCAATAGATTGGCCCTTGCGGCACGCAAGCCAATTTATAGAGATAGAGAACGTGCGATGGCATGTGCAAATAATCGGCGCAGGGCCCGTAGTGCTGCTTCTTCATGGCACAGGTGCTTCAACGCACTCTCTCGCCGATCTCGCGATCGCGTTGAGCGATAACTTCACCTGCCTATTGGTCGATCTCCCGGGCCATGCCTTCAGCTCCCCTCTGGAAGAGCGAGAACACTTGTTACCCGCCATGGCAAGGGCCGTGAACGAGCTTTGTCACAAACTTGATATCGCTCCCAGCTTCATCATTGGCCATTCTGCTGGAGGTGCTGTCGCTATCCGGATGTGTCTCGACACCGATACCTCACCAAAGGCGGTACTTTCCATCAACGGCGCACTGCTTCCATTTGGTGCGTTTATCGAACCTATCATGCTTAAGACAGCAAGGTTCCTGAGCCGGTCCGATTCTGTAACCACCTTCCTTGCGCGCCGCGGTACCGGAACGGCGGACGTCCGAAGAGCGCTTCGAGACACGGGTGCCGACATATCCGAACCGATGATTGAGCGGTACTCATTTTTGATTTCGCACAAGACACACATAGAGGGTGCGCTCCGGATGATGGGTGGCTGGGAACTCGGACGACTCGCAAAAGATTTACCGAGGCTTAGGACACCCATTCACCTCATTGGTTGCGATAAAGATCATATTGTCCCGGCGGTGCGAGCGCACCGAGTTAAACGAATGATCCCCGGTGCCACAGCCGAAACCCTCGAAGACGCAGGGCATTTGGTCCATGAAGCGGCCCCAAAGCGCATTTTTGAGGTCTTTACGCGGCTGGCAGCCAAATACAATTAACGGGTGTGCATCCTGAATTCCGGTGGTAGACTGTCTAAATTAATTGACAAAATTGGCGTAATTATAAATGAACACAGCGCATCCGGATTTTGATCAGCTTCATCATGCCAACCCTGATGAGCGCGCCATTGTCATTGGTAGTGGCTTCGGCGGATTAGCCTCAGCCATACGCCTCGCCGCAAAGGGATATCACGTCACGCTGCTCGAGAAACTCGACGCTCTTGGCGGCCGTGGATACACCTATCGACAAGACGGATTTACGTTTGACGGCGGCCCTACCATTGTCACTGTTCCCGAGCTTTTTGAGGAGCTTTGGACGCTTTGCGGCAAAACCATGAGCGACGATGTTGATCTTCGACTGATGAATCCGTTTTATCGTATACGTTTTGACGATGGTCGTATTTTCGACTATTCCAGCGAAAAATCAGAAAATCTGCGCCAAATAAATGAGTACAACCCTGCTGATGCAGAGGGCTATGAACGCTATCTCAAGGCAAGCGAAGCACGCCACAAAGTCGGTTTTGATCTGCTCGATAAGCCATTTAGTACCTTTGCCCAGCTGATGCGCTTTGCACCCGATCTCGTCCGACTCCGCGGCGATCAAAGTGTGTACACCCTGGTTTCAAAATACATCAAAAATGAGCAACTCCGTCAGGCGGTTAGCTTTCATCCGCTGTTGATTGGTGGAAACCCCTACACGGCCAGCAGCTTGTACTCGCTTATTTCACACCTCGAGGTGACAGGCGGAGTCTGGTCGGCAATGGGCGGCACGGGAAGAATCGTCGAGGCACTGGGCGAGCTGATACGCGGCCAAGGGAGTGACATCCGCTTGAACGCCGAAGTTGATCAAATAACAACTTCGAACGGCAAGGCAACAGGGGTCCGACTTAAATCGGGAGAACACATAGCAGCGAACTTAGTGGTGTCAAATGCGGACTCTGCATGGACCTATAAATACCTACTTTCGGAAACGGTGAAGCGTAAGTGGACTGAACGCCGTATCGACAAGGCGCATTTCTCAAATGGCCTTTTCGTTTGGTATTTCGGCACTAAGAAGCAATATCCAGACATCCCACACCACTCGATTATTTTGGGTCCGCGGTATAAGGGTCTGCTAACGGATATCTTCAAACACAAAAAACCAACTGAAGATTTCAGCTTGTATCTGCACCGCCCCACGGCGACCGATCCGTCGATGGCGCCGGAAGGCTGCGACACATTCTATGCGCTTGTCCCTGTACCCCACCTTGATTCTGGCACTGACTGGACGACGCACGCAGAAGTCTTCAGAAAGGCTGTCGAGGAGCGACTTGAAGAGACCGGCCTCCCTGGCCTCGGAGAAAATCTAGCGACCTCCTTGATGCTAACCCCTCTCGACTTCCAGAACCGACTCAACTCAGTCAAGGGTGCAGGCTTCTCGTTGGAACCTCGTATCACTCAGAGCGCCTACTTCAGGCCTCACAACAAGAGCGAAGAAGTCGAAGGCCTTTATTTGGTGGGCGCAGGCACCCACCCCGGTGCTGGCATGCCCGCCGTTTTGTCATCGGCAAAGGTTATTGACAGTCTGATCCCCGCGGTAACTTATGTCAGTTAACAGTTTTCTGCCGACGCCCAGCACAGATATGGGCCTTTGTAAGCAACAGCTATCAAATGGCTCGCGTTCGTTTTATTTCGCGTCTCACTTACTTCCCTCTGTAATGCAACATGCGGCATGTGGGCTCTATGCGTTTTGCCGGGAAGCGGACGATCTCGTCGACGAAGGCGACGATCCAAAAGCGGCGCTCGAATTGCTCCATCAACGGCTGGACAAGATTTACGAGGCGAAACCCGAGTACAGACACACTGACCGTGTACTCACTCAAATCGTGCACACCTATCACATGCCCCGAGGGTTGTTAAACGCCCTCCTTGAAGGCTTTGCTTGGGATGCAGAGGGCAAGATCTATCACACAATCGATGATGTTTACGACTACAGCGCCCGCGTCGCGGGGGCTGTCGGTGTCATGATGTCAGTGCTGATGGGCGTCCGCGATCCAAAAACATTGGCACGCGCCGCCGACCTCGGCACCGCTATGCAACTCACAAATATCGCAAGAGATGTGGGCGAAGACGCGCGTCTCGGTCGAATTTATTTGCCACTCGACGAGCTTAGAGCGGAAGGTATTAACCCAGAAGCGTTGTTAGCAAAACCCGAATTCAGTGACGGAATTGGCGTTGTGACTCAGCGCCTTCTTGAGCGGGCCAAATGGCTTTATCACCGGGCAGACAATGGCATTGCGCAACTACCGCGTAAGTACCAACCCGGCATTAGAGCGGCACGAAAGCTTTACGCAGCTATTGGCGATAAAGTGGGCGAGATTGGCTACAACTCGGTCGATCAGCGCGCAATTGTTGCGACGGGCAAGAAGTTTGGGCTGCTATCAAGCGCGATTGCATTTGCTCAGCCACGAAGCGAAGGCATGAATACTCCTGCCCTTCCGCAAAATCAATTTCTGATTGATGCTGTCGTTGAGACAGGGGTCACAGCTCCGTCTGTCAAGACAGATCCCTTCAAAGTGCGGACGCTCTGGATGTTAGATCTATTTGAGACCCTTAGAGAACGGGATCGTAACGCGCGAATCGCCCGCCTTCGATAAGCCGTAAAGTATCTTGCGCATACGGAACGGCAGTAAGCGCTGAACCCAAAGAGAAGCAAAACGATCTAGATCTAAACTTTCGTGCATCACGCTGTTTCCCGACGCATCGTGAAGGTGACTTCGCGTGTAGAAGGGGGTGTCTTCAAGGGTTTTCTGTACCGTAAAACCTTGATGACTTCGCGCTGGACGTTTTACGCGCCACACAGGTCCAATACTGAGATCTCGGCGAGGCGCAGAATGCTCGGAGGCCATTCCGTCCCTTCCATTGCCGAATAGGGTCATCAGGCAACTCTCGCCATCACGCGCATGTGCTTCATAGACAATGCGACAGTTGGCGCCTAGATCAGCGCGGGACCAATGCCAATCACTAAAGGTTTCCTCTAATGGCACCGTACCCCCATTGGTATCCATGTAGGCTCCACCCGACCATTTCAAATCGGGCGCCTCCAACGTTACATCAACTCTGGTTGCTGGAGCGATCGGCCACCACCGGTGCTCACCTGCTGAGTGAAGGCGGAAACACTTATCTGTTCTCTCTTGTAAATCGACACGAACAGTGCCGCGAATTGGGCGCCGCATAGGCGCTGAACGCTCATCAATCGCAACATTGAGATAACGGCCATCAAAGCTCATCGATGAAGGCCCAATCACGAGGGAGTTGGTAGATGTCTGGAGGTCGCGCATACGCCGCTCCGTCATCGCCCAATATTTACGCTTGGGTTCGTAGAACACGGCGTTCACGCAGACAAACTCACGAGGATCTGCATCGCCTCGCTTTCGCGCAGAAGCATAGAAAGGTGAAAAAACCGTGCCGATAAAGAAAATCAGCGTGACACCGTGCTGCCCACAATCACTGAATCCATCGACATACCACCATCGATAGCCGTTTTTAACGACCGGAAAATCAAAACCTAAACCTTCCGTATTTGCTAGTGGTCTCTGCTCCATGATTTATCTCTAGCTCTTCGCTTGCAGGGCCTGCAAGATCGGCGTAATGTGTAAACTAATATAGACAATATAAATGTACAAATAAAATAACACTCACCCGCGGGGTATTGGCCATGGACAACGCATTACTTGATTGCGAACAGCACATAGAAGAGGCAATGGCAGAACACGCCACCGCTCAATGCCCGCCACTACTGGCTCAAGCACTGAACTATTCAGTGTTTCCGGGCGGCGCTCGAGTGAGACCACAACTCTGTAAAGCTGTCGCCCTGGCCAATAACTCCAGCGATGTAGGTCTAGCAAATGCGGCAGCGACCGCCGTGGAGCTTCTACATTGCGCATCGCTGGTACACGATGACCTTCCCTGTTTTGACGATGCCACCCAGCGACGAGGCAAACCCTCGGTGCACGCAAAGTTTGGCGAGCGCATCGCGGTACTCACGGGCGATGCACTCATTGTCGCGGCATTCCAGACCCTGGCAGCACATGCCGTGCACGCGGTCAGAATAGAGCGTGTACCGCTTGTCACAACTATTGTTGCGAGAGGTGTGGGCGCTCCGCACGGAATCTGCGCAGGCCAAGCCTGGGAGTGCGAACAGCGCGTTGACCTCTCCCGCTATCACCGCGCAAAAACGGGCGCTTTGTTTGTTGCAGCAACCTGCGCCGGTGCAGCTTCCGCAGGCGTTGATCCCGGCCCCTGGGTCAATCTCGGCGCCAGTATCGGAGAGGCCTACCAGATTGCTGACGATATAAAAGACGCTGTCTCTGACCCTGAAACACTCGGTAAGCCCGTAGGTATCGATGTCAAACTCGATCGCCCTAGTGCGGTACGCGAGCTAGGTCTTGAAGGTGCCGTTAGCCGACTAAAGGAATGCCTAGAATCAGGTCTCGACAGCATGCCCTCATGTGCCGGGCAGAATATGCTATACAAATTAGTGCGAGCTCAGTCGAGTCGCTTTATCCCGGCAAAGCTTGGCCAAGTGGCGGCCTAATGCCCTCTCGATCCGCGACAAGCCAAAATTTTGAGCTTAGCAGCGATAAGCCAAAGAGCCGCTACGCGCGATTCTTGCTGTGGCGCAATAGGCTATTGCGAAGCGCAACCTTCCAAAAATGGGCTGCCCGATTACCGATCAGTCAATCGATTGCACGGCAACGTGCCACTGATTTACACCATATTCTCGCTGGCTTTGTTTATTCCCAGACATTAAGTGCATCTTACAAGCTGGGACTGCTCGAGTGCCTCAAAGATCGAATTGCCACCTTGGATGAAATCGCTGACCACTGCGATTTGGAGAAGGACGCTGCGTTAACCTTGGTCAATGCCGCAACGGCTATTGACCTGCTACAGAAAGCCAGTGACACCCACTGGACGCTTGGTGAGCTTGGCGCCTCGATACATGGCAATCCAGGTGTGCAGAGCATGCTGCGCCACCACGACCTGCTCTATCAGGATATGTCAGACCCTGCGCAGCTACTTCGACACAGAGAGAATGCATCTTTAAGAGGTTACTGGCCTTACGTCGACGGTGATCACAGCGACCCCGCTGCGGCAGCAAGATACAGCGAGCTCATGGCAGATTCGCAACACCTAATCGCTAATCACATCCTAGACGCAATCAACTTATCTGGAACAAACCGCCTCCTTGATGTCGGTGGCGGTACGGGAACATTCGCCAGGTTAGCCGCTGAGCGGTTTGCCAGTACAGATACCGCAGTTTTCGACCTACCTCAGGTTGTCGCTTCGATACCGCCAAAACACAGCCATTTATTAGAGAGCTATGCGGGCGATATGTTTAACGACACCTTACCCAAGGATTTCGACGCTATCAGTCTCGTGCGCATTCTCCATGACCATGATGACGCACCGGTCGAACAACTACTTTCGCGATGCTTCGACGCACTTCCCAGCGGCGGGCAACTGGTCATTGCCGAGCCCATGGCAGAGACAAAAAGCGCCGAATCAATTGGACACACCTATTTTGGCTTTTATCTCTGGGCAATGGGTAGCGGCCGTCCGAGAACAAAATCCGAGCTGACAAACATGTTAAAGCGCGCTGGATTCAGCGGAATACGTGAAAGGAAGACGCATATCCCAGCTTTGGTTCGAGTAATTACCGCAAAAAAACCAAATGTCATTTTTTATTGACACTTTTATGTGTACTATTAAACTGACATTAATGATGTAACTGTTTTTTGACAGACCCAGTTCGCACTCGACTGGAAATGAGGCCGTTTAAACCGTGACTTATAAAAAGACAACAGCGGTTATTTTTGAAAAGCCCGGAGCGTTAGAGCTTCGAGAGGCCTCTCTGCGCGCACCTGCAGCAAATGAATGTCTTATCGAGTCTGACTGGTCAGGGATATCAACAGGTACTGAACGTTTGATGCTGACCGGTCAAATGCCCCCCTTCCCTGGATTGGGCTATCCACTGGTCCCCGGCTACGAAACCGTCGGAAAAGTGCTCGAATCACCAGCCGGTTCAAAATTACGTCCTGGCACCTGTGTCTTTGCGCCCGGTAGTGTCGGATTCACGGACGTAAAAAACCTATTCGGCGGCAGTGCGCGCCATATCGTTTGCACTGAGGATCGACTGATCCCTCTTCCCGATAAATTGGGCAGCGAGGGAGTGTTGCTCGCATTAGCAGCCACTGCTCTGCATGCATTGCGCCGCTGCGAACATATCGGACCGCCTGAACTTATTGTGGGGCACGGTGTGCTCGGACAACTCCTCGTCCGTCTAACACGCATCATTCATGGCACCACCCCTACTGTTTGGGAGCGAGACCCCACTCGACGCCCCGCTGGCCTTGACTACGCGGTCTACGACGCGAGTCAAGACCCTCGCCACGACTATTCGGTGGTCTGCGACGTCAGCGGTAGCGCTGACGCGTTGAACCAGATGATCGCTCGTTGCAAACCAGGCGCAACGGCAGTGATGGCCGGCTTCTACTCTTCTGCCGTCACCTTCGACTTTCCACCTGCATTTATGAGGGAAATCAACCTCTTGGTAAGTGCGGAATGGCAACCCAAAGACCTAAAAGAAGCAGCAAGACTGGCATCTGATGGCACCTTGGATTTTTCCAAGTTGATCACCGATGTCCTACCCGCGAGCCAGGCCCCGCAGGCCTATAACCGGGCCTTTAACGACAGTAGCTGCCTAAAAATGGTCATCGACTGGAGATCGATATGAGCACAACGATTGCAACCGCAACAGAATATGATCCTGGCTTAGAAGCAAGTGGAGAAAGGGCAGACCTACTTGCAACCTCAGCTGACAACGCCGAAGGCACGCAAATCATCGCCATTTACGGCAAAGGTGGCATTGGCAAGAGCTTCACGCTCGCCAATCTAAGCTACATGATGGCTCAGCAGGGTAAAAAAGTACTGCTGATTGGCTGCGACCCGAAGAGTGATACCACCTCGCTATTGTTTGGTGGCAAAGCCTGTCCCACCATTATTGAAACCGCATCAGCGAAAAAAGCCGCTGGCGAAGAGTGCCGCGTTGAAGACGTATGCTTCAAACGCGATGGCGTTTACGCCATGGAGTTGGGTGGCCCTGAAGTGGGCCGAGGTTGTGGTGGTCGCGGCATCATTCACGGCTTCGAAACGCTAGAAAAACTTGGTTTCCACGACTGGGACTTCGACTACGTTCTCCTCGACTTCTTGGGTGACGTTGTTTGTGGCGGATTCGGCCTGCCTATCGCACGCGATATGTGTCAAAAAGTGATTGTAGTCGCATCGAACGACCTGCAATCACTCTATGTTGCGAACAATGTTTGTTCGGCTGTCGAGTACTTCCGAAAACTTGGCGGTAATGTTGGCGTTGCCGGCATGGTAACCAACAAGGATGACGGCACAGGACAAGCTCAAGCCTTCTGCGAAGCAGTAGGTATTCCTGAGCTCGCCTCTATTCCAGCCAACGAAGATATACGCCGCAAGAGTGCGAGTTACGAGATTATCGGACACCCCGACGGTGAGTGGGGTCCTCTTTTTGCGGGCTTGGCGCAGAATGCTGCCGAGGCGCCTCCTCATCGACCTACCCCAATGACCCAAGATGAACTTCTCGGTCTTTTCGATGGCGATGAAGTCGGTAGAGACGTTGTTTTACAGCCCGCCACGCTGGCAGACCTCTGCAACGTAGAAACACTTAACAAACCTTCTCTCGAGGTCGTCTATGACAATGTCTGAGACCGATATCATCGAGACAAAGGAACTCGGCTGTCACGCAAGCGCAGAGCAATTAGCTGCCGCTGCGACGGCTGCTGGGAAGAATGAGCTTATGGCTCAGTTCGCTGAGGATTATCCGAAAGGGCCTCACGATCAGCCACAGAGTATGTGCCCTGCTTTTGGTTCATTACGTGTTGGTCTGCGCATGCGCAGGACGGCAACGGTACTGTCGGGTTCGGCCTGCTGTGTTTACGGCCTGACCTTTACCTCTCACTTCTATGGTGCCAAGCGAACAGTCGGCTACGTGCCATTTGACTCTGAATCGCTAGTAACCGGGAAGCTTTTCGAAGATATTCGAGAGGCTGCTCACGATCTTGCAGACCCTGAGGCCAATGACGCAGTTGTTGTTATCAACTTGTGCGTGCCCACAGCTTCTGGGGTGCCCTTAGATCTTCTTCCGAAAGAGATTAACGGCGTAAGAATCGTCGGTATCGACGTACCTGGTTTTGGTGTCCCCACACACGCCGAAGCGAAGGACGTGCTTGCTGGAGCTATGCTCGAGTACGCCCGCGGTGAGATCGAAGCAGGACCCGTTGCTCGCCCCGTGCAAAGCGAGTCCCAAAAAGACAAGCCAACCGTGGCACTCGTGGGCGAGATGTTCCCTGTTGATGCCATAACCATTGATCGACTTCTCGACTCTTTGGGTGCCGCTGCAGGTCCCGTAGTCCCCACTCGGGAATGGCGAGAACTCTACGGTGCACTTGATTGCAAGGTCGGGGCAATGATTCACCCCTTCTATGCCGCGACGGCACGACAGTTCCGCGCTGCCGGTAGACCGCTCGTTGGCTCCGCACCTGTTGGTGTTGAGGGTACAGCGGCATGGTTAGAAGCAATGGGCGCGGTGTTAGGCACCGACAAGGCCTCGATTGATGCTGCGATAAGCACACAAAAGAGTGCCATAAGAGCGGCTTTGGATAACAACCCCATCGACGCAAAGATTACGCTCTCCGGTTATGAAGGATCAGAATTACTGGTTGCTCGACTACTGATTGAGAGCGGCGCTGACGTTGCCTATGTCGGGTCAGCCTGTCCTAAGACAGAGTTCTCCGCCGCAGATGCTGAATGGCTTGAAAGCAAAGGCGTTTCAGTCAAATTCCGGGCTTCGCTCGAGGACGACCTCATCGCAATGGAGACTTTCCAGCCCGATCTCGTTATCGGCACGACGCCGATTGTTCAGAAGGCAAAAGAGCGCTCTATTCCTAGTTTGTACTTCACCAACCTCATCTCTGCTCGCCCACTAATGGGTGCTGCGGGTGCAGGTTCGGTGGCACAAGTGATCAACAGTGCGCTTGCCAACCAGCCGCGCATGATTGCGATGGAGTCATTCTTCGAGGGCGTCGGTGAAGGCCCCACGAGCGGCGTTTGGACACCCGAAATTATCGCCAAAACGGGCGTGGGAGGTACCTGCTAATGCTAGTACTAGATCACGACCGCGCCGGCGGATACTGGGGCTCTGTTTACGTTTTTACAGCCGTCAAAGGCCTACAAGTCATCATCGACGGGCCTGTAGGCTGCGAAAACCTGCCGGTTACTTCGGTACTCCACTACACAGACGGCCTCCCTCCACACGAGCTGCCCATTGTTGTTACAGGCCTCGCTGAAGAGGAGCTAGGGCAGCATGGTACAGAAGGAGCTCTCCGCCGAGCACACCATACACTTGATCCGAAAAAGCCTTCGGTTGTCGTTACTGGCTCGATCGCAGAGATGATCGGCGGTGGTGTAACCCCCGAGGACACGAACATTAAACGCTTCCTTCCGCGCACGATCGATGAAGATCAGTGGCAGAGCGCTGACCGCGCGCTTGTATGGCTTTGGGAGCAGTACGGCGCAAACAAAAAGCGTAAAGCGAAGAAAACGGCTGATACGCCTTCCAAAACGGTCAATATCATTGGGCCAGCCTACGGCTACTTCAATACCTGGTCAGATCTCGCTGAAATCCAGCGACTTCTCGCCGGTATGGGTGTTGAAGTAAATATGGTCTTCCCGTTGGGTTGCCATCTTAACGAGATACCCAAGCTCGATGACGCTGCGGTCAATATTTGCATGTATCGAGAGTTTGGTAGAAAGCTTTGCGAAACCCTCGATAAGCCTTATTTGCAGGCGCCCATTGGTCTAGACAGTACGACGAAGTTCCTCCGCAAGCTCGGCGAGTTGTTGGATATCGATCCAGAGCCCTTTATCGCGCAGGAAAAAATGACCACGCTCAAGCCTGTCTGGGATCTTTGGCGCTCTGTGACACAAGATTTCTTCGCAACCGCCAATTTTGGTGTTGTAGCGACCGAAACCTACACCCGAGGGCTTCGACATTTCCTAGAGGAGGACCTGGGTTTGCCCTGTGCCTTCCACTACTCCCGTAAAGCAGGCGTGAAACCCGATAACAAGGAAGTTAGAGAGTCGATCTACAAGACAGGCCCTCTGATTGTCTTTGGTGGGTACAACGAACGCATGTACGTCGCCGAGGCAGGTGGCAGAAGCATGTTCATCCCTGCATCGCTGCCTGGAACGATCATTCGCCGTCATACCGGCACGCCGTTCATGGGATACGCAGGCGCCTGTTACCTGATTCAAGAGGTGTGTAACGCTCTTTTCGACGCCTTATTCAATATTTTGCCCCTTGGCACAGACCTCGATCAAACCGTTGCAACTCCAACGCGCGCCAGCCTTCCATGGCTGGACGATGCGCAAGCACTGCTGGATCAAATCATCGAAGAGCAACCCGTTTTAGTCCGTATTTCGGCTGCTAAGCGTCTGCGCGATAGCGCTGAGCAAGCAGCACGCGCGGATAGTTCGGACGCGGTGAATGCCATGCATGTGCTCGATGCGAGCCATGAACTTCAACTGAGGGGTGTCGCATGAGGGATTCGAATTACAACAACACGGCACGACAAACGTCGATGACGGGAGGAAGCATGACCACAACCAAGCGAAATACAGAACGCAAAACTGTTTGGGAACACCTTCAGTTTCGGTTGCTGTTTATCACGATGTTCATGTGGTTTTTGGGGCAGGCAGTGATTAAACGGGTGAAGTTGGTGCGACAGCACGAGCTCAACTGTTGGCAGGAGGCGAAACGGGCGGCAAGCAGTGTAGCGCCTTATGCCTTTATGAAAATTTAGCTTTGTGTGGTTCCAGGCCCCTAAGGGTCTGGAGATAGATAACACGGTCCGAAGAGCCACCGAGGACCAGGAAAACGGAGCGCCTAGCGCTCGGAAGGGAGAAGTATGCAATGTCGATGATGAGCTTTGAGAAAAAGTATCGAGTCCGAGGGGGAACCCTTCTCGGCGGCGATCTTTTCGATTTCTGGATGGGGCCGTTTTACGTCGGTTTCTTCGGGATAACGACCCTTTTCTTCGCCGTTACGGGGACAGCCCTGATTTTCTATGGCGCAGCCTTAGGCGATACATGGAATATTTGGCGGATAAATATCGCCCCACCTGATCTGTCATACGGATTGGGATTGGCACCGTTGAAGGAGGGCGGACTGTGGCAAATCATCACGATTTGCGCGACCGGCGCCTTTGTGTCGTGGATCCTGCGGCAGGTTGAGATCTCTCGAAAACTCGGTATGGGACTGCATGTACCCTTCGCGTTCTCGTTCGCGGTACTCGCCTACATCACGCTGGTAATCATTCGCCCTGTGCTGCTGGGCGCCTGGGGTCATGGCTTCCCATACGGCATCATGAGCCACTTAGACTGGGTGTCGAACGTGGGTTACCAATTCCTCCACTTCCACTACAACCCAGCGCACATGCTCGCGGTGACCTTCTTCTTCACCACTGCACTTGCGTTATCGATGCACGGATCTCTCATTCTGATGGCTACCAACCCTCGGGCCGGTGAAACCGTCAAGACAGGAGAGCACGAGAACACTTACTTCCGTGACGACATCGGTTACTCAATCGGCGCTTTAGGTATTCACCGACTCGGCACCTTCGTCGCTATATCAGCGGCCTTCTGGAGTGCTGTTTGTATCGTCATCAGCGGTCCTTTCTGGACGAAGGGATGGCCTGAATGGTGGAACTGGTGGCTAACGCTACCAATTTGGTACTGATAAGGGGATCACTACGATGATTGAATATCAAAATATCTTTACAACGGTCCAGGTGGCAGCACCGGACTACGCAGGCGTCCCCGTCGAGAATACTCACGATGATCGGACGGGCATCCTGACCCACAGCTACTGGATGGGTAAATTAGGTGATGCTCAGATAGGCCCTATCTACTTAGGTCCACTGGGTGTAGCTGCCCTATTCACGGGTACCATCGCCTTCCTAATCATCGGACTCAACATGTTTGCGTCCGTGAACTGGGATCCCATTGAGTTTGTACGCCAGCTGTTCTGGCTCGCCCTCGAGCCGCCCGGCCCCCAATACGGCCTATCCTTCCCACCGTTGAATGATGGTGGCTGGTGGCTGATTGCCGGTGCGTTCCTAACACTGTCCATTATGTTGTGGTGGTGGCGCACATTTGCTCTTGGCAATAACTATGGCATGGGCAATCAAATGGCCTGGGCATTCGCAGCTGCAATCTGGCTCTATCTGGTACTTGGCTTTATTCGCCCTGTACTCATGGGAAGCTGGTCAGAAGCGGTGCCGTTCGGGATCTTCCCACACCTTGACTGGACGGCAGCCTTCTCGCTGCGATACGGAAACTTGTTCTACAACCCCTTCCACATGTGGAGCATTTTCTTCCTATACGGATCAGCGGTTCTGTTCGCCATGCACGGTGCAACCATTTTGGCAACCAGCCGATATGGCGCTGATCGTGAGATCGATCAGATCACTGACCGAGGAACGGCTGCTGAGCGTGGCGCTCTCTTCTGGAGATGGACCATGGGCTTCAACGCCTCAATGGAATCAATCCACAAGTGGGCATGGTGGTTCGGTGTACTGACGTGCGTTACCGGCGGTATCGGCATCATCCTTACCGGAACAGTTGTCGAAAACTGGTACCTATGGGGCATGAAGCACGGACTGGTTCCAAGCTATCCAATGATTGGCGAAGCCGTCGTCGATCCACTACTGACAGAGGGTGCACAATGAAAACGCTAACGACCAAACTATTTGCAACTGTTGGTCTGGGTACTGCGCTATTGCTCGGTGGCTGTGAAATGCCACCACCCGAATCAACTCAATGGGGCTATCGAGGCACCGGTATGGAGGGTTTATACAATCCAGACCGACTCGACGAGCTTGCAGCTGACAATGTTATGCCGGAGGCCATCCCCGCAGTACCAGCTGTTGGACCAAAGGCAAAAGACATCTATCAGAACGTCCAAGTATTGGGTGACCTCTCGGTTGGCGAGTTCACGCGGCTGATGGCGGCTATCACCCAATGGGTCTCACCTGAAGAGGGCTGTAATTACTGCCACGTTGCCGGTGAGGGTTTTGCGGCTGACACGCTATACACCAAGAAAGTGGCTCGCGTCATGATTCAGATGACGCAAAACGCCAACGAAAACTGGAGTCAGCACGTCGGTGGTGCCGGTGTCACCTGCTACACCTGTCACCGCGGCAACAACGTTCCTGAGTATGTATGGAACATTAACCCTGGCCACAAGGTTGCGGGCGGCATGAAGAATCAGATGCAGAATGTATCGTCAGTTGCAGCTGGTCTCGCCTCTCTACCTGTGGACCCCTTCACGCCCTATCTACTCGACGATAGAAACGGTCGTCACGCGGGAACCACTGCGCTGCGTGATGAAGGTGGTGTATCGCTGAAAGAGTCAGAGTGGGGTTACAGCCTCATGATGCATTTCTCAAGCGCACTCGGCGTTAACTGTACCTACTGCCACAACTCGCGTGCGTTCTTCTCTTGGGAGGAGAGCTCACCACAGCGAGTCAGAGCATGGCATGGCATCCGAATGGTCCGTGAAATGAACAACGAATACGTTGATCCAACCACTGACTGGCTGCCACCGCACCGCCTCGGAAAGCTTGGCGATGCTCAAAAGGTTAACTGTGAAACCTGTCACCAAGGTGCTTACAAGCCACTGCTTGGCGCGAACATGATCAAGGACTATCCAAACCTTGCGAAGCTCGCCAAACCAGAGCCTGAGGCTCCCGCCGAAGCAGCTGAAGAAATGTCAGAAGCTGCAGCCGGCATGGCAGATATGACCACCGGTGGTGATCAGTAAATCACTCGGCAGAGAGTGAATAAATTTATACGCGAGGGCGTCTGCCCTGCCCTCGCAACCACACGGGAGTGTGGACATATCTACCCAGGGTTGCGTGCTAAGACAGGCGTTTCTCCGGGAAGATCTTTTGACCCGCGATGCTCTGCATCTACGGTCAGATGAAGGACGTCGTAACACGGTATTCACTACTGAGCTGCGACAGATCGCGAACTACTACATGGGAGGTAAAACCATGAGTGATGAAAATGTAGGCATGTCAGGACTCACTGCTAGCGAAGCTAGCGAGTTCATGCGGTCTTACGAGAAAGGCATGTGGACGTTTGTGGCTATCGCCAGTGCGGCTCACATTGCTGTATGGAAGTGGCAGCCCTGGTTCGGAATGTAATCCGGGACTATCACCTTAAACAAGCGACTGTCCGGCTAGACGGGCTCGTCGTGATTCCAAATGGAGAGATGAAATGATTGTAACGCAACCCTTCTCACGGATCTGGAGAATATTTGATCCACGTCGGGTACTTGTAGCGCAGGGCGTGTTCCTGTTCTCGGTAGCTGTACTGATCCACTTCGTCCTGTTGAGCTCTGCGAAGTACAACTGGATCGATGGTCCATATGCGGCACCTGCAGCCATGGCGGAGGCACTCCCTCCCTCACGGCAGTAAGTACCGTCAATGAATCGGGCCCTTCTAGGGCCCCGATGTTTCGACCCACGCACCGGCTGCCCCCAGACGATGCAGTGTGAACCCAATCGGGACTTCGCGATCACCCTGCCCCCAGAGCTACGATCGCCGATCTCCACCCGACTTGCTAAGTTCGCGCGTCCTTCCCCAAGGAGTGGGTCTTTTTACACTATTCTGCGCGTTGACGACAAAAGGTACTCGCTATGAGAGATAACACCACAATCGTGTCGTTCGACGATGAACCCCTTATGCTCGTCGACCCCAGTGACAACGTTATCGGTTTCGAAGAGAAATTGAACGCTCACAAAGGTAACGGCAAGCTGCACAGAGCCTTCTCTATCTTTTTGTTCAATGACATTGGCGAAGTCTTGTTACAGAGACGAAGTGAACTGAAACCTCTCTGGCCAGGCTATTGGTCGAACACCTGCTGCAGCCACCCGAGACGTGGTGAAACCCTTGAAGAGGCTACACGACGACGGCTACGAGAGGAACTCGATCTCTCAGCAAAGCTCACGTTTTTATTTAAATTTGAGTACCAAGCTCAATTCGAAAATGTCGGTAGCGAGCACGAACTTTGCTCTGTCTTTGTAGGCCATGTCGATGGCCGACCTATGCCCTCTTACAACCCCTCCGAGATTCAGGAGTGCCAATGGCTGGATTGTGAAGAGGTCGATTCGTGGCTCAACAGCGAGCTCATTGGCACCACGCCCTGGTTTGCAATGGAGTGGCAACGATTACGGGAAGATTTCGAATCTGAACTCAAATTATCTGCTTGAGTTACTAAAGCCAACGAAACCTTGGTGACGAGTCAGACCAGAAATGTGGCAAAGCTAGTCTTCCCAAAGACGTGAGGTAGACGAAGCCGCCCTCTCGCTCTGTATATCCCTGACTTTCCAGTGAATCGACAAGATCGACGACCTTTGGTGTAGCCAGCGTGGACACCGGCACACTAACGTTACACATCAGGCTTCGCATGACAGATCGTCTTGCCAACTCGAACTCGGTCGTTTCAACCAAAAATTGCGTCGCCAGATGGCCTTGCTGCACAGCTATCTTCCACGCATCGACATCAATGTAATTTTGTGCAACAACATCCTCAATTTCACTCACCGCACCAATCCCCGCACCAAGGGTCTGTTTGGACTTGCCCGCACTGTATCCAAGGGCAGTGTATGCCAGCGTCCGATTTTGCTGCGCGACAGAAAATGGATGTCCCCGTTTCACGAACGCGTTGAGTCCAACCCACTCGTAGCCTCGATTCTCAAGACCGACAACGACGGAGTTAAAAATGGCAAGTTTCTCAGCCAGGCTCGGCATGGCGCCCTCATCAATTGCAGCTTGATGAGGGAACTGATGTGGTCGTCGCGTGTATTGCTGGCAAAGTAGAACGTCAGGGGCCAGTTCAGCAATCATTGAAACGCTATCTTTCACACTCGAGGATGTTTGTCCCGGCAGCCCGAATAAAAAGTCCATGGTGACCGAATCAAAACTCATGTCGCGAGCCATGCCGTAAACGTCTTCCAAAAGGCTGAACGACTGCGTGCGACCGAGTTCATTTTGAACCTTTGAGTCCACGTCCCGGACCTCAAGGTGAAGGTTTCGGATACCCAAGCCTTGAAGTAATTCAAACTGAGCACGTGACGTGCGACGGGGATTAACCTCCATGGAAATTTCTGCGTCCGGCATAATCTCAAACGCGGTGTGAATACCAGCCATCAATTTCGCTAGCTGAATATCCTCAAGGTAGTTTGGAGAGCCACCGCCGATATGTATTCGATCGACCTTGATGGGAATCTGAGACGCTCGTGCCATCGCCTCCATTTCTGAGGCCAATACTTCTAAATAGTTATCAATGACCGAACCGTCATGTTCAACCAGTGCGAGATGGTCGCAACTGAGGCAGCGACTAGGGCAGAACGGTATGTGAACGTACAGCCCAGAGGTTTCTGCTTTAGACTTTGAGATGGCATGTGCCAGAGTATGATGCGCCGCGCCGTCCACCAACACCACAGGATCTCCCCCAATAGCGTGCGGGCTTTGATGCCTGTCGAAGATGTTGTCTAGGCCCGGAGGCTTTTGGTTTGACCATTTCATGTTAATTGCATCCCGTTCAATACCGCGTTAATCGCTGGCTGGGTTCGTCAACCGAAGACCTCAAACGGAAGCGCTACTGGAGCACCAGTCAGTTGTGGGAGCAAAAAACGCAATCCCACTCGGCTACCCTAGACCCCCAAAAACATGGCGTCAAGAAAACTTGGACAGCTTTTCGACAGGCCAGCCGGTTTAAGGCAGCTAACTTTCTTGCTTTACGGCACGAATTTGGGGCACATCTTGTTTGGCCCAGCGCCAAAGCGCTGCTTCGTTGACTGGAAAAAGAAGGAAAATATGCTCAATTGACGCCAAAAGCATCAAACTCGCAACAAGATAAAACGATAGCTGATTTGACATCACATTCGATTGCTCCGCGAGCACATAAATTTCGAATGTGATGAAAAACCCGACAAGGGTGGAAACGGGTAGCAGCCAGCTAGACCTCCCCAGACGCAAATAGGAAGTGAGATAGTGCAAGTGATCGGGTAGCCATCGGTCGTTGAACGCCCTTACACCAAAAAACAGATTCAACTTTGCACTCCATCGCATAAGGCAAAGTACGGTGACCGTGTAGCACGCCGTACGGTTAGGCTGATCAACACTTATTGCCGCAAGTAAGGCTACCGAAGCCAGAGCCGCAGCCTCGTGATAAATCGTTGTTGCCAATGCACCCTTGAAGCGTCGCCAGGTCGAAGGTCCTCCATCATAAACTCTATGATTTGGCCCGTTGACGTATCCCAATAAGTAGCTGAGTTCCAGCCAACCCCAGATTGTTAGGCCGAGCAAAAATCCGCCCGCCACAGCAATGGGAGAAGTGGAGGCGGCATTCAGGGGCACGCATATCCACGCTGCCAGGGTAAGAATCGAGTGCGTAATGAAGCCCCTATGGGCGATTTTTTGTGGCTGGTGAACCAACAAAAGTGCGAGACCGGTCAACAGCCACCAAGCGGACACAGCGATGACTATTGCCGGAATCAACATCAATTTCGATTCGCTAAACTGGAGCTGGAGTCTCTTTGAGCGCGGTCGAAAATGGCTCTGAACTCTTGATAGCTGGTGGGCCCAAATGCCTCGATAGCGATCCAGTAACCCGTAGTCTGGTCTATCAAGATGAGACCACCCCGATCTGTTAACTCTAGATCGAATGTTGGCGCACTTCGGATATTTCTTGCCGCCCGTTCACGCACCAAGGTGCGAATAACTCCCCGTAAAAAACTTCCTTCACCCGGGCCATAAAGACGTACCTCGGTCGAGGTGTCGGCAGTCAAGACCCTGACCGCGCCATTCTCACCGTCTAAGACGGCCAAAGTTACACTCGCTACAATATTTGATTCTGGTCGCTCAGGCGGGCCTTGGTAACCCTCATTGTTGACAGAAATTAGGGCCCAACCTAACCCTACTGCCGCGAGCAAAAGAAAGATGGGATGCCGAAGCACCCCGAACAACAATCCGGGCCAACCCACATTACCCCCCCAGCTAGTAATGAACTAGCGTGTTTAAACTGCTGCGATCTGTGCCGCTTCGATTTCAGTCGATGTTTCGCGAATATCTTCGATGACATTCACGAGCAAACGCGCTACCGCATCGGGGTCCTCAATACCTCTAAGTAGAGGTTGAACCCGTTTAAAGTGAAGCGGCCTTACGTGTGGCCACAACATCAGCCAAAACACTTTCGTTCCCTCAGTAGGTAGAAAGCTAATATCGCCAGTGCCATCTCGAAGTCGCCGCAATCCAGCAGATTCAACTTTCGTAAGGGGTAAATTGACAATCATTGGCAGCGCCAACCCCGAGCGAATAATCAATCTCCGACTGGTTATCGTATACAAGGTGCTGCTGGCATAAAGCTTTGCCATCAGCGCCAAGATACCGACCACCGTTAGCGCAAGACCACCTTGCCAGGCAAGGGTGCCAGTTAGCATAGAGAGCGGCGCCCCATCCATAATTCGATAGATGAGGTGGCCCGCAATCAGCACTAAAAAGTAGAGTGCGGCTGTGTAGACCTGAAATACGCGTTTTGCCATCGCGTCCCAAGTCGGAGAGGCCTGCCAAAGGACTTGCTCGCCCTCTGGCAGTTCTCCGGGAAGGCCGGGAATTGGCTCGTGCGAATATTCGTTCACAGCACAGGCCCCTGACGACCAGGCATGGCATACATAGTGCCGCCACCGTAGAAGGCAACAATCTTGTCTTCTTCTTGAAGCGTTACCTGATCAGGATTTGCCAACCCAGGCACCTGTTGGAACTGATCGCTACGAATAGACTTCACATGAACAGTGCCGTCACGCTTCACGCGTGCCAATGTCATCGGAAGTAATACGCGGCGCTCGCCCACTTCCAATTCGGCATAGCGGAAGTGTGGTTCAGCCCGATCGACCCAGAGGTCAACAACCGTTGCACCTTGCTCACCATCGCATCCGAATACCGCTTTTCCTCTCGGATCAGGGTCGTTTCCATGAACCTTATGGTCAGCATCCACGCGAAGCGGGACGATTCGTGGTTCGCCATCGACTGTGAGGTCAGGATGTTCAGGGCGAATGGCATAAGCGGCAGGGCCCACACCGTCTACCATTGGATCGCCTGTTGGCTCCAAAGGTGCGCCGGGATGTGCATGCGTTGGCTTAGCTTTCAACTCATACTGCTCAGGCATAGGACCGGGAACTGTGCGTTCCCCTTGGCCATGCGCCAGCTTGTATGTTTTAGGGTCAGGCAGGCCGCCTACCCCGTCACTGTAGTTATCGACAATACCGTCGTGTCGGATTGGAAAACCTTCACGCTTACCTTCTTTATGAAGATAGAGCACAAGGTAAACAAACGCACCGCAAAACGCGGTGAACATGATAGCTGCGAAGTCAAAGTAAAGTTCTCCAGTACCCATGGTGTGTCCTCCTGGTAGTGGTTATCAGCTTGGGAAATCTGCAAGTTGCATAGTGAGTGGTTGGTTTTTGTTATTGCCTAACCGTCGCACCAACGGACCCAGTGCGATGAGAGAGGCGAATAGGATGATTATTTCTAGGTGGTAAACCGCGCCGTACGGTGCAGCAGGGCCCGATAGCTCCGCTGAAAGTGCGCCGGCCTGAATGAAGGCTTCCGTCGTGTCGCGAAGCGCGCCACCGAGGAACACGGCACAGCCTGCCGCTGTGGCTTGAACAGCACCCCAGGTGCCGATAACGATCCCTGCAGTCGCGCTACTTGCTAGGAGCATCGCGGCAGTCAATGTGCCGACCGCAAATAGACCGTTGCCGACTCCTATTAAGAAGGTTCCAGCTGCGAACACTGCCAACGAGTCGACAGCGCCCGCAATAATAACCGCGGAGAATGCAAAGACACCGACAACGGCACCATAAGCAGCCAGTCGAACGGGCTCCCCTGCTCTGCCGAGATAGCGCGCGGAAAGCGCCATGGCGAGCAACATACCCATACCAAACATGGCTGTCAGACGCGTCGTTTGACTAACGGTCATGCCCAGCACTTCGGCGCCGTAGGGCTCCAGCAGTATTTCCTGCATACTGAATCCCAACGTACCGAGCGCCACGGCTACGAGTAATCGGTGTGCGCCCGCGTTCGAGGAGAGTGTCCTCCAAGACTCCATAAAGGTGGGGCGAGTGACCTCAAAACTCGTCAAGTCAGGACGTCGCGGCTCCATCTGCCACATCGCAATAATATTCAGGCCCGCTACAACCAATGCAGACCCTTGAATGACCTGTATAAGTCGGAAGTAGCTAAAGGGCTCGAGTAATAAAGAGAAACCGAGTGCACCGAGGACCATTCCCACCAGTAGCATGAGATAGAGCATGGTCACCACTTGATGGCGAGTCTTTTCACTTGCGAGATCCGTCGCCAGCGCAAGACCTGCGGTTTGCGTTGCATGCATCCCTGCGCCGACCAAAAATAGTGCGCCAAGAGACATGGCAAAACCTGTCCACGCAGCACTGGGATCCCCAGAAGTCATGAGTATGAGAACGAATGGCATGAGGGCCAGACCACCGAACTGCCCCATCGTACCCATCCAAAGATAGGGGAGCCTTCGGAACCCAAGGAATGACTGGTGATTATCCGATCGGTAACCTATGAGCACCCTTGCCGGTGCCAAAAGCAGGGGCAACGCGAGCATGGCAGAAACGAGCCACGCGGCCCTACCTAGCTCGACAACCATAATGCGGTTCAAGGTTCCATTGAGCAGAACAAAACAGATGCCCACAGACACCTGGAAGAGAGAAAGTCTCGCAAGCTTCGAGAGCGTTAGATCGCCCTCGACAACGTTAAGCCACGGCAAGTAACGCGCATTAATTCGCGAGCTAAGCGCCATGAGTTGTTCGCGAGATATCAACATATGCGCGCCAACTCCATCGCCTGAGACGTATAGAAACCTGTTGAAACCCGGTGCTCCCTTCCTACTCGCCAGTCGCTTAACTCGCTGGATTTGGCCAAAGACTTTTGTAGTGACGCGGGAGAGATCGGCTCAATGGCAGGCGACCGATCCGCGCGGGGAAACAGCTTCCCAACAGCGTGCATCATGGCGAGGGGTACAGTCTTTGGTGCAAAGGTGAAGACCATCGAAGTATCGACACTATCTGCGAGCGTCTCTAGCGTTTTAACGCCATCGCGTGCGGCGTAGTGGATGATCGAATCCATAGCAAGAACGTGATCAAAGCGTTCGCCCTGTACTAGTCTCATATCGCCAACGACGAATTGGATACGGTGATATTCATCGCAATCTGAGTATCGCTCATTGGCCAGATCGATCAGCGACTTGGAGAGATCGACTGCAATAACCTCAGCACCTCTCTTGGCAAGCTCAATGGAGATAACGCCGGTGCCGCAGCCAGCATCTAGCACCTGTTTGCCGGTAAGGTCGTCGGGCAACCAACTCAGCAGCAGGTTACGCATGGACTCTCGACCGGCGCGGACGGTTTCGCGAATACCACTAACAGGCTCGTCTGAAGTGAGACGAGCCCAAACGTCGGCAGCCGTGCGATCGAAGTAATCCTCGATCTGCTCGCGCCTTTGTTGATAGTTAGCAGTGGCCATCAATCAAAACCCAAGAAATCGAACAAATCACGATCTTTCATTGGCTTAACATCGAGCGGTTCCGCACCGTTCCACAAGCCCTCGGCTAACTGCATATATTCGTCTTGTACGGCTTTGAGTTCTGGCGAATCAGGCAACTCAAACAATGTTGATTTTTTAAGTCGGCTTTTACGAATCACATCGAGATCGGGGAAGTGCGCAACGCGCTTCAGGCCCACTGCCTCGTTAAAGCGATCAATCTCATCGGTGCCGGCACTTCGGTTGGCAATGACACCCCCCAAACGGACACCATAGTTTTTGGATTTAGCTTCTATCGCAGCTGCGATCCGGTTCATCGCAAAAATCGAGTCGAAATCATTCGCCGTAACAACCATGGCACGCTCTGCGTGTTGAAGTGGTGAGGCGAAACCGCCGCAAACCACATCACCCAGAACATCGAAAATAACAACGTCGGCATCGTCCAAGAGGTGATGTTGCTTTAGCAACTTCACCGTCTGACCGACCACGTAACCCCCGCAACCAGTTCCCGCTGGCGGACCGCCCGCTTCGACGCACATCACACCGTTGTAACCAATGTGGACATAATCCTCGGTTCGGAGCTCCTCAGCATGGAACTCAACAGACTCAAGCACGTCGATGACCGTCGGCATTAATGCCTTTGTCAGCGTAAAGGTTGAATCATGCTTGGGGTCGCACCCAATCTGAATCACCCGCTTACCAAGCTTCGAGAAGGCAACAGATAGATTGGATGATGTTGTGCTTTTACCGATGCCACCCTTTCCGTAAATGGCGAATACTTTGGCCTTGGCGACATCAATTTGCTCGTCGAGGTGAACCTGCACACTCCCCTCGCCATCGCCTCTGCCAACGTCTTTAACTGGAATAAATTGATTTGGTGAATTCATGCGGCAACCTCCCCCGTGATCCCTTCAAGAAGATCTTCAAGGTCCTCGCCGGCACGCCGAAGCGCCTCCAGCTGTTCCTCGTCGGCTCCCCAATAGTCTCTTTCTTGTGCTTCGATGAGTCTGTTAGCGACACGCGACGCAGCAACCGGATTTAGCTCGGCCAACCGACGTCTCATGTCCTCATCGAGAATGAATGTTTCTGAAACTTGCTTGTAAACCCATGGGGCCACGCCGCCTGCGGTTGCAGACCACCCCATAGTATTGGTTAGGTGTGCTTCTATCTGGCGCACACCCTCGTACCCATGATCGAGCATAGACTCGTACCACTTGGGATTAAGAAGCCGGGTACGGGTCTCGAGCGCAACTTGCTCGTCCAACGTCCTGACTTTGCCGTCACCACCACCCGTGTGGTCGGCGATATATACCGGTACTGCATCACCCTTTGCGCGTTGAACAGCACTACTGATTCCACCAAGAGTGTCAAAATAGTGGTCGACCGTTGTGATGCCCAGCTCAACCGAATCGAGATTCTGGTAAGCAAGATCGACGTTTCCGAGTACGTTGTTGAGCAACTCGGTTTGTTGCGACACTGCGCCTGATCGTCCGTAGGCGAAACCTTTACGATTCGTGTAGGTATCGGCAAATTGAGACTCATCATCCCAGCGCCCCGAGTCCACCAATAGGTTGACGTTAGAGCCGTAAGCACCCTCAGAGTTACTGAATACTCGGAGCGCCGCTGTCTCGAAGTCGCAATTATTGGCCTCTTGATACGCCAAAACGTTGCGTCTGATTGGGTTAAGCTCGAGCGGCTCGTCGGCTTCCGCTGCCAAATAAGCGGCCTCAGCTAGGAGACGCGTTTGCATTGGGAGAAGATCTCGGAAAATCCCTGACAGCGTCACAATAACGTCTACGCGAGGTCGACCTAACTCAGCAAGATCAATCAACTCAGCACCACTGAGTCGCCCGTAACTGTCGAAGCGTGGCCGCGCACCAATCAATGCGAGGGCTTGACCGATGGCTACCCCTTCACTCTTTAGGTTATCTGTGCCCCACAAAACCAAGGCAATTGACGTAGGCATCTCACCCGTATCTTCAAAGTGACGCTGCGTTAGCTGCTCCGCTTGGCGCTTTCCTTCGATCACTGCGAAAGCGCTGGGAAGACGGAAAGGATCAAATCCGTGGATATTTCGCCCCGTCGGCAGACTCTCGGGGTTTCTTATCAAATCACCGCCTGAAACGGGCGGGATAAAGTGACCATCGAGTGCACTAATAAGTGCGGGTAACTCGTGGTCAGCTTCCAGGTTTTCCAGAGCCGTAAGCAACCGGTTGCCAAGCTCATCGATGTCATCAGAAGGAACTTGAGATTCAGCCAAAAGCCCCTTAAGCGCACCCATATCTTTTGATTGCAGATATTTATCTAAACGCGAGGGATCGATATCGCGTGCACCGCCCGCTTCGGCTATCGCCGCTATTGTCTGGGCGCGCTCTGAGGACAGCAGCGAACCTCCAATTACATGCATACCAAACGGAATCAGTGATTGCTCAATTTCATCCAATTGTGTCCGGAGTTGCTGGATCCATAGCTCAACATTACTTTGATCTTCAGCAAGGCCACTGTGGTCTAGCTCACAGCGATCGGCTTGCGCCGAAATCGCCTCTACTAGCTGTTGAAGGTGCGACTCGGTAGCGTCAGGTTCGCGGCCACGCCAAAGGTCGATCATCGATCGCAACTCAGCGAACTCTTTGTGAAGGTCGGCTTTTGTGACAGGTGGCGTCAAATAACTAATGAGTGTTGCAGCCGATCTGCGCTTGGCGATAAGGCCCTCTGAAGGGTTATTTGCTGCGTAGAGGTAGAAATTGGGAAGATCCGCGATCAAACGATCAGGCCAGCATCGGTTGGAAAGGCCTACTTGCTTGCCAGGCATGAACTCGAGTGCGCCGTGCGTGCCGAAGTGAAGAACCGCATCTGCGGCATAGTCTTCCCTTAGCCATCGATAGTAAGCGGAGAAAATATGCGTCGGTGCGAGCCCGCCCTCAAAGAGCAAGCGCATTGGGTCGCCCTCGTAGCCCATAGCCGGCTGGACACCTACGAATACATTTCCAAAGGACTGACCAAGCACAAACATTCGACGACCATCGGTCCAATGCTTGCCGGGTGCAGGGCCCCATTGCGCCTCTATCTCCTCAAGATAAGGCTCTCGCGCCACATGGTCATCGACTGAGATCGTAGCGTGAACATTTGCCTCAGCGCCATAGAGCTCTGCGTTTCCCTTAAGGAGCGAGTCTCTCAGACTCTCGACATTGTCGGGCAATTCAACCGAATATCCAGCGCGACTCAGTGCCCTCAAGCTGTTAAACAAAGACTCAAATACACTTAGGTGCGCCGCAGTTCCCATAGCGCCGCTATTAGGCGGGAAGTTAAACAACGTAATAGCAATCTTCTTGTCTGATCTCTGCTTGCGATGGAGCGCAACCAATTTTGAGACACGACTTGCCAAACGCTCGATGCGCTCTGTCTCTGGACTCATATCAAACGACCGCTTGGGGTCGTCACGATCTCGCCCACTGAACACCATGGGGCCCGTCGCACCATCGAGCTCGGGGATCGCAACCATTATGGTTGCCTCAACGGGCATTAAACCCATAGGCGACTCGCGCCATTGGTTGATGCTTTGAAATTCAAGCGCCTGCACAGCTAAGTAAGGCACATTGAGCTCGGCCAGCATCTCTTGCGCAGCGTCGGTATCGTTGTACGCAGGTCCACCAACGAGCGAAAATCCGGTAAGTGATATAACGGCATCGACAATCGACTCCCCCTCGCTCATGAAGAAACGCTTCACGGCAGGTCGGGCGTCCAAACCAGACGCAAACGCAGGTATCACCCTCAGGCCTCGCGCTTCCAAGGCATGAATAACGGCATCGTAATGTCGTGTATTGCCTGCCAAGGCATATGAGCGCATTAGTAAGAGCCCAACAGTTCCTTCACTTCCTGCAGCATCGTCAACAGGGGCAACCGCGTCGCTGATCCGCTGTCGTCCGTCCGCGTGATAAACGCCGACATCCGGATACTCAATCGGCGGTTCCTCACGAGCAACTTTCTTGAGCACTTCGCGCGGACCACTCGCGTAGCGATGTATGAGGAAGCTCACCAATCGCGTCAAGTTGTCCTCTGACCCTGCCAGCCAATACTGGAGCGTCAGGAAATAGGCCCGCACATCCTGCGCGGTACCGGGAATAAATCGGAGAATGCGAGGTAAGCGTCGCAACATCGCTAGTTGGCGCTCGCCTGACGCACCAGGCTTGCCGTCTTTAGGCGCACCGCGCAGTCGCTTTAGCAATGCAACAGGGCCCGAGGGCTCACCATCCATCGTAAAACGCCCCATCCGGGTGAATTGCATAATCTCCGGCGCTGACATACAACAAACCATAGCGTCGCAGTGGTCCCTTCGGGCAGCAAGTGCGCCAGAAATCGCCTTTATCTGATTCTCAATAAAAAGCATCGTGACAATGATGATGTCGCCCGACGCAATCGCGGCTCTACAACCCTCGAGCGCAGAAGGGTCTGCCTCCCATTCTGTGGCGGCAAAACTTTTAAAATGAATGCCGGGAAGATCGCAAATTAGACGTTTTTCAGCGCGCTCTATAGCACCATTGACATGGTTATCGAGCGTGACGAGGACGACGTTTACCGGCGTCGACGCGTCAGTTGCTGAAGTGTGCTTTCGCGTCATATAGCGTATCTACTTGAATTGTTGAAATCCCCTGCTCTTCCGCAAAACGCTCAGTATTTCGACGCGCCTTACCTCGAACGAAGAACGGAATTTTTTTCAATTCCTTTTCCGCCTCGAAGGCCCAGACAATGTTGCCTTCACTGATTGGCTCACCATTTTCATTCAACGATCGAGCACCCTCGCCCTCACTCCCGAGGTGCGAAGGTCCCACGCTATCGTTGAACTCAAAGTCGTCTCTGAACATGTGAAGTAGGTGCTCTTCCAGACCCATAATGAGCGGGTGCACCCAGGTATCGAACAATACGTTTGCGCCTTCAAAACCCATTTGTGGAGAGTAACGAGCTGGATAGTCTTGAACGTGTGCAGGCGTGGAAATAACCGCACACGGTATGCCTAGACGCTTAGCAATGTGACGCTCCATCTGCGTTCCAAGCACCATCTCTGGCTGAAGCTCTTGAACTTTCGCTTCCACCTCTAGGTAGTTGTCTGTGATGAGCGCCTCGAGACCATATTCTTTTGCAGCAGCTCGTACATCGCGCGCACGCTCACGGCTATAGGTTCCCAAACCAACGACTTCAAAGCCCATCTCATCACGTGCGACACGCGCCGCGGCTATCGCGTGGCTTCCGTCAGCAAAGACGAAGACCCGCTTTCCTGTTAAATAGGTGGAATCGATTGATCTCGAATACCAGGGAAGCCTCGACTCACCGACAGCGTCCACTTCTATGTCAAGATTGAGCACCCCGGCGACCTCGGCAATAAAGTCCCGTGTCGCTCCCCAGCCCATAGGAATCGTTTGGATAGTCGGCATACCAAAGGTACGCGCCAACCAACTACAAGTAAGGTCAGAGACCTCAGGACATAAATTCACGTTAGCATCGGCTGCGGGTATGGACTGCAAGTCCCATGGAGACGCACCTAGCGGCGCCACAACATTGACATCAACACCCATTGACGCGAGTAAACGCTCGATTTCCACTACATCATCCCGGCAGCGGAACCCGAGCTTGGTTGGACCGAGTATATTGACGCTAGGCCTGACATCCGGGTCACGTTGCGGTCGCTCAACGCCTGGCGCCGGCGCCTGCCGCGACAAAAGACCGCGAACGAGCTGATAAAATGTTTCGGACGCGCCCCAGTTCTCTTTTCTCGTGTAAGCAGCCATCTCAAGTGGAATGACAGGGACAGGTAAATCGGCACCCAGCGCAAGTGCGCCAGGCTGATCCTGAATAAGTTCGGCAGTACACGAGTCTGCAACCATTAGCACCTGCGGCTTGAAGCGCTCTGCTGATTCGCGCAGTGACTGAATCACCATCTCTGCGGTTGACGCACCGAGATCTCTCGCCTGAAACGTGGTGTAAGTCACGGGCGGCCGCCGACCATCTCGTTCAATCATCGTAAACAGCAGATCAGCGTAGGTATCTCCTTGAGGCGAGTGCAACATCAAATGCACATCACGCATCGATGCTGCAATTCGAATGGCGCCTACGTGTGGCGGGCCCTCGTATGTCCAGAGTGTTAGCTCCATGAGCCTACCTCCAAGATCGACTCACGAACCAACGGCTTTGCAAATAAACCTGCGAGGTCACCGGCCTGATCAAACCCTTGAACGGGCGAAAATACGAGCTCAATAGACCACTTAGTCCGCAGTCCTTCTGACTCCAGGGCATTGGCGATACCCATTCCACACACCGTGAGGTCGGGTCTTGCGCCCCTAACACGGCCGAGCGCCGGATCTAAGTCCTGTCCTTCCACGATTTGAACATCATGAGGTAAGCGTGCGAGTTCACCACGCATGACTAGCTGGTCGTGAAACGGCGTCCCAATTTCGTTGATAGTCAGGCCGCACTCCTCGCTCAAAAACCGAGCCATGGGAATTTCTAGCTGTGAATCAGGAAGGAAGTGAATACGCTTCCCCTCGAGCTTCGCCACATGCGATGCAACAGCACGTTTTGCTCTTTGATAAGGCAGCTCTAACACCTGTTGAACACGTGAACTGTCAATGCCGTGAGCTTCAGCAATGGCTTCAAACCATGATTTTGACCCTTCAGCACCCAGCGGGAATGGGGCAGTAATCATTTCCGCGCCCCGCTCGATAAGCGCTCGCGCGGTCTCGCCAACGAAGGGTTGTGCCGCGACAAGTTGAGTGCCCTTACCCACTGCAGGCAGATCTCCTGCCTTGCGACCGGGATAAAAGTGCACATTAGAGATACCCAGATCGTCGAAAAGGCGACGGAACTGATCCTCAACGATATCTGAGACGGTACCCAGGACAACAAGGTTGGAGTCACCGCTGGCTAATGCGGGTAGCTCAGCGACGGTGCTCTTTAGACATTGATCCTCACCTTGCGTGAAGGTGGTCTCAATACCGCTTCCGCTGAAGGCCGAAATACGGACTTTATTTTCATGCTTGGCCTGAAGCTTCGCGGCAGCGGTTTCTAGATCCAACTTAATCACTTCGGATGGACACGAACCCACGAGAAACAGCCGATTAATCCCCGAGCGGCGAGAAATAAGCTCACCCACAACGCGGTCAAGCTCCTCATGACAATCCGCCATGCCCGCGAGGTCTCGCTCGCCAAGAATCGCTGTGGCGAATCTAGGCTCTGCAAATATCATGACGCCCGCCGCGGATTGGATGAGGTGCGCGCAGGTCCGTGACCCTACCACCAGGAAAAATGCATCCTGAATTCGACGATGCAGCCAGATGATCGAAGTGAGACCGCAAAAAACCGCACGCTGTCCGCGCTCTTGGCTTTGGGGGCCGGGATGATGCTCTACCGCAGAGCTTGCGATAACACCACTCACGATCTTGCTCCCTCTCGGTAAGCAATGTCGTCATAGCCGATCTGACGACTCATTTCCGAGGCACTTGAGCGCGCTTGTTGGAATTTCAATAAAAACTGGATGGCATTGACCAAATAAGCACCGTAGGCAGCAAGCGCAACAATCATTTGCTCTTGTGGGCTTCCTGAGCCTGTCAGCCACATGAGTAGATAGAGGGTGTGGAGCGCAATGACTCCCATACTCACCACATCCTCCCAGAAGAAGGCGGGGGCGAAGAGATACCTTCCGAACACCACCTTTTCCCAAATGGCACCCGTCACCATGATGGAATAGAGAATCAGAGTTTTAAGGATCACGGAGGCCGTTGCCACTTCAAGGCCTGTGCCGTTCAGCAAAAAATTAATGACGAAAACTGTGCTGATAGCGAACACCAAGAACTGCAGTGGCGCCAAGACACCTTGCACAAGTGTCCACACCGTCTCGTCGCGGCGCTTTTTTTGCTCGGGTGTATACAGCCCACCACTCATCGAGTCTTTCGCACTTTCACTCACGGCACTAACCCCGCTTCTTATGTGACGTGTTCATCCGTGTGCAACACGCACACTTCACGTCATCTTATGAATTTGCAGGGTAGTGTTCGGCCCAAACAGTGTCAACAAAATTATACATTGATCTTGAACTAAATATTGGACGTATCAAAGATATTGCTGCAGAAGTGTAAAGAGACTGATGACGACCTACCGAACGCTGTGTAACATTTGGATTTATAAGACAATAACCGCGGCGGCGCCGCCTAGAGCAGTATCGGAGTTACACACGCAGTGAATACCGTATCAGCGCCCTCTTCCGAGCTTTTGCTTCAGCATCTCGCTAGCATCCAATTTACCGTCGCCGCCACGGGCTTTATCGTCGACGCAGAGGTGAACAATCCCTCTAGCACGGTCCAGCCTGATGACCTCATTGGGACGTCAATCAGCGAGATTGTTACCGAAGAATCCATAGGCGCTTTAAACGCCAAACTGAATGAAGCGCGTCGCAATAAGGGGACTGCTGTAAGGTGCGACGTGACGGTCAATCCTCGCAACACAAACCCCGTTCCACTACTGTGCTGGCTGTGCTGTCAGAACAACAACGACGACGTGCGAATAGCGGCGCTTGATCTCCTCCCAGAGGCCAGCTTGCGCCATCAGTTACTGAATGCGCAGCACGCCATGGAACGCGATTACTGGTCTAAACGGCGACTTGAAGCACGCTACCGCAGACTTCTCGATATGGTCTCTGATGGCTTCGTGGTGGTAGACGATAGTAGTGGCCGCATCCTGGAAGCGAACCCCGTAGCGTCAATGTTACTGGCCGAATCCGGTGCTAATCTTGTCGGTAAGGCCTTCCCCGTTGGGCTCGACGATTCGGGTCGTAGCACCGTCGAGAGACTCACGCGAGAAGCGCGCAGTGTCACTACTACGGTAGACGGAATGATTAGGAATAATGCGGGTCTCGAGCTAAATATAGCGCTTACATATCTGCGCCAATCGGGCGAAGGTAGATTACTTGTCAGGCTGCGAGATGACAGCGAGCGAGATGTTACAGGCGCCGAATTCGCACCGTTCTTCAGCGACGCACCCGATGGCATCATAGAGCTCGACGAGCAGGGCATTGTGACTGGCGCAAACGCCTCTTTCCTTGAAATGGCTGGCATTGCATCAATTGAATTGATCGAGGGGCGGCGCGCTGACCGCTGGATTGGAAGATCAGCCGTCGATCTCAACATTGTCCTGGATCACTCCAAACAAGAAGGCTCGGTCAGACTGTATTCAACGACCCTACGCACCGAGACAGAATCGTCTGTCGACATAGAACTCTCGGTCGCTCGCGTTGGAAAAAATGGTTCCACAAGAGTCCTATTATTCATTCGCGACATCAGTCGACGAATCACACCCGATCAATCTGTAGATGATCATCTACCTCGTTCGATTGAGCAGATTACGGACCGCGTGGGACGCGTGCCGCTCAAGGAACTTGTTCGCGAATCGACCGATGTGATCGAGGCGCTTTGCATCGAAGCCGCACTTAAATTGACGAGTGGAAACCGTGCCTCAGCTGCCGAACTTTTAGGACTAAGTCGTCAAAGTTTGTATACAAAACTCCGACGCTTTGACCTTGGCGACGCCGAGGTCGATATCGATCGAGAAGCCGTGTAAATAATTAATTACTAATAATTTGTAATGATTTGTTGACTGTTTCTCTTGGCATGTACACCATGCTGAGATGGCTAATTCGACGGCGGTTACAGCGGGGGCGACGTCCGGATCATCGATCAGTGACTACATTCAGCTCCTAAAGCCCATCACATGGTTCCCGCCCATGTGGGCACTCATGTGCGGCCTTGTCTCCGGCGGTATAACGCCGTTGAGCCACCCTTGGCTCTTTGTTTTTGGCATCGTTCTTACCGGACCGCTGGTCTGCGGCGCCAGTCAAATCATCAATGACTATTGCGACAGAGAAGTTGACGCGATTAACGAGCCCGATCGCCCCATTCCCTCGGGACGCGTTTCCGAGCACCGTGCTTTCCAGTTTGCAATCGCTTGGTCGCTAATCGCTCAATTGTGGAGCTTCACTCTCGGAATATGGGTTGCATGCGCCACTGCACTTGGGCTTATTTTCGCTTGGGCCTACAGCGCCCCACCCCTCCGACTTAAACAAAATGGTTGGTGGGGTAATTTATCCGTCGCTATCAGCTACGAAGGCCTCGCTTGGGTGACGGGTGCTGCAATCGCAGTCGGTGGGGATCTGCCTGCCAGTAGCATATTACTCATTGCCTTGCTCTACAGCCTAGGTGCTCACGGGATCATGACCCTGAATGACTTCAAGGCGATCGAGGGCGATATTACGATTGGCATTCGAACATTACCCGTTCAACTCGGGGCCAAAAAAGCCGCGAGGCTCGCGTGCTTAGTCATGCTACTTCCCCAGATTGCGGTCTTGGGGCTCCTCCAAAGCTGGGACTTCACACTTGCGGCGGCATTAGTTGCCACCCTGATTGCAGGCCAGTTCTTAGCAATGCTGCGCTTTCTTCAAAACCCCAAGTTGCTCGCACCTTGGTACAACGGCATTGGCGTGACCCAATACGTTGCAGGAATGATGGTGACCGCTTGCGCGCTGGGAGGCTACCTTGTCTAAATTTCAGACACTATCCTGGTTCGCCATTTTTAGGCTTGGCCTCGTTCAAACAGCCTTGGGTGCGCTTGTGTTTCTGCCGACAAACACACTCAATCGGATCATGGTCGTGGAGTACGCACTCGCAGCCTCCATTCCCGGCTTTTTAATCACACTTCACCACGTTGTGCAGCTAGCACGACCTTACATTGGTTACGGTAGCGACGGAGGAAGTCGAAGAACACCGTGGATTGTTGGAGGCATGACAATACTCGCCACCGGAAGCGTAACCGCTACATTGGGTGCGACGCTGATCCCCACTTTGGGTATTGGAGGACACGCCATCGCTGCGCTCGGGTATTTACTGATCGGCGTCGGGTCCGGGGCGGCCGGTACGTCACTGCTTGTACTGCTATCGAAGCAAGTAAACGATCAGCGCAAGCCGGCTGCAGCATCGCTGGTTTGGTTCATGATGATTATGGGCTTTGCCGTAACAGGCGGCGTTACGGGGCAGCTACTCGACCCCTTCACAGAAGCCAGATTGCTTTGGGTCGTGTCGGGTACGGCTGCTATCGCACTTACGATGAGCTTCGTAGCCATCTTTAACGTTGAGAGATCCGCTCAGCACCCCGATACCGAAACAACATCAGAAAGCGAAGCGAAACCGCCCTTCAGTGTCGCCATAAAAGAAGTATGGCGCGAGGATCATGCGCGTCGTTTCACCATTTTTGTTTTCGCATCAATGCTGGCCTACAGCGCACAAGACCTAATTTTAGAGCCATTTGTTGGGCTCACGTTTGGATGGACCGTTGGCGAGACCACTGCTCTTGCTGGCATGCAACACGGAGGCATGTTGCTCGGAATGTTTGCCATGGCGTTTTCGACCTACGCCTTCAAATCCAAAACACGTCATATCCTCCACCTATGGATTAGAGGCGGGTGCTTGTTATCGGCCATTTGCCTTGCTCTCCTTGCAACAGGAGGCCTCATCGGCGGCAGCGCCTGGCCCATCAATATCAACGTATTTGTTCTCGGTGTTGCGAATGGCAGTTTTGCTGTCGCTGCGATTGGCGGAATGATGATGCTTGCCAGCGAGGGCCGCGCCCAGCGCGATGGCTTGAGAATGGGCCTATGGGGTGCTGCACAAGCTATCTCTTTCGCCCTAGGAGGATTCCTCGGAACCGTGGCTGTTGATGTTGCGGGCTTGTGGCTAGAAAACCCAGCAGCAGCCTATGGACTCGTATTCTTTGCTGAAGCTGCCCTATTCGTCTGGGCCGCCAGCCTTATTTTCAATCTCGACCAACAAGTTCAAAACACAGAACAGAGCGACGATGCTGCATCGAGCCGTTTTGCACTCGAAAACCCATTAGGGGGTATCAACCCATGACTCATTCAAACACCGATTTTGACGTTATAGTTGTAGGCGGCGGACCGTCGGGCGCTACTGCAGCTCACGAAATAGCGCTAGCCGGTCACAGCGTTCTACTTTTGGAGCGAGCCTTCCGAATAAAGCCCTGCGGTGGCGCTATTCCACCGTGCATATTGGGCGAATTTGATATCCCTAGATCACTCCTAAAGGCCGAGATTCAATCGGCGCGAATGATTTCGCCTAAAGCGCAAAAGGTCGATATGCCGATCGAGGGAACCTTCGTTGGCATGGTAGACCGAGATGAGTTCGATCCATGGTTGAGGCTTCGCGCACAGCGCGCCGGCGCAGAACTTGAACTGGCGGCCTTCAAGTCTCTTAAATATCTTGACGAAGAGACAATCGAAGTCACCTATGTCTCGAAAGATGAGGAATCGCAGGTTTGCACGGCCACTGCGCGATGTGTCTTAGGCGCTGACGGCGCTCGCTCCAAAGTCGCACGACAAGGTGTACCCAAGTATGCAGATATTCCCTGGGTCTTGGCCTATCATGAAATTGTTGAGGCACCTTCAGCAGCCACCGAGGATTATGATCCCGAGCGCTGTGAGGTTTGGTATCAAGGCAAGTTATCACCTGACTTCTATGCCTGGGTATTTCCCCATGGTACGTCTGCAAGCATCGGTGTCGGCAGCGCATTCAAAGACTTCTCAGCAAAAGACTCGGTCGCCGAATTACGCAGCATTTCGGGCTTGGATGACGCTCCAACTATCCGCAAAGAAGGCGCGCCTATCCCAATGAAACCCATGAAGCGATGGGACGATGGTAAAGGTATTTTGGTTTCTGGGGATGCGGCGGGTGTTGTTGCACCTGCGTCTGGCGAGGGCATTTATTACGCCATGCTTTGCGGCCGACTCAGTGCCGACGCCATCAAAGAATTCTTAGTTACAGGAAAGGCCTCGGCACTAAAAGCACCCCGCAAACGATTCATGAAATTGCACGGACGAACATTTTGGGCTTTGGGCTTACTTCAATACTTCTGGTATCACAGCGACAAACGGCGCGAGCAGTTTGTCGAGATGTGCAAGGATGAGGACGTGCAAACACTCACATGGCAGTCCTATACCCAGAAAAAGCTGGTTAAAAAGAAGCGTAAGGAGCACCTCCGGGTCTTTTTGAAAGACGTGGCGCAACTATTAGGCCTCTCGAAGACAGCAGCGTAATTTGTGGAATCACTCCTCCAGTCGGGACTCTTACTTGGCGTCATTACTGCCTTAATTGCTATCGAAGCGATAATTTTAGTACGCCGGTTTCGTTCGACCGGCAAAGGTGCCCCGCCCTCTCGATTTGTCTCTAATCTAGCTGCGGGCGCGGTACTGATGGTGACCGTTCAACTGGCGTTATGGGACGCCTCAAGTCTATTAATACTCTCTGCGCTTTCGGTTGCAGGAATGCTACATCTGAGTGAATTCAAGGGATATTGGCGCGGGGAGTAGCAGGTCGCCGAGCTGTTCTTACCAAACAGGCAAGAGGCTGCATTTTTTTGTCCTTGTTTTAGTCCTTGTTTTATTCCCTGTCTCAGTCCTTGCTTAACACCTCTCTTAAGTTCTCTCTTCAGGCCATCGGCGAGTCCATCTACGCGCCCTGCTCTCGCTCGGCAGCCTGACCATGTAGCTAACGCCCACAAAAAAAGGGTCGAATGACCCTTTCATATCATTACTACCAGACTGACTGCACTGCAGCCATGCTGGTCAAAGGATTTACCAAGCGGGCTGCATAGCCACCTGCTTTGGCATCTCATTGCGATCCGCCGGAAGTAGGAACAGTCGCAATATCGTCAATGCGGTGCCGGCCTGAAGGCCGAGACGACTCAGGCTCGCGGAAACGCCGCTTTGCCCCTCCATACTCTCAAGTCGCATATTGAGATCAAGCAAGCGCTCCAGACCCTTCTGGAACTTAGGTGATCGGGTGTTGAGAGTGAGCGGGAAGACCTGCTTGGAAATTTCGGTTGTGATATCGAACACCGTATTATCGAACTCGGTAACATTCATCCCAAACGCCTCATAGAGCTTTGGCCGAGAATGATCCCGCACGTACATGGTCGTGTAGACCAAGACCAAAAACATTTTGATGTATACCTTGTTGAAGCCCGAGAGCAGCTTCGGATTAGCTCGCATGAGCAGGGCAAAAGCCTCACCGTGTGCGAACTCATCATTACACCACTCTAGGAACCACTTGAAGATCGGATGAAAACGACGCTCAGGGTTCCGCTCTAAATGCCGGTATATGGTGATGTATCGCGCATAGCCGATCTTCTCTGAGAGGTAAGTCGCATAAAAGATAAACTTAGGACGGAAGTAGGTGTATTCCTTATCGCGTTTTAAAACACTCAGATCGACCGCGACGCCCAGCTTATTGAGGGCCCGGTTGATAAAGCCCGCGTGACGGGATTCATCACGCGCCATGTAGCGAAATAATTTCGCTATCTCAGGGTTATCAACCTTACTCTCGATTTCCTGATACAAAACGCAACCTGAATACTCAGCCGTAATCGAGCTGACCAACAAATCGAGAAACTCAGCTTTGAGCTCGGGATCAGCATCTAGCTCGGCTGGATCGAAATCGTAGTTCTGTTTGAAGTGTTCGCGATTCTTATCCAGTTCGAATGCAGCCATCATCGCATCCCACTCTTCCCGAACGGGCTCAATGTCGTACTCACCCACCTCCTTGCAGTTGGTGGTGTAGAATCGAGGAGCGAGCGCACGACTTTCCAACGCTTGCTGTGTACTAATATTCATCGTCTCTGCGGTTGAATCTTTTGTCATGTTTCCCCCGTATGCCTACTTGTAAAAGCGGCAACACCAAAATAATGGCTAAAATTTTTTATATAAAACATGTCAACTTTATTTTACATTAATAATCCAATCAAGCTAGGTGGGCGTCGATCCAATAAAGAAGGTATGAACCATGTCTAATTCACAGCCTAGCGCCCTATTCCACCTCGGTTATGTGAGCACTGAAACCGGCGATATAGGCACGCAAGGGATGATTGAGTTGATGGCCGAGGCGCGGCGCATCAATACCGAGCGAGACATTACGGGCCTGCTTCTCCATCGTGAAAAGTCCTTTTATCAGGTACTGGAAGGAACAGAAGCTGAAGTTAAGCGAACGTTTGCGAGCATCGAAAAAGACGAACGCCACACAGCTGTTGATGTCCTGTTCGATGGCGAAATCGAAGAGAGAGAATTTGCAGATTGGCGCATGGGGTTCTTAAACCTTGACGGTGTCGAACTCGAAACACTCCAAGGTTACTCCGACTTTTTGAGCCGCGAGGACAATGCCAAGGACTTCCTAGAAAATCTGAGTCGCGGCAAACGTCTCGCGCTCATGTTCCGGTCGATGGAATAGCTCAAACTACCGTCGCTTTTATCACCCTCTTGCCACCAACAACTTCTTGCTTGACGCGACGGGGTTGAATTAACGACACCTGCACCCTATAACTTTATTTATCATTAAATAAAACGGGGGCATAAAAATGGAAGTTATTTCGTTTGGGCTAGTCAGCTCGGTCGCAGTCGCCATTATCCTGGTCGTCATTCTCGCCAAGGCCGTAAAGTTCGTTCCACAAAACCGGGCGTTCGTTGTAGAGCGTTTCGGTAAGTACACAAGAACACTCGAAGCGGGACTAAACTTTTTAAATCCGTTCTTTGACCGCGTGGCTTACAACCGCACGCTTAAAGAGCAAGCCGTTGACGTACCCTCGCAAGCGGCCATTACACGAGACAACATTTCTCTGATCGTTGATGGCGTGCTGTATCTGAAAGTGCTCGACCCTTACAAAGCCTCCTACGGCGTCGACGATTATGTTTATGCCGTCACGCAGCTGGCACAAACCACCATGCGAAGCGAGATAGGTAAGATCGAACTGGACAAGACTTTTGAGGAGAGAGAAGCGCTCAACAACAATATCGTCTCGCAAATTAATGAAGCTGCTGGACCTTGGGGTGTGATGGTCCTTCGTTATGAAATCAAGGATATCGAACCTCCCCGCACGGTTCTCGATGCGATGGAGCGTCAAATGAAAGCCGAGCGAGAAAAGCGTGCGGCCATTCTTGAATCAGAAGGTGAGCGTCAGTCCTCAATCAACGTTGCGGAAGGTGAAAAACAAGCACGTGTATTGAAAGCCGAAGCTGAAAAGGCAGAGCAGATCCTCAAGGCAGAAGGTGAGGCAAACGCCATCATCGCGGTAGCTGAAGCTAAAGCTGAGGCACTCAACAAGGTGGGCGCTGCTGCAAACACCGAGGATGGGCAAAAGGCCGTTCAGTTAGATTTGGCGGAACAAGCGATCAGTGCGAAGGAGGCGATTGCCCGTGATTCCTCTGTGGTTCTGCTGAGTGATAGCCAAACTAATGCCTCGAATGTGGTTGCCGAGGCGATGACCATCGTTAATCGTCTCAACGATACGAACGGTAAGGGCTGAAGACATGTTTGAATACTTCAATGAAAACCCCGAGAGCTTTTGGTTTGCTGTAGGCGCCCTAGCCCTCGTCATTGAGTTAATGGTACTCGGAATGAGCACCATCATTTTGTTCATGCTAGGTCTTGGCGCCATTGCCACAGGAACCCTTATTTACACAGGGATTATCGGTAAGGGTTGGCTACTTGGGACTGCGGTAACAGGCATTATTGCCTTCGTGGCAGGCGTTTTACTTTGGAAGCCGCTCAAGCGTTATCAAGAAGCAGATGCGCCGAGTTCCGGTGAGAGCTCCGACTTTATCGGCATGGAATTTAATCTCTCAACCTTACTCGACAAGGAGAACACCTCTACGCACCAATTTTCAGGTGTCACTTGGCGCGTAGAGCTCGATCGCCAAGAAGCGGATAAATCTCTCGCAACAGGTGATCGGGTAAAGGTCGTTGCGCTTCACCCTGGTATTTTGGTGGTAGCACAGGCCTGACCGCGAGTTATGCGCTTACTATTTTGAGGGCTGCATGATGGCAAAGTTGCCATCAGCAGTCCCGACGAGCTTCTCACCAACGTAAAGTTCGCCACGAACGTTTCCGATTCGTTTCCCCTTGCTCACCACATGCGCCCTACACTCAACCGTACCAGTGAAAACAGGCTTAAGAAAATTCATTGAGATTTGAAGCGTCGCACAGATCTCGCCCGTGTCTAACCGCTGCATTAGCGCAGCACCCAAGCAGGTGTCGAGTAGGGTAAATAGCGCGCCTCCATGGACAACACCATTTGGGTTCAGATGCTCTTTTTGAACCTCAAGCGTCCCTGTGCTGGTGCCATCTGACTTGGGAAAGATCTCAAAGCCAACAAGCTCAGCAAAGCCCTCATGTTGCATATTACGTTCTCACGGTCATGGCGAAAGCGCGCGAGTATACCTGCAATGAAGTGTCTGCGCTGACGTCAACCTGCAAGCTGCTTCTCAGTAAGCCCCATGGACGTGGCAAACTCTAGCGGCTTCGCCTCAAGATCCGATTTCATCGTGTCGCTCCAACGATTAAGAAAGCCGAATAGGCTGATCACTGCGACTATTTCGACAATCTCTCGCTCACTAAAGTGAGCTGACAGCGCCTCAAAGTCTGCGTCAGTTGATGCATTAGGCTGAAGTGCCGCGTGCCAGGCGAGACGAAGTGCCGACCTTTCTCTATCGGAAAAGAGCGGTGAACTCTCAAACTCGAAAGCCGCATCGATCTTCTCCTTTGATATGCCAAGATTACTCGCCGAATGCGACGTGTGAGCCTGACAGTAATGGCAGCCATTAGCCGTGCTCGCGACCATCGCCACCAGCTGCTTTAAACCTCCCTCAACCTCCCCCGTTTGCAAAATAGTTGCCGCGAGACCGCCAAAAGCACCCAACAACTCGGGCCAATGCGCCATCGATAAAAAGTTGTTGGGGATGTAACCCATGGTGTTGTCCAAGATCTGAAACATGGGTTCAAAATCGGGTAATTGCTCCCGAGACAAGGTTGATATCCGTGCCATTTAATTCTCCTCGTTGGCTACTTCGTCTGCCCTACTGTTGTTTTAATCGTGTTATTTTTTTGGCGATAAACTCACTTTGACTATCAGCAGCTAGCGAGAGTCATAAATGAAAAATGGTGCCCCACACTCGCTTCTAACTAACCGTCAATCCCGAGCTTCGACTCAATAAATTCCGCTTGCCGACGATAGTAAAAAAGTCGATTCGACAGTTTTCGCCAACCGTGGCCTTCATCTGGCACCTTAATATATGGCGCCTCAATACCGTTCTCGCGCAGTGTGCGAACCATGACTTCCGTTTCATAGATATCAATCCGCGGGTCCATCTCACCGTGCGAATAGAGAACGGGGACGCGAATTTTGTCAGCCTGCCGAATGGGCGAATTAACGGTGTAAAACGCTCGCCACTCTGGATCACGAATATCGCCATACTCGATACGATCGGACGCTTTTAACGCCGGCGACGCGACTTCCAAGGCGGTTACCCAATCTGCCACACCATAACGGGAGACGCCTGCCGCAAAAGCCTTCGGATACGCTGCGAGCACCGCGTTGACCATATAGCCACCGTAGGACCCGCCCGATACCGCTGCTCTCGATGCATCAACCCGACCGTCGCCTTCAAAAAATTTCAACATGTCGACCAAATCGCGAACGCTGTCCAAACGCTGCTTCTGATCGTCGAGCTTGACATAGGTTCTGCCAAAGCCAGTTGAGCCACGAACGTTCGGCTTAAAAACCGCAACGCCACGCGCAGCGTGATATTGGGATACGGGATCAAAATTCGCCCGCGACTGCGCTGTGGGCCCCCCGTGCACCTCAAAAATAACAGGCGGCGCGCTCTCAGCGGTTCCTTTTGTAAGGTCTTTTGGAAGGTACAGAAGACCCTGTAGTTCTACGCCATCCCTCGCAGGCATGGTGATACTCTCCGGACGGATAAGTGAGTCCACGCGAATGCCGGCAAGGTTAGAACCGACCAACAACTGAGATTCACCTTTGGCCACGTCGATGGCATAGATGTCACCGGGCGTTCGCCAGCCGTTGATCCCGACAATGAGCGTGCTGTCAGCCTTGGAGCAACTGAGCGAGTAAACGCCTTCAGGAATCTCAGGAAATACGATTGGCTCTCCTGTGGCAAGATCTCGCCCCCCGAGCACATCAAAGCCATCGCGATTCTCGGTCCATAGCAAGTAGGCGTCGTCGGCGCCGCACAAACGCACATCCGCCAAGTCAAACTCAGACTCAACCAAGGAGTCGAATCGCGCACTGCCAATATCGTAGGCAACCACGGCTGCGAACTCTCGATTCGCGTTACTACTCAAAAACAGCGTTCCTCCATCTGAAGACCACGCAAAGCCGCCGTCACCATGATTGGCTCGAGATTCAGGCTGAGACACCACCTTCATCTCACGTGTATCCGTATCGAGTAGATACAGATAATCAGAGTCTTCTCCAACGGTCTCAGTAACCACCAAATAGCGGCCGTCCGGCGATAGCGCGCGCGCAAAGTTGCCGTAGCTACCCTCGAAGATGAGCTCTGTCTCACCTGACGAAATCGACCCTTGATAGATGTCGTAGTGAAGACCCGTGCGTTCGGTGGAGGCGAGAAAAAGGGTGTCGTTGTCTCCAGCGATATCACCTAAGGACCGAAAACCACCCTCTGTTGCAGAGAAGACTTCGCGCTCGGAGGTCCCATTCCTATTGATCAATAAATAGGACTCTTGCTCGTTGCCATTGTTGTCAGCCCCGTAAAGGATGCCAGAGCTATCAGGTAACCAGCGAGCGAAGGTAATGCCATTGCCGAACGTCAACTGGCTAGGTGCGCCGCCCGTGACTGGCAATGTCCACAGCTGTGGTACACCGGTGACCGAGGACCGAAAAATAACCTGTTGCCCGTCGGGAGAAAGTTGCGGTGCGGAGGCGCCACTTGCCAAGAGGTAGCGACTGATGTCTGCTGGGTCATCCCCTGCCATACCCACAGAAAGCGCTTCTTTTTTTGGAATGATGGCGTCCAAGGTGCTGCCCTGATCGTTGGTCGAGCACCCCACCGAAAAGATTGTTGTTGCGAACAACCCGCATACAATTCCAGACCTGTGTAACGCCATATTCCCCCCTTTTCCTATCAATAATGTTCGTAACAACAATGCCAGCGCTCTGCCTTAGCCGAGGTCACACACCCACAGAGAGCGCATTTAGCTTTTCGAATCCACTACCGTACAGCGGCTTCGGTCAATTCAAGCACGCCCGATGACGCGTCCATCCGCGCCCGACCGCCTACAGGAACCGTGCTTTGCTGGTCGACATGACCAATCATGGCCCCAAAATAACAGGGCACCCCCAAAGGCTCACAATGCTGTTTGAGGATATCCATTAACGCAAAATTGCCCAAACCCGGGTTCGGTTTCACGCCAGTAAAGTGACCGAACACAATGCCGGACACTTTCTGCAAATGGCCGCTTATCTTCAGCTGGGTAAGCATTCGGTCGACACGATAGATTGCCTCCCCGACATCCTCTAGAAACAAAATAGCGTTGTCGAACGTGGGCAAATAAGGCGTTCCCAGTAGCGCACTCATCAAGGTGAGATTGCCACCAACAAGGTGGCCCTCTGCGCGTCCTGGCACGATGGTTTGAATCCGGTTTTGTCGAGCAACCAACTCACCGTCAAGATCAGTAGGATTTATGTACCGCGCAGGTTTTGCGTCAAACAATACCTCGCGCATGGATTGATAGGTGAACTCATTCCATCGCGACATCAAGTTAGGCCCATGGAAGGAGACGACACCTGCTTTTGCATAGATCGCGTTTAAGAGACTTGTAATGTCGCTGTAGCCCAGCATGATCTTGGGGTTATCTCTTATCGCGTCGAAGTCGATAAACGGTAGCAATCGGCTGGCGCCCCACCCCCCCCGGAGCGCAAAAACGGCATCCACCTCTGGATCCACAAACGCAGCGTTGATATCGGCTGCTCGGTCACGGTCATGGCCGGCTAAATAGCCAAATCGATCCATGACGTGCTCGCCGACTTTAGCCTTCAGACCCATCGCCTCGAGTGCCTCAATCGCCAGCTGCAACTGAAGTGATTCGTAAGTTACCGACGCGGGCGCAACGATCGCGACAGTCTGCCCTTCCGCCAGTCTTCTAGGTCTTTTGATGATTTCTAAGCTGGCGTGTGCCGGCAGATTAGACAAAAGTGCAGCGGCTGAGCTCAGCTGAAGCAATGATCGTCGTTTCATGACACCCCCTTATATCTCTATTTGAGCTTGGCAGAGCTCACTACAGACGGCAAGCTGGGACCATGATCAATGCACGCAAGATGACAGAAAGACGACGACTTCTTAACGCAGTCTTGTGGGCTGTCTGCAGCATGTCAGTACCCATCAACATGGCATCCGCCAGCGCGTTAATCGATGCAGGCGAGGCCGTCGAGGGCGTAGTCACGGACATACGCTACGCTGGAAAGAATAATTTTCTGGGGCGCCCTGTTGCCGGTTATGGCGCTGCAAAATGTTGGCTAAGCCAAGAGGCGACCTCTGCACTAACGAAAGCACAGCGTCTCGCTGAAACTCAAGGTCTGGCCATATTGATCTATGACTGCTTTCGCCCGCAACGGGCGGTGGATGACTTTGTTCGGTGGGTAAGCGGCAATGAGGACGAGCCCAGTAAGGCAACCTACTACCCTAATGTCGCTCGGAGGGAACTTATAGAACGTGGCTACATTGCAAGCCGTTCAGGCCACTCTCGCGGAAGTACGATTGATTTGACGCTCATCGCTAAGGGGAATGGGCAACCCCTAAACATGGGTACCCCGTGGGATTACTTCGACGCCCGTTCACACACGGCAAGCAAAGAAATTGTCGGAGATGCCGCAAAAAATCGGCAGATCCTAAAGCGGATCATGGAAAGCGCTGGCTTCAGGGGCTACTACGCCGAGTGGTGGCATTTCACTCTCGAGAACGAGCCGTTTCCCGACCGCTACTTCGACATACCAATCCAGTGACTCAAGCGAGCAGAAACAGCGATTGACGTCCCGCATCAGCTCTCCCGTGGAACGCATGAATCCGATACTATCGATGGTCTACAAGAATAAAATTTATTGGAAAAATCTTATGCGTCACTCACGCCAATTATTCGTCCTCCTAGGCTTGGCAACCTTGCTTGGTTTAACCGCATGCTCGGGCTCCAACGATGTTGAACCTGCAGATCTCATCTTCACAGGAGGTGCGATTTTCACGGCTGACGCTGATATGCCTGAGGCTTCAGCCGTGGCGGTCAGGGCTGATCGCATTATTTACGTGGGCAGTTCAAAGGGGGCTGAGGCATTAGTCGGTGAGCGTACTCGCCAAGTGGATATTGGCGATGGACTCTTGATACCAGGCCTAATGGATTCACATACCCATGTGTTCATGGGTTCGTTTACCGACGTTGGCGTTAATCTAAGCCACGCCGATACGCTTCAGAAGCTTCAGGTTGCCCTTGAAGCAATTCGCGAGGATCAGCTGGGGAATGGACCTGTATACGCTCGCGGCTGGCAGAACCACCTCTTTTCGAAGACCGGCCCCGAGGCACATATTCTCGACACAGTCTTTGGCGATCGAGTCGTCATACTTCAGTCGGTCGACGGGCACTCGACGTGGTTCTCCTCGCGGGCTCTGCGCGAGGGTGGCGTCGATGCCTCCTTTCCCGATCCCGAGCCCGGTGTCAGCTTTTTTGAGCGGGACCCACTCACAAACCAGCCCTTAGGAACCGCGCGCGAAAAGGCGGGAAGTCACATCAGCGAGGCCTTCATCCCGGGTGACAGGACAGCGTTCGAGGCGAGACTGAAGGATTGGCTACCGCGAGCTGCGGCAGCGGGCTTAACCGGTGTTTATGATGCATGGGCAGGCGCCCCGTCAGAGGAAGAGGCTTACCAAATCTGGCGTGACTTAGACGAGCAAGGAGCGCTTTCACTCCGCATCTTCGGCTCTGTGCGAGAACTCGATGATGCCAACATCATCGCAGAAAGGTTTATAGACTATCGTTCGGCGTATAGCGGAAACATGGTTCGACCTGAAGCCGTAAAGATGGCCGCGGATGGTGTTCCTGAAGGACACACTGCCTACTTACTGACACCCTATGTCGATTCCTCCAACGAGGATTTCGGCAAGCCGATGATGTCGGAAGCCCAGATGAGCGCGAATATAGAGACGTATTTCAATCAAAATATTCCCGTCCATATCCACGCCATTGGCGGCGCGGCAGTACGTCAGTCGCTCGATGCGATTGAAGCGGCCCGCTTAGCCACTGGCAACCAAACTGTCAGAGCCACGATTGCGCATATGGACTTTGTGCACCCAGACGATATCGAGCGCTTTGGGGCGCTCAACGTAACGGCGCAGACATCGATTCAATGGGCTGCTCGCGACCCCTCTTACTTTAATATCGGATCGTTTGTTGGCATGGAAAAGGTCGAAAACGCCTATCCCGTGCGATCGATTATGGACGCAGGGATCAATCAAAGTTTTGGGGCGGATTGGCCTGCCTCAGCCTATCTGTCGACTTACAAGCCGCTTGAGCTCATCGAAGCAGCCTTTACCCGTCGTCTACCCGGTGAAGCAGCCATGCCAGCTCGTAATGAAGGGCAATCCGTCAGCGTTGCAGAAGCAATCGTTGCGATGACAATGGCAACGGCGCGCCAAGTCGGTGAGGAAGCTAAGCTCGGCAGTATTACCGCCGGTAAGTTAGCGGATCTCGTTTTGCTGGATCGAAATATCCTTGAGGTCGAGGCGGCTACCATCCACCAAACACCTGTCCGGATGACCCTCGTTAACGGTGACGTTGTCCACGAGATGACGCCCTGACCACGCCCTTGGTGAGCTCGAGGAGCTAATCCTCAAACTGCCCTTGCGAATACCCGTTTGAAGACGCGGTCGAAGGTTTGCAGGTCCTCCAGCTTGCCCATGCTTACCCTGATGTAGTTCGGGTAACCCGCGTACCCCCCATTTATCAGGACGCCTTCATTTGCCATCGCCTGCCGAAAAGTCTTGGCGTCACGCCCAACATCAGCAAAGACAAAATTTGTCACAGAAGGCACAGGGTTTATGCCGACGTCTCGGAACGTCTGATTCACCATCGCTCGCCCCTCGGACACTTTCTTGCGTGAAAAGGCGATGAACTCATCATCGATGTAGCTGTGATAAGCGGCGGTCAAACCCACCCCATTCGGCCACGCCATAACATGCTTGGATATACGCCCAACAATATCGGGTCGCGCCATACCGTAGCCAATGCGCATACCCGCCATGCCGAAGATCTTGGAAAACGTTCGCATTACCAGCACGTTGCCGTCGGCACGGACTAAATCCACCATCGAATTAGCAGAGGGATTTGCCGTGAGTTCGTTATAGGCCTCATCAACAATCACCAGCGCTTTTGACCCCACTTTTTTGCAGAATGCGCGCAGTTCATTCGCATCGATTGGCACGCCTGTGGGGTTATTGGGGTTTGCGAGGTATACGACGCTAATGCTCTCATCGACGCGCGCCGCCATGGCATCGAGATCAACTTGCAGATCATCGCGTAATGGCACCCGAACGATGGAGACGCCCAACCGTTCGGCGTATCCAAGGTGATCGTTATAGGTAAGCGCGGGCGTTAAAACGGCGCCATCTTGTCCATAGGCCATCAATGCTGCTTGCAGGCCCTCATTGGAGCCAGACGACACGAATAAATTGTCGTGGGTCAGCTGATGCTTGCTCGAGATCGCGTCAAATAAATTATCCCTGATCGGATAGTCCGTCGGTGAATCGGGGTAATAGGCACTCAGGGACAGAATATCCTTTACTGCCGCAAGCGCTTTGGGGCTTGGCCCATAAGGATTCTCGTTGAACACCAGCCGCACCTGGCCATCGGGAATAACGTATTGCGCAAGCGACGGGACCGCATTGGCGTAAGCGAGTGCGCCACCCACAGCGGCGATAAAATTGCGACGATCCATTATTTGTTCCCTCTCAGCATTCCATCTCACGCATAGCCTTGAGCCACTATAAGTGTTTTGAATGCTTTTTATTAGAGCCGTACCTTATCAAGCCGGTTCGGGAAACCTTCTCTGCCGCAGTCATCGGCCAAACCTAGGGTTTGAGCGATGTGATCTGCGCTAAGGCCTCGCGGGCAGACACAAAATCCTCGGGATAGTTAAAGTTCAGGCATAACTCCCATGCTTCACCAATCGAGACTTGTTCAATGTCGACCGACTCCAGGAACTCCATGACGGCACGCCCACCTGATTGAACAAATTCGCTCAGCGCGGCGGCAGCGGATACCGGAAAAAGTCCATGCACAGGGTGCAGACGCTGCCCTTTAATGAGCGCAGCAACCGAGGCACCAGGTCGAATCTTTGTTAACGTATCCAGCAACACCCCCGGTGGGACTAATGTATCGACCGGCATCGCAAACACGTGGCCGCCGGCGCCCCCAGCTTTCTCGGCTGCAGTCAGTGCACCTGCTAACCCAGACAAGGGACCCGCACCGGAGACAAGATCTGGCGCATAGACAACGCCACAGTCATCGAGGATTTTGTAGCGTTTGGTGCCCGATGAGACGTAGATGGGTACGTCAAGATGCAGGCTGAGGATTGCCTCAACGTGACGCCTCAGAAGCGGCATACCATCAAAGTCGACAAGCGCTTTATCGGTACCCATGCGACGACTGTCACCGCCGCATAGAATGGCGACTCCTTTGAGCTGAGCAGTTGCCCCCATCCTCAAATCCTCAGTCCAGTGATTCAAACCAAGGAAACACAGACACAGTTACCTCAGTCCCAGCAGGGATTTCAGCCACGTCTGCAGGAATTTGAATAGTGCAGTTGGCACGGGCCAAGCCCAGTACGCGATGAGAATCCTGGCCGCCGAATGCTGACACCCGCCAAACCAACTGCCCTAACGAGTTAAGCTCACTGCTTAGCACGCCACGCTGAAACTCCAACCGGCCTGCTCGGCGCTTGAGGTCTTCCTTCAACGTTGCGGAAATCTGCTGGTTTGGCACGACTGAATGTCTATTTATCAGGTACCGAAGCGCCGGTAGGTAAAGCTCGGTCAAAACAACAAATGAGGACACTGCATTGCCAGGCAGCCCTAAAAAAAGCGCACGCCCGTTATTGGAGCGGTTTATGTGGCCAAAACAAACAGGCTTGCCCGGCTTCATGGCGACCTTGTAGTCAGTCAGTACACCCATGGACTCGACGCACTGTCGGACAAAGTCGTAATCCCCCACAGAGACACCGCCACTGCTGATAACAACGTCCGCGCTCTCAGCAGCGCGAGCAAGACAAGTCGAGATAGCCTC